>JAPLPS010000114.1 GCA_026400075.1 Polaromonas sp.
CGGTGACTTCCGGCACCGGCACCAGTTTTACCTTCACGCCCGCTGCCAATGACGTGATGGCCTGTACCTTCACCAATACCCGCAAAAGCGCCACCCTGACCCTGAGAAAAACCTGGGATTTTGGCGTCAGCGGCGATACCGCGACGGTTACCAGTACCGGCTTTATCAATAACGCCAGTTCGGGCCTGTCCATCAGCAGTGGCAGCAACACGACGACGGGTAGTTCCGTTACCGTGTATGCCGGTGAAAGCGGCAGTATCAGCGAAGCCTTTGGCGTAGGCGCGAGCTCGGGTTACACCGCCAGCGTGACTTGCAGCGGCAACGCCACGCCATTGGCTGGAAGCAGTCTGACGGTGAATGCGGCCGATACGGCCATCGTGTGTACCTTGACCAATGTGGGCGGGCCGCTGCCGAACCGGCTGGCTCCTAACGGGGCGCAGACGGCACAGCCTGGAACGGCTGTGTTTTATGCCCATACGTTCAATGCCAGCAGTGCTGGGCAGGTTACTTTTACGCTGAGCAATGCGGCCACGCCGACCGGCTGGCCCTGGAACCAAGTGCTTTACCGCGACAGTGACTGCAGCGGCTCACTGGATGCGGGGGAGCCGAATATTGCCGCCCCGATTTCGGTGGTGGCGGGCGTGCCGCTATGCCTTGTCGTCAAGCAGTTTGTTCCGGCAGGAATTGCTTCAGGGGCGCAAAACATTGCCACGCTAAGCGCCACATTCAGCTATAGCACCAACCCGGCGTGGCCAAGTTCACCGCTTTCGGTTGTGGATGTCACCACCGTCGGGGATGTCGGCGCGCTGACTTTGAACAAACGGGTGAGCAATATTACCCAGGGCGGGCCAGTCGGGATAACGGTCAGCGCCAAGCCGGGCGATACCCTTCAGTACACGCTGACCGCCGTCAATAACGGTAGCGCGGCGTTGTCCACGCTGCTTATCAATGATGCGACACCGGCCTTCACCACCTATCTCTCGGCGGCTTGCCCGGTGACATTGCCCGCTGTGATTACGGCCTGCACTGTGAGCGTGCAGCCTGCCGTGGGGACGCCAGGCAATGTGCAGTGGACTTTTAATGGTGCGCTCGCCGCCAGCGGGCAACTGGCGGTGACCTACCAGGTCAAGCTCAATCAGTAGGGGTGCGAACAGCTCACAGCATCTCATCGGGTGCCAGCGGCCCGAGCAGCCTGAGAATGAACCGCAGGCCCAGGCTCGTATCCGGCTCGCTCGTCGAGTCCTTCAGCGCCGAGCCCTGTGGCGCGCGCCAGACCAGCTCTTCATTGACCAGTTCGACCCGGTAGGCGCCTCTTGCCAGCGCTGGCTCGATCATGCGCGCCGCCTCTGCCGACGTGCCTGCGTGTTCGGCGCGCATTTCGTAAAGCTCGATGCCCATGACCAGCAGCGCCTGACGGTAGCGGGCATAGCCGACATGGGCGGCGGGCGCGTCGTTGGAGGCCAGCGAGTTGGTCAGCACGCGCACGCGCACGCCGCGTCGGCGCAGGTCGGCAAACTGCTTCATCATCCGCTGGCCGGGCACAAAGTACGGAGAGACGATCAGCAGTTCGGTTTTGGCCTGCGCCATCAGCTGTAGCAGGCCATCGACGGCGGTGTCCTGCGCCTCTTGCACATCGTCGGCGTCGGCGGCAATTTTGGACGGCTTGTCCACCAGCAGGGCCGACGGCGCCCAAGTCCAGGCCAGCAGGCTTAAATCGCTGGAGTCGGGCAAGGCTGGACGGGCGGGGGGCGCGCTGGCGGCTGGCGGCTTGAGCGCTTCAATTTCTTTGGCCGTCATCAGCGACTGCACCGGATAGGCCAGCGGATTGTTCCAGTACTGGTCAAAGCTGCGCGACAGGTCGCGCACGATGCGCCCGGCCGACAGCACGTCAATATCCACAAAATTGCTGCCCTCGCTCTGGCCGAAATAGGTCTCGCCCAGATTGCGCCCGCCGGTAATGGCCACCGCGTTGTCGGCCACCAGCATCTTGTTGTGCATGCGCCGCTGCATCCGCGCCGTGTCCTTGAGGCTGCTCAGAATCCGCAAGGTCATTGATCCGCGCCCGCCCGGAAGCGGATTGAACAGGCGCAGCTCAATATTTTTTTCAAAGGCCAGTTGCAGCACCTGGGCGTTTTTGCCCGAGGTGTTGAAGTCGTCGAGCAGGATGCGGATACGCACGCCGCGCCCGGCGGCCTCACGCAGCGCGTCGACCAGGCGCTCGGTGGTCGTGTCGGCAAAAATGGCGTAGTACTGGATGTCCAGCGTTTTCTGCGCCGCCTTGATCAGCGTCATGCGGCTGGTAAAGGCCAGCTCGGCGCTGCCCACCAGGGCAAAACCCGAATCGTTGCGGGTGCCAGCTGTGGCCGCGCGGGCCTGGACTAGCTGGCCCAGCCGGGTTTCGGACGGACTGGCCAGGGCGGTGGACACCGGGCGCGCCACAGTGGTCGGCAAGGCCGCGCAGCCGCTCATCCAGAACCATGCCAGCGCCAGGTAAAGCCAGCGCCAGGCGCCCGGATGAGGAAGGGCCGGCAAGGCAGGGTAGGACGCAGTGGTGGATCGCATGATGCTGGCCACTGTAGCCCAAGCAGACCACGGGTGTCACTTCCAGGGCGGGTTGCCGAATTTGCCCCCCGGCGTTATAGACGCCCGGCCCGGAAAAAGCGCCGTGCTGCCGCGCGTCATGCCTTGCCGGTCGGCACTCCGGCTCAGGCTGACAGGGTTTCCCAGCGCTGCAAGGCTTCCATCAACTCTTCTTCCAGCTTGGTGTTGCGCGCTGTCAGTTCTGCGGCGCGCTTGGCGTTGCTGGCGTAGAGCGTGCCGTCGTACAGCTCCTGCTCAATCGCTTTTTGCTGCGATTCGAGCTGCTGGATCAGCGCGGGCAGGCCGTCGAGTTCGCGCTGCTCTTTGTAGCTGAGTTTCTTTTTGGCGCTGGGTTCACGGGTGTCTTTGGCCGGTTCGGCGGCGGCTTTGGCGGCGCTCTTGGCGGCGGCGGGCGTTTTGCTGTTGCCAGCGAGCTGGGCGGCGCGTTTGGACTGGGTGATCCAGTCCGTCACGCCGCCTTCGTATTCGCGCCAGAAGCCGGGATTGTCCGGCGTGCCTTCGTAAGCGATGGTGCTGGTGACCACGTTGTCGAGGAAACGCCGGTCGTGGCTGACCAAAAAGACGGTGCCTTCGTAGTTTTGCAGCAGGTCTTCCAGCAGTTCCAGCGTGTCGATGTCCAGATCGTTGGTCGGCTCGTCGAGCACCAGCACGTTGGCGGGCCGCGCAAACAGGCGTGCCAGCAGCAGCCGGTTGCGCTCACCGCCGCTCAAACTGCGCACCGGGGAGCGGGCGCGCTCGGGGCTGAACAAAAAGTCGGTCAAATAACTCTTGACGTGTTTTTTCTGGCCGTTGATTTCCACCCACTCGCTGCCGGGGCTGATGAAGTCTTCCAGCGTCGCGTCCAGATCCAGCGCGTCGCGCATCTGGTCGAAGTAGGCGACCTGCAGGTTCGCGCCCTGGCGAATTTTGCCGGGTGGCGTGGTCACGTCAGGCAGCAGTTCGCCCAGAATGAGTTTCAGCAGCGTCGATTTGCCCGCGCCGTTCGGGCCGAGCAGGCCAACCTTGTCGCCGCGCAGCAGCGTCGCGCTGAAACGGTTGACGATGATTTTTTCCGCGCCCGGGTGGCCGAAGCTTTTCGACACATCGGTGAGTTCGGCAACGATCTTGCCGCTCTTGTCGCCGCTGGACACGTCCAGATTGACGCGGCCGACGGCGTCGCGCCGAGCCGAGCGGTTTTCACGCAATGCTTCGAGGCGGCCAATGCGCGCCACGCTGCGGGTGCGGCGCGCTTCGACGCCCTTGCGAATCCACACTTCTTCCTGCGCCAGCAATTTATCGGCCTTGGCAAAGATGACGGCTTCCTGCGCCATCTGCTCTTCTTTTTGAATCAGGTATTGGGCGAAGTTACCGGGGTAGCTGCGCAGCTTGCCCCGGTCTAGTTCGACGATGACGGTGGCGACCTGATCGAGAAAAGCCCGGTCGTGGGTGATGGTGATGATGCTGCCGTTGAAGTTGACCAGCAGCTCTTCCAGCCAAGCGATGGAATCGAGGTCAAGGTGATTGGTCGGCTCGTCGAGCAGCAGCACGTCGGGTTTGGCGACCAGCGCCTGGGCCAGCGCCACGCGTTTTTTGGTGCCGCCCGAGAGCGAACCGACGATGGCGTCTTTGTCCAGGTGCAGGCGGTGCAGCGTTTCTTCGACGCGCTGCTCCCAGGTCCAGCCGTCCAGCGCCTCGATTTCGGATTGCAGCGCGTCCAGATCGGTATGCTCGTCGGCGGCCAGGTACAGCTCGACGACGTGTTTGGTGCGCGCCAGTCCGGCGCTGGCGGCGATGAACACGGTAGCGTGCGGATCCAGGCTGGGCTCCTGCGGCACGTAGGCGATGCGCAGGTTTTGTTGCAGCTGCAAGGTGCCGTCATCGGGCTTTTCAAGGCCCGCGAGAATTTTCAGCAGCGAGGATTTGCCGGTGCCGTTGCGCCCGATCAGGCCGATGCGCTGGTTGGTTTCGAGAGAGAAATCTGCGTGATCCAGCAGTGCGACATGCCCAAAAGCGAGTTGGGCGTCAAGGAGGGTGAGGAGTGCCATATAGAGAGGGATTATCCGGGGTCTGGGAATGGGCGGGCAATTTTTCGGGTTTCGGCTGGCGTTGAGGGCTGAACTTGCCGGTGGCGCCTTGGCTTATTGATGAGGTGGCGTGGGGCGAGCGCCGTTTGGCCTGACGGGCGCAAGCAGGCGGGCTGACGACGCAGCTTTGTGACGCGGAGGCCAGTGCCGGGCCGGGCATTCTGGAGATCGAAGAGTGTCGTTACTTTTTTATGAAAAAGTTTTCAACATGAAGATCGAAGAGTGCTAAGATACGCGGCTCTGCTGATGAAACAGGCAGTCGGCTCAAAAGCTGACAGCCAGTTGGAAAGCAAAGAAAGTCAAAATAAATTTGACCCGGCGTCAAAAACCGGTATATAATTTGAGGCTCAGCTGATTACAGCTAACGACTGCAGGCAAGACAGCAAAAGCTGTTGAGTTCAAGTCAGGATCATTAA
>JAPLPS010000221.1 GCA_026400075.1 Polaromonas sp.
TTCTTTTCCGGCAGCAAATCCATGCGGTCATGGTTTTCGCCGCCGAACCAGAGTTCGCCCTGTTTTGTCACATAGACCGAACCGGCCGCCTGGATGTGGTTGCCGTCCTTGTCGGTGGCGGTGACGACGAGTTCGACCTCGCCGGGCTCGCCGAGCTGGGCTTCGCACAGCAGCAGGCCGCGTGCGTCGCTCTTGCCGCTGCAGACTTTGCCCAAATCTTTGATTTCAGTTTTGTTGTCGTAGGTGTAGAAGCCGCCGACCATGCGCTTGCGGCTGGTGGTGACGATGCGCGCCACCGCCTTGACTTCCAGCGCCACGTCGGCGGCCGGTTTGCCGCTCAGGTTCAGCGCCAGCGCCTGAAAGCTGATTTTCTGGCTGCTGGAGACCCAGCCTTCGGTTTTCAGGCCGACGACTACCGCCGCTGGCCACAGCGTCGAAACGCTGCGAATCGTCTGCACTTCGCCGTTCGGATCGGCGTAGCTCGCTTCGAGCAGCAGCTCCTGCGGCTCGCGCACGGCGGGCAGTTTTTCCACCGTGACCTGGCCTGCGCCGTTGCGATTCAGCGTGACGGGCAGCTTGTTGGCGACGACGCGCTGGTCTTGCGCGGCGCTGGCTTCTTCGTCGCCGCCTTCGCTGTTTTCGGCGCTGCCGCCGGGCTTGCCGGCTGTGCGCGGCGGCGTGAAGTTGAAGTCTTCGTAGTCGCTGTAGTTCAGCGATTTTTTGCGCACCAGCGCCGACACGCGCACCGGCAGGTTCGCCGCGCCGCCGCCCGAGACGTAGTTGACCTGCACATCGACCGGCACCGATTTGACGTTGACCAGCGCATTTTTCCCGGCGGGCGTGACCCGGCCTTCGAGCACCGGCAGGCGAAATTCCTCGACCCGGAAATGGCCGGTGGAAAAGCTGCGGTTGCGCCTGCCTTCTTTGGCTTCGCCCCGGAGTTCGACGCTGTACTGGCCGAGCTTGGCGGCGGGCGGAATGGCAAAGGTGTTTTCGGCGCTCAGGCCGCCGGTGGCGGTCTTGCGCCATTGAACCGGCTGGCTGTATTGCTGGCCGCTGCCGATGTGCGTGATCAGCAGCGTGGCGGGCGCCGCGTCGGGCAGACCGAAACCCTGGCCGGTCTGGGTGCGCAGAATGTGCTTCATCGACACGGTTTCGCCCGCGCGCAGCAAGGTGCGGTCAAAAATCGTGTGCGCCAGCTCGTCGGGCTGCTGCTCGCGGCTGGTCGGCGCGTTAAAGCGCCACGGCTCTATGCCCTTGTGCCAGTCGCTCCAGGTGAACGCCATGTCCTGCACGCCGCCAGAACTGGCGCGGGCGCTGACAAAGTAGGCGTTGCGGTAGTCGTCGGCGTCGCAGCGTGGCGGCTCCGGGGCCAGGCCGGTGAAACTGGCGATGCCCTGCGCGTTGGCCGTGGCCTTGGCCAGCTCGCGGCCCTGGCAGTCCGAGACGCGCACCGTGGCGCCCGCGACCGGCTGGCCCTTGTCCAGCGTCGTGACCCAGGCCAGCGCATTTTCGCGCCCGAGCTTGAAATGCACGCCCAGATTCGTCACCAGCGCCGAGGTGCGCACGTACATCGTGCGGCTAGCGCCGTGGCGCTGATCCAGCAGCGAGGCGCCCAGCTTTTGCGAGGCGATTTCAATCACATGAAAGCCCGGCGACAGCGGAATGCCGACGACTTCAAACGGGCGCGGATCGTTGTTGACCGGCTTGGGCAGATCCAGCGTCTTGACGCCGGGCTGACCGGCCAGCAGCGAGACCATGCGCGATTGCACCGAGTCGCCGCCTTCTGGCGCCAGCGCCGCAGGCAGCGGC
>JAPLPS010000067.1 GCA_026400075.1 Polaromonas sp.
TTTCGCCCTTGGGCGTTGGCACGACCATGATGATATCGCCAACGCCCGCGACGTGCGCCGGAATAGCATTCATCAGCACCGACGACGGATACGCCGCCTAGCCGCCGGGCACGTAAATGCCGACGCGATCCAGCGGCGTGACTTTTTGACCGAGCAGCGAGCCGTCTTCGTCGCGGTAGCTCCAGCTTTCGCCGCAGGCTTTTTTCTGCGCTTCGTGGTAGCTGCGCACGCGCCGGGCGGCGGCTTCGAGGGCGCTGCGCTGGGCGGCGGGAATCGCCTCGAACGCGGCCTTTAATTCAGCCTGCGTCAGTTCGAGTTCGGCCATTGACGCGGCATTTAAACCGTCAAAGCGCGCCGTGTAGTCCAGCACCGCCGCGTCGCCGCGCTGCTGCACATCGGCCAGAATGTCGGCCACGCGCTGCTCAATCGCAGCGTCGGTGTCGGCAGACCAGTGCAGCCGCGCCTTGAATTGGGCTTCAAAATCAGCGTCGGCGCAGGACAGGCGGGCGGGAGTGGCGAGCAGTTTCATGGAGTCACGACATCACAAAATAAAGGCGAAATTTGGGCGAAATCTAAGCCAGATTTAGGCAGTGGCAGATTGCGCCAGCGTCTGGGAAAAAGCGTCGATCAGTTTGCGAATCGGCTCGTGCTTGAGCTTGAGCGCGGTCTGGTTGACCACCAGATGCGAGCTGATGTCCATGATGGTTTCAACTTCCACCAGGTGATTCGCCTTGAGCGTGTTGCCGGTGGACACCAGATCGACGATGGCGTCGGCCAGTCCGGTCAGCGGTGCCAGTTCCATCGAGCCGTAGAGCTTGATCAGATCGACATGAACGCCTTTGGTGGCGAAAAAGTCGCGGGCAATCGCTACGTACTTGGTCGCCACGCGCAGGCGCGAGCCCTGCTTGACGGCGGCGGCGTAGTCAAAACCCTGGCGCACGGCCACGCTAATGCGGCATTTGGCAATCTGCAAATCCAGCGGCTGGTACAGGCCCAGGCTGCCTGACTCCAGCAGCGTGTCCTTGCCGACCACGCCCAGATCGGCGCCGCCGTATTGCACGTAAGTCGGCACGTCGGTGGCGCGCACCAGCACGACACGCAGGTCTGGCTGGTTCGTGTCGAGAATCAGCTTGCGCGATTTTTCCGGATCGTCGAGCACTTCAATACCGGCGGCGGTCAGCAGCGGCAGGATGTCGTCAAAAATGCGTCCCTTGGACAGCGCGAGCGTAATCATGCTTTCAGTCTTTCAATGTCGGCGCCAATGCCGCGCAGCTTGGCTTCCATCCGGTCGTAGCCCCGGTCCAGGTGATAAATGCGCTCGACGACGGTTTCGCCGTCGGCCACCAGACCGGCAATCACCAGGCTGGCCGAAGCGCGCAAGTCGGTCGCCATCACGGTCGCGCCGGAGAGTTTTTCAATGCCTTCGATAACGGCCACTTTGCCCTCGATTTGAATCTTCGCGCCCAGGCGCACCATTTCGTTGACGTGCATGAAACGGTTTTCAAAAATCGTTTCGGTCACGGTGCTGGCGCCTTGGGCCACGGTGTTCAGCGCCATGAACTGGGCCTGCATGTCGGTCGGAAAACCGGGGTATTCGGTGGTGCGGAAGGACTGGGCCTTCATGCGGCCGCTGGCCTGGATGCGGATAAAGCCCGCGCCCGCCGTGACGACAGCGCCAGCAGCGCGCAGTTTTTCAATCACTGCTTCCAAATGATCGGCGCGGCCGTGCGTCAGCACCACGTCGCCGCCCGCCGCTGCCACGGCGCACAAAAAGGTGCCGGTTTCGATGCGGTCAGCGACGACTTGATGCTCGCAGCCGTGCAGGCGCTCAACGCCCTGGATGCGGATGCGGCTGGTGCCGTGGCCTTCAATTTTGGCGCCCATCTTGATGAGCATTTCGGCCAGATCGCCGATTTCCGGCTCCTGCGCGGCGTTTTCGAGGATGGTTTCGCCCTCGGCCAGCGCGGCGGCCATCAGGAAGTTTTCGGTGCCGGTCACTGTCACCATGTCGGTGGTGATGTTGGCGCCTTTCTCGACGACGATATGCGCGCCCATCGCCTGCAAGCCCTTGATGTGCTGATCGACGGGCCGCGAGCCGATGGCGCAGCCGCCCGGCAGCGAGACACGCGCCCGGCCAAAGCGCGCCAGCAGCGGGCCGAGGGCCAGCACCGAGGCGCGCATGGTTTTGACCAGCTCGTAAGGCGCTTCGGGCGCATGCAGCGCGCCGGCGTTCAGCGTGACGGTGTAGGGATCAGCGGCGCTGCGCTCGGCCTGCACGCCCATGTTGCGGATCAGCTTGAGCATGGTGGTCACGTCTTGCAACGCGGGCACGTTGTGCAGCGTGACGGTGTCAGCGGTCAGCAGCGCGGCGCACAACTCGGGCAATGCCGCATTCTTGGCACCGGAAATCGTCACTGTGCCCGCCAGGGACTTGCCGCCCCGGATGATTAATTTGTCCATGCTTTTTCTTGGGCTTTCTGGGATTTATTTTTGCGCTTTATTTCGCGCCGTTGGCCGCCCATTCGGCGGGCGTGTAGGTTTTCATCGACAGGGCATGGACTTCATCGGTCTGCAGCCGCGCGCCCAGCGTCGCGTAGACGCGCTGGTGGCGCTGGATGGAACGCAGCCCCTCAAAAGCGCCGGAGACAATGGTGGCGTACCAGTGCCGACCGTCGCCAGTCAGTTCGAGGTGATCGCAGGGCAGGCCAGCGGCGATGATGGATTGAAGTTCTTCGTTGGTCATGGTGTGGGTTTCCCGGTTTTTTCAGTGCCTGATCTTATAACCGGTGCGCAGCAGGTGAACGGCGACGGCGCTAATGACGAGCAGCGCGCTCAGCACCAGGCCCAGACTCAGCCACGGCGAGACATCGCTGACGCCAAAAAAGCCGTAGCGAAAACCGTCAATCATGTAGAAAAACGGATTCAGATGGCTGATTTTTTGCCAGAACGGGGGCAGCGAATGGATGGAGTAAAACACGCCGCTGAGAAAGGTCATCGGCATGATGATGAAGTTTTGAAACACCGCCATCTGGTCGAATTTTTCCGCCCACAGACCGGCAATCAAGCCGAGCGCGCCCAGCATCGCCGAGCCGAGCACCGCAAACACGACAATCCACAGCGGCGCCACAAAGCCGGGCTGGCCGAAAAACACCGTCACGGCAAACACGCCCGCGCCGACCAGCAGGCCGCGCACCATCGACGAGCCGACATAGGCAAAAAACCAGTGCCAGTGCGACAGCGGCGTCAGCAGCACAAACACCAGGCTGCCCATGATCTTGCCCTGCACCAGCGACGACGAGCTGTTGGCAAAGGCGTTTTGCAGCACGCTCATCATTACCAAGCCGGGCACCAGAAAAGCGGTGTAGCTGACCTGGCCATAGACCGGCGCCTGATCCTTCAGCACATGACCAAAGATCAGCATGTACAGCACCGCCGTCAGCACCGGCGCGCCGACGGTCTGAAAACCAACTTTCCAGAAGCGCAGCACTTCCTTGTAAAACAGGGTTTGCCAGCCGTTCATTTTGCGGCTCCCGCCAGATCGAAAGCCATAGGTTCTTTCACGTCTTTTTCGCGCATCACTTCTAGGAACACGTCTTCGAGGTCGGCCTTGCGGATTTCCACGTCTTCGGCCACCAGACCGGCCTGGCGCACGGCGGCCAGATACTGCTCGATTTCATGGGCGTTTTGCGCCGGGAACTGCACGATGCGCCCGGTGATGCGGGCCTTGTCGGCCAGGTGCGCGGGCAGTTCGCTGTCGATCTTGAAGCGCAGCACATTCGACGAAGCGGCTTTGAGCAGCTCGGAGGTGTTGGCCAGCGCCACCACTTTGCCCTGCTTGAGCATGGCCAGGCGGCTGCACAGCGCCTCGGCTTCTTCGAGGTAATGGGTGGTCAGCAGCACCGTGCTGCCCTGCTTGTTGAGCTTGGCGATGAACTGCCACAGCGTCTGGCGCAGCTCCACATCGACGCCAGCCGTCGGCTCGTCGAGCACGATCACCGGCGGCTTGTGAACCAGCGCCTGAGCTACCAGCACGCGCCGCTTCATGCCGCCCGAGAGCTGGCGCATGTTCGCGTTGGCCTTGTCGGCCAGACCGAGGCTGGCGAGCAGCTCGTCGATCCAGTCGTCGTTTTTCTGAATGCCAAAGTAGCCCGACTGGATGCGCAGCGATTCGCGCACCGTGAAAAACGGGTCAAACACCAGCTCCTGCGGCACGATACCGAGCTGGCGCCTGGCGTTGGCGTAGTCGCTGACCACGTCGCAACCATGCACTTTGACAGTGCCGCTGCTGGCGCGCGACAGGCCCGCCAGAATGCTGATCAAGGTGGTTTTACCGGCGCCGTTGGGGCCGAGCAGGCCGAAGAATTCGCCGGGCTGGATGTCAAAGCTGACATGATCCAGCGCCTTGAGGCCGGGACTGGCGGAATTTCGCTCGGAGGGGTAGGTTTTACAGACGGACTGAAATGAGATGGCTGGCATGAGCGGGCTATTTTAGCGGCTCATGCCTTTGCGCTGATGGCGGGCCAGCCAAGGCCTTGAAGCAGCCCGGCGCAACGCCCCAAAAGCGCCCGCCCGGCCACGGCTTGTGCGGGTTCAGACTGGCGCTGGCGCCGCAGGAATCAGCTCGGCCACGCCGTAAAGACCGGCCAGCTCGCGCAGGCGCGTCGGCGCGCCCTGCACCGAAAAAGCCTTGCCAGCAGCCAGCGCCTGGCGCCTGCATTCCAGCAAAACGGCCAGCGCCGAGGAGTCGAACTGCTGCAGGGCGCTGGCGTCAGCGACCAGATCACCCGACTCGGACTGCAGCGCCTGCGGCAGGCTGCGCGCAAACGCAGCCGATGCGGCGTGCGTCAAAACAGCAGGAAGTGTCAGCACAAAAACCTGCTTCAGGACTTCTTGGCGCTGGTGCCCGCGCTGGCATTGGCCTTGTTGCGCTGGGCCAGCGCGGCAATCAGGCCATCGACCCCCTTGGCATTGATTTCCTGCGCGAACTGGGTGCGGTAGGTTTCCACCATCCAGATGCCGAGCACGTTCAGGTCATAAATTTTCCAGCCGGTCGGGGTTTTTTCCATGCGGTAGTCGAGCTGAACCGGGTCGCCACGGCCAATCACCTCGGTATGCACCACCACCTCGGCGTCGCCAGGGGCGGCGCGCAGCGGCTTGACATTCAGGCGCTGGTCGTTGACCTGCGACAGCGCACCGGAATAGGTGCGGATCAGCAGCGACTTGAACTCATCCTGCAGGCGCTGCTGTTGCTCAGGCGTGGCCTGGCGCCAGTTGCGCCCGACGACCGAGGCGGTCATGCGCTTGAAGTTCACATGCGGCATGACCTTGGTGTCCACCAGGGCCAGCACCTTGCGCAGCTCACCGGCCTGAACTTCCTTGTCGGAGCGAATGGCGTCCAGCACCTCGGCGGAGACGCGCTGGATCAGCGCATCCGGCGCCTCGTCAGCAGCGCGGACAAAGGGAGCGGCGGTCAGCAACACCAGGCTGAGCGCAGCGCCCGCCAGACGGCCAAGATTTCTACGGTTCATGACTTTTTCTTTCTTCAATGACAAAACATCTGCCATATCACCTGAAAACGCGCTGTTCACACGCCAGGCCGACAGGGTTCAAAAGATATTTTGAACGGAAAGACGGCGCAAAACGATGAAGTTTTATGCCGCCTTTGTAAAGTGTGCCCGGCGCCTTATTGCGGCTGGCTGGCCGGGGCGGCTGGCGGCTGGGCGGCGGGTGCGGCTTCTTCGGGCAGGTCAAAGCGCTCTTCGGGCTGGGCAGCGCTGCCAGGGCTTTCGTCACCCGCGCGCCGGTGGCGCTTGAGGTAAATGTCGCGCACAAAGCTGTACTGATCGAGTGCCGCCTGGTCTAGCAAATCGGTCGCGCCCAGATACTGGACGCGGGTGTCCACAACGCGCAGCACCTGCAAAGAATTGCGCAGCGGCGCACGCTCCACGCCATGAGAGACCAGATCGCCTTGCATGTCCACCAGCGTACCCGCCGTGTCGCGCAGCGTCGAGGCGCCCAGCACTGGCAGCACCAGATAAGGCCCGGGCGCCACGCCCCAATGCGTCAGCGTGCGGCCAAAGTTTTCGCTCTGCTTGGGGATTTTCAGATCGGTGGCCACGTCAAAAATGCCGCCCAAGCCCCACAGCGTGTTGGTCGTGACGCGGAAAAAGCTGTTCGCCGCCGCCTCGCCCTTGAACTGCAGCACGTTGTTGACCACAGACCAGACATCCGACAGGTTGCCAAAAAAGTTTTTTACGCCCTTTTGCACCAGCACCGGGGTAACGTCCTGGTAGGTCGTTGCCACCGGCTTGACGATGGCGCGATCCAGCTTGTCATTGAACTTGAAAACCGTGCGGTTCAAGGGCTCCAGCGGGTCAGCCGGATTCGCATTCGGGCCGCTCGCGCAGCCCTGCAGCAACGCCAGCATCAAGACCACCAAAGCCAGTGCCGGAATTTTCAGGGCGCTCGGGCGCGGGCTCATTTTTTCTCTCCCGACGCTGGGGACGCTGCGGGCGCGGCGCCGTTGCTGCTGTTGGCGGTGCTGTTAAACAGGAACTGGCCAATCAGGTTTTCCAGCACCACCGCCGATTGCGTGTTCGAGACCGTATCGCCTGCCACCAGGTTTTTCTCAGCGCCGCCGGCTTCGATGCCGATGTACTGCTCGCCGAGCAGGCCGCTGGTCAAAATCTTCAGCGAACTGTCCTTGGGGAAAACATAACGCTCTTCCATCGCCAGCGTGACACGCGCCTGAAAGGTCACGTCGTCAAACGAAATATTGTCCACCCGGCCGACCACCACGCCAGCGCTGCGCACCGCCGCTTTCGCCTTGAGGCCGCCGATATTGTCAAACTTGGCGGTGATCCGGTAGGTGGACTGAAAACTCAGCGTCAACAAATTGGCTGCCTGCAGCGCCAGAAACAGGATGGCCACCGCCCCCGCCAGCACAAACAAGCCCACCCACACATCATTTTTTGAGCGTTGCATCAAACTTCTTTCTATCAAGTCGTAAACATCAGCGCGGTCAGGATGAAATCCAGACCCAGCACCGTCAGCGAGGCGGCCACCACCGTGCGCGTCGTGGCGCTGGCCACGCCTTCGGGCGTTGGCTGCGCCTCAAAACCCTGCCGCAAGGCAATAAAAGTCACGGCAAAGCCGAACACGATGCTCTTGACAATGCCGTTACCCACATCCTTCCAGACATCGACGCCGCTCTGGATCTGGCTCCAGAACGAGCCCGCGTCCACCCCGATCATCACCACGCCGACAACCCAGCCGCCAATGATGCCCATCGCGCTAAAGACCGCCGCCAGCAGCGGCATCGTGATGACACCAGCCCAGAAACGCGGCGCCAGAATGCGCTTAATCGGGTCTACCGCCATCATTTCCATTACGCTGATCTGCTCGCCCGCCTTCATCAGGCCGATTTCGGCCGTCAGCGAAGTCCCGGCCCGGCCCGCGAACAGCAGCGCGGTGACCACCGGCCCGAGCTCGCGCACCAGCGTCAGCGTGACCAGCAGGCCCAGCGCGGACGACGAGCCAAAGCGCTGCAGCGTGTAATAGCCCTGCAGGCCAAAGACAAAGCCGACAAACAGGCCGGACACGGCAATGATGACCAGCGAATAATTGCCCAGAAAGTGAATCTGGTCGCGGATCAGGCCAAAGCGGCGCAGGCTGGTTCCCAGCGTGGTCAGCAGCTGAAAAAACAGCCGCGC
>JAPLPS010000292.1 GCA_026400075.1 Polaromonas sp.
TTGTCGACCTTGTTGACGACGACGATGGGCTTCAAGCCCAGGGCCAGCGCCTTCTTGGTGACGAAGCGGGTCTGCGGCATCGGGCCTTCCTGGGCGTCGATCAGCAGCACCACGCCGTCGACCATCGACAGCGCACGTTCCACTTCACCGCCGAAGTCCGCGTGTCCAGGGGTGTCCACGATGTTGATGTGGGTGCCTTCCCAGGACACGGCGCAGTTCTTGGCCAGGATGGTGATGCCACGCTCGCGTTCGATGGCGTTGTTGTCCATCACCGTGTCGCCACCCGCGACCCCGAGCATTCCATGAGCAAACAGATCCGCAACATCGCCATCATCGCCCACGTTGACCACGGTAAAACCACCATGGTGGACCAACTGCTGCGTCAATCAGGCACCTTCGCCGACCACGAAAAAATCGTCGACACCGTCATGGACAACAACGCCATCGAACGTGAGCGCGGCATCACCATTCTGGCCAAAAACTGCGCAGTGAGCTGGGAAGGGACCCACATCAACATCGTGGACACCCCAGGCCACGCGGACTTCGGCGGCGAAGTGGAACGCGCCTTGTCCATGGTCGACGGCGTGGTGCTGTTGATTGACGCGCAAGAAGGCCCCATGCCACAAACCCGCTTCGTGACCAAGAAAGCTTTGGCTTTGGGTTTAAAACCTATCGTCGTGGTGAACAAAGTCGACAAACCCGGTGCCAATCCTGACAAAGTGGTGAACGCTGCTTTTGACTTGTTCGACAAACTCGGTGCCAACGACGAGCAACTTGACTTTCCGGTGGTGTATGCCTCCGGCATCAACGGCTGGTCCTCGCTGGAAGAAGGCGCGCCAGGCGAGCAGTGGGGCCCGGACATGTCCGCCCTGTTCAACACCGTGCTCAAGCACGTTCCGGCACAAACCGGCGATCCTGAAGCACCGCTGCAGCTGCAAATTTCCGCGCTGGACTTTTCCACGTTTGTCGGCCGCATCGGCGTTGGCCGTATCAGCCAGGGCACGATCCGTCCCATGATGGACGTGGTCGTCATGGAAGGCCCGGACGGCAAGGCTGTCAAAGGCCGTGTCAACCAGGTGCTGACCTTCCAGGGTCTGGAGCGCGTGCAGGCGACGGAAGCCGGCCCCGGCGAAATCGTGCTGATCAACGGCATTGGCGACATCGGCATCGGCGTGACCATCACCGACCCCGTCAACCCAGCGCCGCTGCCCATGCTCAAGGTCGATGAGCCAACGCTGACGATGAATTTCTGCGTCAACACCAGCCCGCTGGCTGGCCGCGAAGGCAAGTACGTCACCAGCCGCCAGATCTGGGATCGTCTGCAAAAAGAACTGCAACACAACGTCGCCTTGCGCGTCAAAGAAACCGACGAAGAAGGTATCTTTGAAGTGATGGGCCGGGGCGAGTTGCACCTGACCATTCTGCTGGAAAACATGCGCCGCGAAGGTTTCGAGATGGCTGTCTCCAAGCCACGCGTGGTGATGAAAGAAATCAACGGCGAAAAATGCGAGCCTATCGAACTGGTGACCGCTGACATCGAAGAGCAGCACCAAGGCGGCGTGATGCAGGCGCTGGGCGAGCGCAAGGGCGAGCTGGTCAACATGGAGCCGGACGGCCGTGGCCGCGTGCGCCTCGAATACCGCATCCCGGCCCGTGGCCTGATCGGTTTCACCAACGAATTCCTGAATTTGACGCGCGGCTCCGGCCTGATCGCCAACATTTTCGACTGCTACGAGCCGCACAAGGGCGACATCGGCGGCCGCAAGAACGGCGTGCTGATCTCGATGGACGACGGTGAAATTTTCACCTACGCGCTGGGCAAGCTCGACGACCGTGGCCGCATGTTCGTCAAGGCGAACGATCCGGTGTATGAAGGCATGATCGTCGGCATCCACAGCCGTGACAACGATCTGGTGGTCAACGCCACCCGCACCAAGCAGCTGACCAACTTCCGTGTCTCGGGCAAGGAAGACGCGATCAAGATCACGCCACCGATTGACTGCACGCTGGAATACGGCGTCGAGTTCATTGAGGACGACGAGCTGGTCGAAATCACGCCCAAGTCGATCCGCCTGCGCAAGCGTCACCTGACGGAAAGCGAGCGCAAGCGCGCTGGCCGTTAAGCTTGTAGCGTAAAGAGTCCCTTAAAAGGCCACTGCCATGCAGTGGCCTTTTTTTCGTTGACAGAGGAAAAAATGATGACGATTGAAAGCATGAAAAAAGACGAGACACACAGCGACGTTCTGGCCGAGCGCCGGGGCAGCGTCGGCCTGATTACGCTGAACCGGCCCAAGGCGCTCAATGCGCTGTCGCTGCAGATGGTGCGCGATTTGACCGGCATTTTGCAGGGCTGGCGCGACGATCCGGCGGTGCTGGCGGTGGCTATTCGCGGCACGAACAAGGCCGGGCGCCCCGGCACGCCGGACAGCCTGTTTGGCAATTTTTGCGCGGGCGGCGACATCCGCTTTTTCCACCAGGCGGCGCTGGCGAGCGATGCGGCACTCGATGATTTTTTCACCGAGGAATACACGCTGAATCACCTGATTCAGACTTACCCCAAGCCCTATATCGCCTTCATGGACGGCGTGGTGATGGGCGGCGGCATGGGTCTTTCGCAAGGCGCCCAGCTGCGTATCGTCACCGAGCGTACCAAGATGGCGATGCCGGAGACGAATATCGGCCTGTTTCCCGACGTGGGTGGCGGCTATTTTCTCAGCCGCTGCCCCGGCCATGTCGGCGAGTATCTGGCGCTGACCGGCGAGACGATAGGCGCCGATGAGGCTGTCGCCTACGGGCTGGCCGATGTCCAGCTGTCCGCCAGCGAGCTGCCCGCGCTGTGGGA
>JAPLPS010000203.1 GCA_026400075.1 Polaromonas sp.
GCGTAGGTTTCAAACAAGTCAGCGGCCATGCCGGCGCAGTCACCAACGTTGTCGCCCACGTTGTCGGCAATCACCGCCGGGTTGCGCGGGTCGTCTTCGGGAATACCGGCTTCGACCTTGCCGACCAGATCCGCGCCGACATCGGCGCCCTTGGTGAAAATGCCGCCGCCGAGCCGCGCAAAAATCGAGATCAGCGACGAGCCAAAGGCAAAGCCGATCAGCGGGTTCAGTTGCCCGGCCAGTCCGGCGCCGGGCGTGTAGCTGCCGCCTCCGGCCAGAAACCAGAAAAATCCGCTCACGCCCAGCAGCCCGAGCCCGACAACCAGCATGCCGGTGATGGCGCCGCCGCGAAAGGCCACATCCAGCGCCGGGCCGATGCCGCGCGTGGCCGCCTGTGCGGTGCGCACATTGGCACGCACCGAAACATTCATGCCGAGAAAGCCGCAGCTGCCCGACAACAGCGCGCCGAGCACAAAGCCGACAGCGGTGACGCCATCGAGAAAAAAGCCGATCAGCGCGGCCAGAATGAATCCGACGAAGGCGATGGTTTTGTACTGCCGCGCCAGATAGGCGGCGGCGCCCGCCTGGATGGCGGCGGCGATTTCCTGCATCCGGGCGTTGCCCGCGTCCTGTGCCAGAATCCAGCTGCGCGCCCAGAGGCCGTAGCCCACAGCGATCAAGCCGCAGATGAGCGCCAGAATCAGCGCGGCTGAGTTGTTTGTCATGAGAACCTCCTGAGCGGGTGCGCCGCTGAGTTGCGTTCATCTGGTGCGCAAGGTGGCGGCAATGAAGGGCAACTGAACGAAATTAAACGCGAAAACTCTTCAAACTGGCAAGCCGTAAGGTCAGCATCAGTAAAATGAGGGTAAATATCGGGCGTTTAGCGCTGCCAGTGAGCTTTCAAATTAATGAGTCTTGCTGAGTCCGCAGCCTGCATGGGCCGCACAACTTGTTGCCCGTTTTTCATTAGCATCTTTCCTCCAACGCAAAGCGACTATGTCTCTCAATAAAGTTTCTCCCGGTAAAAATGCCCCCGACGCCTTCAACGTCGTCATCGAGATTCCGATGAACGCTGATCCGATCAAGTACGAGGTGGATAAAGAGTCCGGCGCGATTTTTGTGGATCGTTTCATGGGCACGGCCATGCACTACCCGACCAACTACGGCTACGTGCCCCAGACCATCAGCGGCGACGGTGACCCGGTCGATGTGCTGGTGATCACGCCATTCCCGCTGATTCCCGGTGTGGTCGTGACCTGCCGCGCCATCGGTATCCTGAAGATGGAAGACGAGGGCGGTATTGACGGCAAGGTGCTGGCCGTGCCCATCGACAAGATCCTGCCGATTTACACCCACTGGCAAAAGCCTGAAGACATGAACCAGCTGCGCCTCAAGCAGATCGCCCATTTCTTTGAGCACTACAAAGACCTCGAAGCGGGCAAATGGGTCAAGGTTCAGGGCTGGGAAGGCCCGGACGCCGCCCGTCAGGAAATCGTTGACGGCATGGCCAACTACGCCAAAGCCCAAGAGGCGTAAGTCCTTTTCTCGCTGCCCTTGATGAGGGCAGCAAGCTGATAAAAAAGCGCCTGCCGTTGAGTGTGCAGGCGCTTTTTTTTTGCGACCCCGGTCGCTGTTCGGAAGTACGATGGCGTATTTCAAACCCTATTTTTAAGCATGTCCGATCAGCTTGCCATTTCCTTTGTTCCTGACGAGCGTACTGGTTTTGCCAAGAGTTCGCTTGATTTTCCTGTCGTTGGCATGGGCGCTTCAGCCGGTGGCATTGAGGCGCTGTTGCGCTTTTTTCCACAGATGCCCGCCGACAGTGGCATGGCCTTTGTCATCATTCTTCATCTCTCGCCCGACCATCAAAGCAGTGCGGCCGAGATTTTGCAGCGCGCCACCTCGATGCCGGTGCTGCAGGTGACTGAGCGCAGCGCCATTGAAGCCAATCATGTGTATGTGATTCCGTCCGCGCATGACCTGATCATGAACGATGGTTATCTGGAGCTGGTTGATCCCAGGCGCATCAAGGGTGTGCATCTGGCCATTGACCTGTTTTTCCGCACGCTGGCCGAGGTTCACCAAGAGCGCGCGGTGGCCATCGTGATGTCCGGCACCGGCACCGATGGCGCCGCCGGGCTGGCCAGGATCAAGGAGCAGGGCGGCATCACACTGGCCCAGGCGCCGGGCGACGCCGAGCATGACAGCATGCCCAAGGCCGCCATTGCCACCGGTGTGGTCGATTTTGTGCTGAACGCGGCCGACATGCCACAGCGTCTGGTGCAGTTGTGGGCCAATGCCCGGCAGATTCATCTGCCCAAGGATGACGATCTTTCAACGCAGGTCACGGCGGAACGCAACGTGGAGGCCGCCAGACAGGCCGAGACCGCCTTGCACGACATCATGAGCTTGCTGCACAGCTACTCGAAAAACGATTTTTACCATTACAAGCGCGCCACCGTGCTGCGCCGCATTGAGCGTCGGCTGCAGGTCAACGCGCTGCCCGATTTGCCCGCTTACCGCGATTTTCTGCGCGCCCACCCCGAAGAGGCCAAGCCGCTGCTGCAGGACATGCTGATCAGCGTGACCAACTTCTTTCGCGACCGCGAGGCGTTTGAAACCCTGGAACTCGATGTCTTCCCCCGCCTGCTCGAAAACAACCGGGCGCAGGACGAGTCCTTGCGGGTCTGGGTGGTCGGCTGCGCTACCGGCGAAGAGGCTTACTCGATCACCATGCTGCTGTGCGAGCAGATGGCGCTGCGCCACTGCACGGCAGAGCTGCAGGTGTTCGCCACCGATATCGACGAGCGCGCCATCAGTG
Organism: Polaromonas sp.; assembly: GCA_026400075.1. Lineage (GTDB taxonomy): Bacteria > Pseudomonadota > Gammaproteobacteria > Burkholderiales > Burkholderiaceae_C > Polaromonas. The sequence continues at coordinate 2,822 of JAPLPS010000203.1, forward strand.
TCGGCCGCAATGCGCTGTACCCGGCCGCCATCCTGAGCGATGTTTCGCAGGGGCGGCTGGGGCAGTTTTTTGTCCGCGAGCAGGACCAGTACCGGGTGCTCAAATCGGTGCGGGAAAAAGTGCTGTTTGCCGAGCACAACGTGCTGCGCGATCCGCCGTTTTCGCGGCTCGACCTGATTTGCTGCCGCAACCTGCTGATCTACCTCGACAAAGATGCGCAAAAACGCGTGCTGGAGATGTTTCGCTTTGCCCTCAAGCCGTCGGGCTATCTGTTTTTGGGCACCTCGGAATCGACCGATGCCGCGCCCAGCCTGTTCACGGTGGTGGACAAAAAAAACCGCATCTTCAAAATAAATCCGCACGCCCACACCAGCCGTCAGCTGTCTTTGCAGGGAGATTCTGCGCTGCGCCATTCCATCCAGAGGCAGCCTAAAGATAAGGAGCCCCGGCGCGAATCAATGCTGCCCTCGGTGGCCGAGCTGCATCGCAAATACATTGACAAGGTGGTCTCGCCCAGCGTGTTGCTGGACAGTCGCCACAATGTGCTGCACATGTCCGAAGGCGTGGGCCGGTTTTTGTTTCACGGCGGCGGTGCGCCTTCGGTGAACCTGCTGGCCAATGTGCCCTCAGCCCTTCGCACCGAGCTGCGCACTGCGCTTTTTCAAGCCACCCAGTTGGCCGGCAGCGTTCAAACCCGGCCGGTGCCGGTTCAGCGCGGCGACAGCCCGATTTGCGTTCAGATGAACGTCAGGTTTTTTGGCGAAGCGGGCAGTGAGGCGGGCTTGTTCCTGGTGATGTTCGACGAGGTTCCTGCCAGCCCGCCCAGCGCCTTGCCGGAAGTTCACCCCGATGACGCGATCCGGTTTCATCAGCTTGAAACCGAGATCAGCCAGCTCAAGGTGCAGCTGCAGGAAACCGTTGAGCAGACGGAGCGCTCGAATGAAGAGCTCAGGGCCACCAATGAGGAGCTGCAGGCCATCAATGAAGAGCTGCGTTCGGCCAGCGAGGAGCTGGAAACCAGCAAGGAAGAGTTGCAGATCATCAATGAAGAGCTGACCACGGTGAACTTCGAGCTGAAGGTCAAGGTTGATGAAACCAGCAAGATCAATGATGACCTGCAAAACCTGATCACGTCCTCCGACATTGCCACCGTGTTTATCGACCGGGGCCTGCGCATCAAGCGCTACACCCCGCAGGCGACCAGCATTTTTAACCTGATCGCTTCGGATGTTCAGCGCTCGCTGCTTGACATTACCCACCGGCTTGATTACGAAGCGCTGGCCGATGATGTCGCCGATGTTTTCAAGAGCCTGAATGTGGTCGAGCGCCAGGTCAGCAGCATGGATGGCAAACATTATCTGGCGCGCATCCGGCCTTACCGCACGCTGGATGACCGGATTGATGGAGCGGTGCTGACCTTTGTCGATGTGACGGCGCTGCACCGGGCTGAAGAAGCGCTGCGCGTCGGTCAGGAGCGCCTGCGCATCGCCGCCGAAACCACCAAGGACTACGCCATTTTGACGGTCGATGAGGCGGGGCTGATCGCCACCTGGAACCTGGGCGCCCGGCGCATTTTCGGCTATGAGGAAAAGGAAGTCATCGGCCAGAATTTCTCCCTGCTGTTCACGCCTGAAGACCGCGCTACCAGGGCGCCGGAAGAGGAGTTGAACTGCGCCCGTGAGCAGGGCAGCTGCCCGGATGACCGCTGGCATCAGCACAAGGATGGCAGCATTTTCTTTTGCAGCGGCGTCGTGACCCGCATGGATGGCCCGACCGGAGGGTTTGCCAAGATTGCTCGCGACATGACAGAGATCAAGGTTCAACAGACCAGCCGTGATGAGCAGCTGCTCCGGGAGCAGGAGTCCAACGAACTGAAGGACCAGTTTTTGGCCGTCATGTCGCATGAACTCAAGCATCCGCTGAACCTGATCCAGGTCAATACCGAGCTGCTGATCAGTCAGCCCGAAGTGCGGGCGTTGCCTGCGGTGGCCCGTGCCGGAGAAACCATCCGGCTGGCGGTGGCCAGCCAGACCAAGATCATTGACGATTTGCTCGACCTGTCGCGAGTGCGCACCGGCAAGCTGACGCTGGCGCTGGCACCCGTGGCGCTCAATGAGGTGGCCGCGTCGATTGCCGCCGCCGCCCAGGATGCGGCCCAGAAAAAAGGCCTGAGCCTGAAATACCAATGCAGCAACGATGAAGTGCTGGCCCTGTGCGACCGGGTGCGCACCGAGCAGATTGTCTGGAACCTGATCAACAATGCGATCAAGTTCACCCCGGCCGGGGGCTGCGTCAGCCTGCATCTGGCGCAGGAAGATTACTTTGCCAGGTTTACCGTCAGCGATACCGGCCAGGGCATTGCCCCGGAGTTTTTGCCCCAGGTGTTTGGCCTGTTCATGCAGGGGCCGCCCCAGGTGGCCAGCCAGAATGCCGGTCTGGGGGTGGGTTTGACGCTGGTGCGTGATCTGGCTGTGGCGCAGGGCGGCAAGGTTCTGGCCGAGTCGGCGGGCTTGGGTAAAGGCGCGTCTTTCACGGTCTGGCTGCCCTTGGCCAGCAGTATGGCGCCGCCCGAAAAGGCGGTGCCACTCAGCGCCAGCCTGAGCGGCTTGAAGCTTCTGGCGGTCGATGACATGCGCGATTTGCTGGAGCCTTTTGCCGATTTGCTGCGTCTGGAAGGGGCTGATGTCGATATCGCCACCAGCGGCCAGGAGGCACTAAGTCTGCTGAAGAGCCGGTCTTATGATGTGCTGATTTCCGATATCGGCATGGACGGCATGGACGGCTATGAGCTGATCCGGGAAATCAGAAAGAACCCCCAATGGAGCGGGCTTCAGGCCATTGCCCTGAGCGGCTTTGGCCGGCAGGTGGATGTGACCCGCGCCTTGCGCAGCGGCTTTAATACTCATCTGACCAAACCGGCCAGTGTGGCGCATATCTGCCAGACCATCGCACAGCTTCCGCTAAAAGCGAGACACTGAGGGTTACAAAAATGGCAATTCAAAACCCACGGATGAGGTTTTTTTGAGGTGGCACTTGTTATAACCTTTACCTGAGATTGTTTTGGCCGGTATCTTGTTACTTTGACGGTTGCGCGCCGCCTCCCGGCCAGCGCCAGCAAAAATATGGACAGCCATGTCGCCCAACCTTATTGACAATCGAATGAACTCTTCAAATACCCCAGCAATTTTGAATCGAAGCGCCGCTTCGCCAGCCGCCTCGCCAGTCATTTCCGGGCAGCAGATTGAGGCGGCCCGCTATGCCGTTCTCCGGCGGCTGTCGCCCTCGTTGCGTCACCACATGGTCAGGCATCTGCAGCCGATCGGGTTGATTTACGGCGTGATGGATCACCGGCTGTCGCGCGGCGAGCCCGATGTGCAGGCGCTGCGCGTCCACGCGGACAAGATGAACGAGTTTGCCAAAGCCGCTTTGGCCCAGTGCCTGGATATCGGCACCTGGCTGGCGCCGGAGTTCGGCACGCGGGTAGGGCTGGAAGCCGGCGTGATGGAGTGCGTCAGCCTGCTGGCCACGACCCTGCATTTCCGGGGCTTTCGCCTGGTCAATGAAGTCGAAAACATACCCTGCCAGGTTCGGCTGGGCGCTTTGCGGATGGTGTTGATTGCGGCCCTGCTAGAAGTCACCGACGCCCTTGATGAGCCCGCCAGCCTGACACTTAGCGCCAGCATCAATGCCGACGAGGAGACGGTAACGCTGGCGCTGCAGCTGGCGCCGCGCGAAGACGGCCATGTGGAGGTTTATGACGACGGCTACCGAAAACTGCTCTGGAGCGATGTGCAGGCACTGGCTTTTGATGAATCGGTGAGCCTGTCGCGCCAGGATGGGCAGGTCACCATGTGCTTTCCCATTGAGGCCGAGCCTTTTGTGGCCTGAGCTTCTGGCATGATGCCGGGCTGAACCGCCTGGGCGCCGTGCCGGGGCGGGACTTTTGGTTTTCTCGAAAGGTTGTCAATGGCTATCGGCTGGCTGACTATTTTGCAAAGTGTTCCGTGGGCGGACATGGTAAGCCATGCGCCCAAGGTGGCGAGTGGCGCCAGAAAGTTGTGGGATTCTGTCGGAAAAAATGCACCCGAAACGCCGAAACCGGCGGCGCGAACCCGGTTTTCCGTTCCCGCCGAAGCGCAGAGTCTTGGCACGCTGCAATCGCGCATTGATGAACTGGAGTCGGCTTTTGAGGCCGTGCAAAGCCACATGGCAGCGTCTTCGGGGCTGATGGATGAACTGGTCGCGCAAAACAAGCAGTTGATCGTTTGCCTTGAAACCCAGCGCAGGCGCCTGGGCTGGCTCACTGGCCTGCTGGCGTTGACTGGCCTGATGGCCGCTGGCAGCCTCGTCGTCGGGTTGCTGCGCTGAAGCGATGAGATGCGTCCTGGGCTGGTAAATTTTCAGCGCTGGTCAGGCAAATGAAGCCTTGGCGCGATTGAAGGCTGCAGTTTGAGTTAGGATGGAAACGCAAGCTTTTTAAAGCAGGCTTGATGCGGTA
>JAPLPS010000142.1 GCA_026400075.1 Polaromonas sp.
CCGCGTCCAGCAGCACCGAAGCCGTCGCGCCCAGTGGGGGCGACTCTTTGGCGGCTATCGACACCTTGACCGCGTAAGTGCGCGTCACCGGATCGCTGCTGGCCGCCACCTCGCGCACCTTGCCCGGCAATTCAGCGCCCCGCGACCAGAGCCGGATACTGACCGGCGCGCCAACTTTCACCGCAGCCACCCGGTCTTCCGGCACAGCAAACACCACATCGCGCGCGCCGTCAGCGGCAATGCGCAGCACCGGATCGCCCGCCTTCACCACCTGGCCCGGCTCGGCCTCGACAGCGGTCACGACGCCCGCCACATCCGCCGTCAGCACCGCATACTGCGTCTGATTGCCCTGCACCGAAAACTGCGACTGGGCCTGATCCAGCTGCGCCTGCGCCGCCTTGAGCGTCGCCTGATGGCGCTCCAGCTCGTCGCCGCTGATAAAACCCTGCGCCTTCAAGGTCTGGTAGCGCTTGAAATCCGCCGCCGCCAGATCGCGGCTGGAGGCCGCCGCCGTCACCTGGGCGCGGGCGGCCGTGGCGGCGAGCTGGTAATCCTGCGGATCGAGCTGCGCCAGCACCTGCCCGGCGTTGACATGCTGGCCGAGTTCAGCCTGGCGCTTGAGCAGCTTGCCGCCGACCCGGAAACCCAGCGGCGACTCGCGCTGTGCCCGCACTTCACCGGCATATTCGTGGCGCGAAGCAAACGCCTCGGCGCCGACCGTGATCACCTTCACCGCCCGGACCGGCTCCTGCGGCGGCTCCGGCCGGGAACAGGCGGCCAGCAACAAGGCGACGCTCGCCAGGGAGAAAACGGTTTTTTTCATGGTGTGGGGTGAAAGAGTGCGGATGAATCAGGTCAAGAGAGTGGCAAACCCGCCACTACTGACCAACTGGTTAGTAATCTAGGAGAAATGCAAAAAATTGTCAAGCGACAATCTCCGCCATGACTCAAGCCTCTACCCCGCTGGCCCAGGGCGTCAGCCATTACGAGAACTTCCCGGTGGCCTCGTTGCTGTGCCCGCCGCGCCTGCGCCCGCCGATTGCCGCGATTTACTGGTTCGCCCGCACCGCCGACGACATCGCCGACGAGGGCGACGCCGCGCCGCAAACCCGGCTGGACGATCTGGCCGCCTACCGCGCCGATTTACGCGCCACCGCCGCCGGTCAAACGCCCTCGCCGCGCTGGGCCAGCGTGTTCGGCCAGCTCGGCCCGATGATGCGGGCGTTTGATTTACCCGTGAACCTGCTCGCCGATTTACTGAGCGCGTTCGAGCAGGATGTCGTCAAGCAGCGCTATGCGAACGAAACCGAGCTTTTTGACTACTGCCGCCGCTCGGCGAACCCAGTCGGACGCTTATTGCTGCACCTGTACGGCGTGCAGGACGCGCAGTCGCTGCTGGAAAGCGACTGCATTTGCACTGCACTGCAATTGATCAACTTCTGGCAGGATTTGGGCGTGGACATCCCGCGCGGGCGCATTTACCTGCCCACCGACGCGTGGGCAGCGCATGGCGTGGATGAAGCGCAGTTGCTCGGCCTGCAGCGCAACGCCAGCACCACCGCGCTGATAGCAGCCAGCGTGCGCTCGGCCAGAGCCTTGATGCTCAAAGGCGCGCTCTATTACGCCTTTTTATTTTTACCCAAGGAGCGGCGCGCCGCCATCACCGCTTTCTACGCCTTCTGCCGTGAAATCGACGATGTCGTCGATGAAATCACCGACCCCGGCGTGGCCCAGACCAAACTGGCCTGGTGGCAGGGCGAGGTCCGCCAATCCTTCGCAGGCAACCCGACCCATCCGGTGATGAAAGCCTTGATGCCCCACGCCACCCTCTACGGCATCGAGGCGCGGCACCTGCTGGCCGTCATCGAAGGCTGCCAGATGGATTTGACGCAAAACCGCTACCTCGATTTTCCCGCGCTGCAGCGCTACTGCCATCTGGTCGCAGGCATCGTCGGCGAAGTGGCGGCGCGCATTTTCGGCCAGACCGACCCGGCCACCACCGCTTACGCGCACAAGCTGGGACTGGCGTTTCAGCTGACCAACATCATCCGCGACGTGGGCGAAGATGCCATGCGCGACCGCATTTACCTGCCCATCAACGAGCTGCAAAAGTTCGACCTGAAAGCCCATACGCTGTTAAAGCGCCAGTATTCCGAGCAGTTCACCGCCTTGATGAAATTCCAGACCGAGCGCGCCTTGAGCCTGTACGACGAGGCACTGGCGCTGCTGCCCGACGCCGACCGCCGCGCCCAAAAGCCCGGCCTGATGATGGCCAGCATCTACCGCACGCTGCTGCGCGAAATCGCCGCCGACAATTTTCAGGTGCTGCACCAGCGCGTCAGCCTGACGCCAGTGCGCAAATTCTGGCTGGCGTGGAAAACGCAGGCCTTTGGCCGCGTGGTGTGAAAGTCGCCATCATTGGCGCAGGCTGGGCCGGTTGCGCCGCCGCTGTCGAAGCCACGCGCCTCGGCCATCAGGTCACGCTGTTTGAAGCGGCCCGCACCGCTGGCGGGCGCGCCCGGCGCGTCATGGCCACGCAAGGCGATGAATCCCTGACGCTGGACAACGGCCAGCACATCCTGATCGGCGCCTA
>JAPLPS010000414.1 GCA_026400075.1 Polaromonas sp.
TTCCTTGCCCAGGCGCGCTTTTTCGGCAGCCACATCGACTTCCATGTACAGGCAGACGCGCGCTTCGCCAACCACCGCGACCGGCGCGGCCTGGGCGGCTGCGGCCCACTCGGTTTCGCTCTCGAAGACCTTGACTTCGCTCAGTTTGCCCAGCGCCTTGAGCGCGGGCGCGGCTTCTGTCATGAAGGCGCTGTCGCCGACGACGAACAGCGGCAGGCGCGTGGCGGGCGAAACTTTCATTTCGCCGCGCAGATTCCGGCAGGCGTCCACCAGCGTTTTCAGTTTGGCGACATAGGCTTCGGCTTGAGGGTCGATTTTTTCGGGCTGGCTTTGCGGATACGCAGCCTGGCCGATGAACGCATTGGCGCCGTCGGCCGTGGCGGGCAGCTTGCCAGCCACAAGCGCGACTTTTTGCCACAGCTCTTCGGTGATGAAAGGAATCACCGGATGCGCCAGCCGCAAAATCGTTTCCAGCGTGCGGATCAGCGTGCGGCGGGTGGCGCGCTTTTGCGCGTCGTTGCCGGTCTGGATTTGCACCTTGGCGATTTCCAGATACCAGTCGCAGAACTCGTCCCAGATGAACTGGTACAGGCTGCCCGCCACGTTGTCGAGCCGGTAGTCGGCAAAGCCCTTGGCGATGTCGGCTTCGACGCGCTGCAGCGCCGAGGCAATCCAGCGGTCGGCCTGTGAAAAGCTCAAATAGCCGTCCAGCTCACCGCCGGGCGCGCATTGGTCTTTGCTGTGCTCCAGCAGGCCGCAGTCCTGGCCTTCGCAGTTCATCAGCGTGAAGCGCGTGGCATTCCAGAGCTTGTTGCAGAAGTTGCGGTAGCCTTCGCAGCGCTTGCTATCGAAATTGATGCTGCGGCCCAGGCTGGCCAGCGACGCAAAGGTGAAACGCAGCGCGTCGGCGCCGTAGCCGGGAATGCCCGCCGGGAATTCCTTTTCGGTGTTCTTGCGCACCTGCGGCGCGGTTTCGGGCTTGCGCAGGCCTTGCGAGCGCTTTTCCAGCAGCGGGGCCAGCTCGATGCCGTCGATCAGATCGACCGGATCGAGCACGTTGCCTTCGGACTTGCTCATCTTCTTGCCCTGCGCGTCTTTCACCAGGCCGTGGATATAGACGTGCTTGAACGGCACCTGGCCGGTGAAATGCGTCGTCATCATGATCATTCTGGCGACCCAGAAGAAGATGATGTCGTAGCCGGTGACCAGCACGCTCGACGGCAAAAACAAATCCAGCTCTTTGGTCTTTTCAGGCCAGCCCAGCGACGAGAACGGCACCAGCGCGGACGAATACCAGGTGTCGAGCACGTCCTCGTCGCGGCGCAGCGTCTTGCCGGGCGCTTGGGCTTGGGCTGCAGCTTCGTCGGCGGCGACATAGACTTTTCCGTCTTCGTCGTACCAGGCCGGAATCTGGTGGCCCCACCAGAGTTGGCGCGAGATGCACCAGTCCTGAATATTGCCCATCCACTGGTTATACGTGTTGACCCACTGCTCGGGCACAAACTTGACCGCGCCGCTGTCCACCGCGTCGATGGCTTTCTGGGCGATGGATTTGCCGGTTGGGTCTTGGTCGCTGACCTTGTTCATGGCGACAAACCACTGATCCGTCAGCATCGGCTCGATGATCTGGCCGGTGCGGGCGCAGCGCGGCACCATCAGCTTGTGCTTTTTCACTTCGACCAGAAAACCGCCAGCCTCCAGGTCGGCCACCACGGCCTTGCGGGCGACAAAACGATCTAGGCCTCGGTATTTCTCGGGCATTAAGTCTGAACGAGCTTCAGAGACTCCAGAGTTGAAGCTGCCTTCTGGCGTGAACGCAGAGAATTTATCTTCACCACCTTGTCTAAAGATTGCTCCTCCCGGAAGAGTAAATGAGCTACCTACCGGCATTGTCAGCATAGGTGCTTTACTGATGGTGGCATCTAACTCAAGAATGCATACGATCGGCAGCTTGTGGCGCTGGCCGACGGCATAGTCGTTGGTGTCATGCGCGGGTGTGACCTTCACCACGCCGGTGCCGAAAGCCTTGTCCACGTAGTCGTCGGCAATCACCGGAATCTGGCGGTCGCACAGCGGCAGCGTGACTTGCTGGCCGATCAGGTGGATATAGCGCTCGTCTTCGGGATGCACCATCACCGCCACGTCGCCCAGCATGGTTTCGGGGCGCGTCGTGGCGACGGTGATGTCGCCCGAGCCATCGGCCAGCGGGTAGCGGATGTGCCACATAAAGCCGTCTTCTTCCTCGCTCTCCACTTCGAGGTCGGACACGGCGGATTTCAGAATCGGGTCCCAGTTCACCAGACGTTTGCCCCGGTAAATCAGCCCTTGCTCGTACAGCTTGACGAAGGTCGAGGTCACGACTTTGGACATCTTCGGGTCCATCGTGAAATATTCGTGCTTCCACGACACCGAGTCGCCCATGCGGCGCATCTGGCGCGTGATGGTGGAGCCCGATTCTTCCTTCCACTCCCAGACCTTGGCGACGAAATTTTTGCGTGCGTCGGCAGGGCTGGTGCCCATGTCGTGGCGCGTTTTGCCCTCTTCGGCCTGCAGCTTGCGCTCGACGACGATTTGCGTGGCGATACCGGCGTGGTCGGTGCCGGGCACCCACAGCGTGTTCTCGCCGCACATGCGGTGGTAGCGCGTCAGCGAATCCATGATGGTCTGGTTGAACGCGTGGCCCATGTGCAGCGTGCCGGTCACGTTCGGCGGCGGCAGCTGGACGGCAAACGACGGCTTATTTGCGTCCAGCGTCGGCTCGTACTGGCCGCTTTGCTCCCACAGCGGCGCCCAGTGGCTTTCGATGGCGGTGGGCTCGAAGGACTTGGCCAGGCTGTCCAGCCCCGGCGTGGGCGGGAACACTTTGGCCGTGTCAGGGGCGGGGGCGGCGGAAGCGGAAGAGGGGGTGGCAGCGTCAGTCATGGGGCAATGAAAAACGGCATCGCAGGGATGCCGCCGGGGTTGGAGGAAATGCGGCGATTTTATTCGACCAGCGCTTTGAGCGGTCTGGCGCAGGTTCAGGCTAATTAATACATTAAAAATAGATGTTTTTGGAAAAACAAAATGATTGACACAGAAAAGCGATTAAGTTGGCCTGAAAATGTACCGATAAGAACGACAAAAACGACAAAAGCTACATTTCGTCCAGTTAGCAACAAAAAAAGGATCTTTTCATGTTTTCAAGTCCCAAAAATCACCCCTCGTTTCAGCCGCAACGCCGTTGGCTGCTTAAGTCCTGTGCTTCTGGCGTGTTGCTCGGGGCTGGCGGTTTTGGCACGGCGGCCTGGGCGGCGCAGTCGCCGCTGGCGCTTTCCACCGCCATCAACCGTGCGGGCCGTCTGCGCGCGCTGTCCCAGCGCATCACCAAAGCCTATACGCAGGTGACGTTGGACGTGCTGCCCGAGCGCTCGCTGGAAGTGATGGCGCTGGGACAAAACCTGGTCAGAACTAGTTTGGTCGAGCTGGGCAGCGCAGCGCTTTCTGCCGAAGTCGGCAGCCTCCTGGCGGTGTGCCGGACGGAGTCGGAGCATCTGTTGAGTCTGGCCAGCGGCGCGCCCACCGCCGCCCGCCTGGGTGACATCAACAAAGCGGCCGACCAGATGCTGGCCAGCGCAGACCGGCTGACGGGCGGACTCGAAGGCGGCGGCAAGGCGGGCGCCAAAATCATCAACATTGCCGGACGCCAGCGCATGCTGTCGCAGCGGATCGCCAAGTGCTTCATGCTGATTGAGGCCGGTCAGGATGCCTCAGTCCTGACCAAGCAGCTGGAAACAGCGCGTTCTGAATTTGTTCTGGCGCTGGACGCGCTGGAGGCGGCGCCGGTCTCGACCAGGGCCATCAAGGATGGCCTGGCGCTGGCGCGCATGCAGTGGGTGTTTTTCCAGAGCGCGCTCAATGGCAAGGACAAAGCGGTGGCCCGCCGCGATGTGGCCACCACCAGCGAGCGGGTTCTGGAAGTCATGGACAGCCTGACCGGCCTGTACGACGCGGCGCTCAAGGAGCTGCTCGGCAATGTGGCTTACAGCGACACGCGCTACGCCGGGCAGTTTCAGCCTGAGGGCTGAACGCGGCGGGCAGGGGGCATTTAAAAATGTTGCGCTGCAGCAAATCCGGGAATCTGTGAAAATAGGCCCGCTTAAGGCTCCCTATTTTTTATGATCTTTTTGCTTTCCCCTGCCAAATCTCTCGATTACGCCACGCCGCCGCATCTGGCGGCGCACAGCCAGCCGCTGTTCACCCGCCAGTCTGCTGAACTGATTGAGGTACTCAAAACCAAGTCTCCCCAAGAGATCGCCAGCCTGATGAAATTGTCCGATGCGCTGGCGGGCCTGAATGCGGCGCGCTATGAAGCCTGGTCGCCAAAATTCACCGCCAGCAATTCCAAGCAGGCGCTGCTGGCCTTCAACGGCGATGTCTATGAAGCGCTGAATGCCAAAACCCTGAGCGAAAACCAGCTGGCCTGGGCGCAGGATCACCTGTGCATTTTGAGCGGCCTGTATGGCGTGCTGCGCCCGCTCGACTGGATGCAGCCCTACCGGCTCGAAATGGGCACGGCGCTGGCCACGGCGCATGGCAAGAATCTGTACCAGTTCTGGGGCGCGCAGCTGGCCGATTACCTGAACAACCGGGCCGCGACCCACCCCGCATCGCTGATCGTCAATCTGGCCAGCGTCGAGTATTTCAAGGCCGTGGATCGCAAGGCGCTCAAGGTGCGCGTGGTCACCTGCGTGTTTGAAGAGCTGCGCGGCGGCCAGTACAAGGTGGTCAGCTTTATGGCCAAGCGGGCGCGCGGCCTGATGATGCGTTATGCGATTGAAAACGAGCTGAGCAGCGTGAAGGCGCTGGAAGGCTTTGACGCCGACGGCTACGGCTTTGACGCCAGCGCCAGCGAGCCAGACCGCCTGGTCTTCCGGCGCCAGCCGGACGCCTGAAGCCGTAATTGGCCGGGAATGACTGCCTCAACTGAGTCGCCATATGGCTGATCTATATCAACATACTGTGACAATAGACTACGCAGTGGATGCAAGGGTTTACACTTATTCTTACTTTATCGAAGGATTAATTTTATGACCCCCAATCCAAAAAATCGTCAGTTGTCACCCCTTTCGCGGCGTCTTGCACTCAAGACCTGCGCCTCGGGTGTGTTGCTGGGCGCTGCGGGTTTTGGCGGTGCAGCCTGGGCGCAGCAGCAGCCGCTGGCCCTTTCGACGGCGATCAACCGCGCTGGCCGCCTGCGCGCCCTGTCCCAGCGCACTGCCAAAGCCTATACGCAGCTGACGCTTGACGTGCTGCCAGAGCAGTCAAAGGATGTGCTGGCAACGGCCCAGCGCATCGTCAAAACCAATCTGATGGAACTGGGCCGCGCCGGACTTTCCGGCGAAGCGGCCAGCCTGCTGGGCGTGTGCTCTGCGGATGTTGAGCGTCTTTTTGGCTTGGTGGGCGGCGCGCCTGCGGCCAGCCATCTGGCCGATATCAATAAGGCGGCCGACCAGCTGTTGACCAGCGCCGACCACTTGACCTCCGCGCTGGAGGGGCGCAGCAAGACCAGCGCCAAAATTCTCAATGTCGCCGGTCGCCAGCGCATGCTGTCGCAGCGGCTGGCCAAGTCCTTCATGCTGATTGAAGCCGGTCAGGACTCGTCGGGCATGCGCCAGCAACTGGACACGGCACGTTCTGAATTCGTGCTGGCACTGAACGCGCTGGAAGCGGCGCCAGTGTCCACCCCAGCCATCAAGCAGGATCTGCTGCAGGCGCGCTCGCAGTGGATGTTTTACCAGAGCGCGCTCGACGGAAAGGACAAAATGGTAGCCCGCCGCGATGTGGCCACCACCAGCGAGCGCATCCTGGAAGTCATGGACAGCCTGACCGGCCGCTACGATGCCGCGCTCAAGGAGTTGCTCGGCAGCGTCGCTTACGACGACACCCGCTATGCACTGCTGCAGTCGGCCGTGTGAAAATAAAAGCCAACGGGCTGGTCCTCGAAGTCGAGGACAGCGGCGCCGGTCTTGACGCGCAGGGTCGGCCCCGGCCCGCCGTTCTGCTGATCATGGGGCTGGGCATGCAGCTGATTGCCTGGCCGCCTGAGCTGGTGCAGGGGCTGGTCGATGCCGGTTACCGCGTCGTGCGTTTTGACAACCGCGATGCCGGTCTGAGCCAGCACTTTGACGCACTCGGCACGCCCAGCCTGCTGTGGGCCAGCCTGAAATACCGGCTGAACTGGCGCATCAAGCCGCCTTACAGTCTGCAGGACATGGCCGCCGACGCGCTCGGCGTGCTCGACGCGCTGCAGATTGAACGCGCCCATGTCGTCGGCGCCAGCATGGGCGGCATGATCGCCCAGCGTCTGGCGCTGCTGGCCCCGCAGCGGGTGCTGAGCTTGAGCAGCTTGATGAGTTCCAGCGGCGCGCGCGGCCTGCCCGGCCCCCGGCCCGAAGTGGCCAGAGCGATGCTCAAGCGCCCGGCCAGCAACAGCATCGACGCGGCGATTGACTACGCTGTCGGCGTGCTCAAGAGCGTGACCGGCCCCGGTTTCCCGGTCAGCGACGCCGCTTTGCGCGAGCGCGCCCGTGCGGCGGTCAGCCGCAGCTTTTACCCCGACGGCGTGGTGCGGCAGATGGTCGCCGTGATGGCCGACGGCGCCCGCGCCGACGCGCTGGCCCAAGTCGCCGTGCCGACGCTGGTGTTGCACGGCAAGGACGATCCGCTGGTGCCCTTTGCCTGCGGCGAAGACACGGCCAGACGCATTCCCGGCGCCCGCTTGATTGGCATTGACGGCATGGGGCATGATCTGCCGTCCGGCGTGGTCGCGCTGCTGCTGCCCGCGCTGATGCCTCATTTGAGCGCCGCTGCGGCGCGCTGAGGCCTGCCGTCTTTTGAAAGCTCTGCTGAAATGAATCTCCCTGAAAACTCCCCGCTGGGCAAAGCCTCGGCCTATGCCGACCAGTACGACGCGTCGCTGCTGTTTCCGATTCCGCGTGCTGGCAAGCGCGCTGAAATCGGCATCAGCGCCGCGCCGCCGTTTTTTGGCGCCGACCTGTGGACTGCGTTTGAGCTGAGCTGGCTGAACCAGCGCGGCAAGCCGCAGCTGGCGCTGGCGCACATCACCGTGCCCTGCGAAAGCCCGAACATCATCGAGAGCAAATCGTTCAAGCTCTATCTGAACAGTTTTAATAGCACACGCTTTGCTGATGCGGCTGAAGTGCAGGCCCGGCTGCGCGCCGACCTGAGCGAAGCGGCCTGGCGCGGCGCGGCGCAGGCGTCCAGCGTCGGCGTCAAGCTGCTGCTGCCCGAGCTGTTTGACCGTGAGCCAGTGCATGAACTCGACGGCCTGAGCCTGGACCGTCTCGATGTGGAATGCACGCAGTACACGCCCGCGCCCGAGCTGCTGCGCGCCACGGTCGGCGAGCCGCCCGTGACCGAAACGCTGACCAGCAACCTGCTCAAAAGCAACTGCCTGATTACCGGCCAGCCGGACTGGGCCAGCGTGCGCATCAGCTACAGCGGCCCGCAGATCGACCAGGAAGGGCTGCTGCAATATTTAATCAGTTTTCGCCACCACAACGAGTTTCATGAGCAGTGCGTCGAGCGCATCTTCATGGACTTGTGGACGCGCTGCCAGCCGCACAAACTGACGGTGTATGCGCGCTACACCCGGCGCGGCGGGCTGGATATCAACCCGTTTCGCACCAGCCATCCGCAGGGGCTGCCCGCCAACGTGCGCACGGCGCGCCAGTAAGGGCCGCCGCCAAACCCGGCGCGCAATCCCGTTGAATTGAACGCCGGGTGTGGGGGATGGCAGCGCCAAGCCCGCACACTTGGCTGCACATGCCGGGCAGCGGTTAGAAAAGCTGGCTGTTGGCCCAGCCGGGCGCTTGCGGCGTGGGAGCCGAGGTGCTGCCCGCCTGGTCGGGTTTAAAACCTGGCGCGTCGGTGGTTTTGACCAGCGAGCCCGCCCGCACGCCGAGCAGGCGCAGGCGCTTGTCCAGCGGCACCCGTTTCAGACACTGCCCGGCCAGTCGGCGAATCGCGCTGGCGTCGTCGGTGTAGCTGGCCGCCGTCTGGTCGCGGGTGGCGATTTTGAAATCGTCGTAGCGCAGCTTGATGCCGATGGTTTTGGCGGCGTAGCCCTTGCGCTGCAAATCGGCGGCCACCTGCTGGCACAGCCGGGTAAAAATCGCGCCCAGCTCGACTTTGTCGCGCACCGCGTGCAGGTCGCGCTCGAACGTGGTTTCGCGGCTGATGCTGACCGGCTCGCTGTGCGTCACCACCGGGCTGGCGTCGCGGCCCCAGGCGGCTTGGTGCATCCAGACGCCGCTGGAGGGGCCGAAATGGCGCACCAGCCGGTGCGGCGCCTGCGCGGCCAGTTCGCCAATCGTCTGGATGCCCAGCGCGGCCAGCTTGTCGCCCGCTTTCGGGCCAATGCCGTTGATCTTGCGCACGTTCAGCGGCCAGATTTTTTCCTGCAGGTCGGTTCCAAAAACGATGGAAATGCCCTTGGGCTTGTTGAACTCGCTGGCCATTTTCGCCAGCAGCTTGTTCGGCGCCACGCCGATGGAGCAGGTCAAGCCGGTCTTGTCAAAAATGCTTTGCTGGATCAGGCGCGCCAGCACGCGCCCGCCTTCGTCCTGGCCGCCGGGTACGTCGGTGAAGTCGATATACACCTCATCGACGCCCCGGTCTTCGACCAGCGGCGCAATCGCGGCAATCGTCGCTTTGAAAAGCCGCGAAAAGCGCCGGATTTCGTCAAAATCCACCGGCAGCACGATGGCCTGCGGGCACAGGCGCGCTGCTTTCATCATGCCCATCGCCGAGCCGATGCCGAACTGGCGCGCCGCATAAGTCGCCGTGGTGATGACGCCCCGGCCGACGTAGTCTTTCAGCAGCGGAAACTCTGCCACCGGAATCAGGCGCAGCGCGCGCTCGCCCTGCGCCGCCAGCAGCGCCTCATCGACGCTGCGCCGCGACCCGCCAATGACCACCGGCAATCCCTTGAGCTGCGGATAGCGCAGCAACTCGACGGAGGCGAAGAACGCATCCATGTCGAGATGGGCAATGCGCCGGGGCAGGGCGGGCGCGGTGCTGGTGGGTGTCACGGGTTCGTCGGTCACAAGGCCAGATTGTGCCGCCTGTCCGCTGCCAGGGCGCTGTCAGACGGCTGGCCTTCAACCCCTCAACTCCTCAGCCCTTCAGCACTTCAGTTTTGAGTCAGCCTGTCGGATTGACGCCCGCTGCTCAAACCCCGTGTACCAGCGGCAGCGCCAGCAGCCCCCGATAAGCCGGGTTGTGGCCCCAGCGCGGGCTCGCGTCCTGCAAGCGCAGATCCGGCCACCGTGCCAGCACCTGCCGAAACACAATCTCCGCCTCGATGCGCGTCAGCGCCGCGCCCAGGCACACATGCGGGCCGACACCAAAGGCCAGCGACGGGCCTTCGTTGCGCGTGATGTCCAGCGTGTCGGGCTGGGTGTAGCGCGCCGGGTCGCGGCTGGCTGCGCCAATCAAAGGCAACACCAAATCGCCCCGGCGCAGCTGCTGGCCGTGCAGCACCAAATCCGTCGCCACGCGCCGCCCGGTGTATTGCACCGGGCTGTCAAAGCGCAAAAACTCGCGCACCGCGCTGGGCAACAAAGCCGGTTCGCGCCGCAGCCGCTCGCATTGTTCGGGGTGCGTCAGCAGCGCCTGAACGCCGCTGCCCAGCAGATGGCGCGTGGTTTCGTGACCGGCAAACAGCAGCATCGCGCACTGCGACAGCAACTCCGCGCCGCCGTCAATCTCGCCTCGGGCCTCGGCCTGCACCAGACGGCTGGTCAGATCGTCGCCGGGCGTGTGGCGCTTGTGTTCCAGCAGGATTTCAAAATAAGCGCTCATGGCCAGCAGGCTGGTTTGGGCGCGCCGCGCCTGCTCACGCGTCGGCAGCGGCGAGCCGATGAACAGCGCCAAATGATCCGACCAGACCATGAAATCGTGGCGCTGCCCGTCCTCAATGCCCATCAAGCGCGTGATGACATGCACCGGCAGCGGGCGAGCGACTTGCTCAATGAAATCAAAACTGTCCGTCGCCTGCGCCTGAGCTAGCAGGTCGCTGACGATTTGCTCGATGTGTGGCACCAGCTGCTGAATCACATCGGGCCGAAAACCCGCGTTCAGCACCTTGCGGATGCGCGTGTGGTCGGGCGCGTCCAGAAACAGCAGGGCGCGGGCGAAAAGCTTTTGAAAGCCGCTGAGTTCGCCGCGCTCTTCCTCGCGGTCTTTGACCCAGGCGCCGGTGCGCTGGGCCGAAAAACGCGGGTCTTTCAGCGCCATTTCCACGTCGGTGTGATTCGTCAGCAGCCAGGCGCCGCCGAAGAACTCGTCGCTCCAGTGAATCGGCCCGGCTTCGCGCAGCGCCGCGTAAGCCTGATACGGGTTGGCCAGAAACGCCGTGTCAATCAGCGGGCGGGCTGGCCTCAACACGGCATTCATTGGCAGGCGGGGCTCAGCGTGGCGGGGCGCTCGCCCTGCACCTTCAGGCCCAGACGGCTGAACAGCTGGCGGTCTTTGTCGGCCTGCGGGTTGCTGGTCGTCAGCAGCTTGTCGCCGTAAAAAATCGAGTTGGCACCGGCCAGGAAACACAGAGCCTGTAAGGCTTCATCCATTTCCTCGCGCCCGGCGGACAGGCGCACCATCGTCAGCGGCATCGTGATGCGGGCAATGGCAATCGTGCGGACAAATTCAAACGGGTCCAGCGGCGGCGTGTCGGCCAGCGGCGTGCCCTTGACGGCCACCAGATTGTTGATCGGCACCGACTCGGGGTAGGGATTCAGGTTGGCCAGCTGCGCGACCAGCCCGGCACGCTCAGCGCGGCTTTCGCCCATACCGACAATGCCGCCGCAGCAGACGTTGATGCCTGCGGCGCGCACATTGCTCAAAGTGTCCAGCCGATCCTGGTAAGTGCGGGTGGAGATGATGGTTTCGTAAAACTCGGGCGCGCTGTCGAGGTTGTGGTTGTAGTAATCCAGACCTGCGTCTTTCAGCGCCTGCGCTTGCTGCGCTTCGAGCATGCCCAGCGTCATGCAGGTTTCCAGGCCGAGGGCGCGCACTTCGCGCACCATGTCGGTGACGCGTTCCATGTCGCGCTCTTTCGGGCTGCGCCAGGCTGCGCCCATGCAAAAGCGCGTCGCGCCCTGGTCTTTGGCGGCTTGCGCGGCTGCTATGACTTCGGCCAGCGGCATCAGCTTGCTGGCTTCAACGCCGCTTTCCGCCGTGGAGGCTTGCGGGCAGTAGCCGCAGTCTTCGGCGCAGCCGCCGGTCTTGATGGACAGCAGCGTGGACAACTGGACTTCGTTGGCGTCAAAGGTTTCTCTATGCACTTGCTGGGCGCGAAACAGCAGATCCATGAAGGGCAGGGCGTACAGCGCCTCGATGTCGGCGACGCTCCAGCGCTGGGGCGCCGCCGGGGTGGCGGGCGCGGCGGCGCGTGCCGGGGCTGGACGCAGGCTGGAGACGGGAATCATGGTGATCGTGGTCATAAGGCTTTTCAGGAAGAGGTCAAGGGTGAAAAAAGAGCGGTCAGCGCCGCCGGGTCAAAGTGTTCGGCCACCGCCGCCGGGGTGGGGTCAGCCAGCCACGGGATGATGCCCAGGCAGGGCGTGGCCTGACGGTCAAAGCGCTGGCGCAGGGTGGCGATATTTTCGCCGCGCCAGGGCATGTCGGGATCAACGCAGTTGCCGACCCAGCCAGCCAGACGCAGGCCACGGGCGCGCACGGCTTCTGCGGTGAGCAGCGCATGGTTGATGCAGCCCAGCCGCAGGCCGACGACGAGCAGCACCGGCAGTTGCAGATCAACGGCCAGATCGGCGCTGTCCCAGTCATCGCCCAGCGGCACGCAAAAGCCGCCCGCGCCTTCAACGACCAGCGCGTCGGCGCGCCCGGCCAGTGTGCGGGCGGCGTTCAGGAGGGCGTCGCGGTCGATGCGCTGGCCCTGCAGCGCGGCGGCAATGTGCGGCGCGCAGGCCGCGTCAAACTGAAACGGGCCGACTTCGGCGTCGCTCAAGCGCAAGGCTGGCGCGCTGGCGTCGCGCAGCGCGCGCACGTCGTCGTTGACGCGCTGGGCCGGGAGGCTGTTTAGGCCGCCGATGCCGCCGGTGCCGTCCATGTCGTTTATGCCGTTATTGCCGGTCATGTCTTCAGGGCCGTCCAGCAGGCTCGTGCCCGCCGCGACCGGCTTGAAACCGGCGCTGCGCCAGCCCGCCTGCGCCAGCGCGTGCAGCAGCGCGGCGCTGACGCGGGTTTTGCCCGCATCGGTGTCTGTGCCGGTGACAAAGAAGCCTTTTAAAGAGACAGGGACGCTTTGGCGCTGGCTCATGCCACAGCTCCGGCTATGGTCGCGGCTTCGGCCCCGGTTTCAGCACCAGTTCCGGCCCCGCTCAGGCGGGCGGCGGTCTGCGCCAAGGCGTCGAGCAGGCGCTGCACAGCGCTCTGGCTGTGCGCGGCGCTGAGCGTGATGCGCAGGCGCGCCATGCCGGTCGGCACCGTGGGCGGGCGGATGGCGGGCACCCACAAATCCTGTGCGTCGAGCGCGGCGGCCAGCGCCATTGCGGCGGCATTGCTGCCCACGATCAGCGGCTGAATGGCGGTGTGGGAGTCCACCAGCTGCCAGCCCAGCGCCGGGTGGGCGGCTATCAGCGCCGCCAGTCCGGTGCGCAGCTGCCCGATCAGCTGCTGGAGCCGGGCGCGGCGTTCGTCGCCTTCCGGGCCGCTGATCAGGCGCAGGCTTTCGCACAGCGCGTGGGCCAGCGCGGGCGGCGTGGCGGTGGTGTAAACATAGGGGCGCGCCGTCTGCGCCAGCCAGTCGATGATGACCGGGTGCGCGGCGACAAATGCGCCGCCGACACCAGCGGCCTTGCCCAGCGTTCCCATGCAGATCAGGCGCTCGCTGGACAGGCCAAAGTGCGCCAGGCTGCCGCGCCCCTGCGGCCCGAGAACGCCAAAGCCGTGCGCGTCATCGACGATCAGCCAGGCGTCAAAGCGCTCGGCCAGCGCCAGCAGCGCAGGTAAATCGGCCAGATCGCCATCCATGCTGAAGACCGCATCGGTGACGATCAGCTTCAGCGGCGTGGTGCAGCGCGTCAGCAGGCGCTCCAGAATGTCCAGATTGCCGTGCGGGTAGCGCTGCAGCGCGCCCCTGGCCAGCAGCGCGCCGTCGATCAGCGAGGCGTGGTTCAGTTTGTCGGAAAAAATCGTCGTGCCAGCGTCGCCCAGCGTGGTCAGCAGCGCCAGATTGGCCATGTAGCCGGTGCAAAAGGTCAGCGCCGCCGCATTCGGAATGCTGGGCGCCATCCACGCGGCCAATTCGTCTTCCAGTGCGGCGTGGGCCTGCGAGTGGCCGTTGATCAAATGCGAGGCGCCGCTGCCCGCGCCGTAGCGCTGCGCGCCTTCGGCTAGCGCGGCAATGAGCGCCGGGTGGTTCGCCAGCCCCAGATAGTCGTTGCTGCAAAAGGCCAGCAGTTCGCGGGCGGGTTGGCCGTCCCGGCTGACGCGCTGGTGTGGCGCGCAGGGCGACTCGGCGGTGCGGCGCTGGCGCTGCAGCGATTGCGCCCGGTGTTCAAGCAGTTGGCGGTTCAGGTGGTCTATCAGCATCGGGAGGGGTCTGGTTTAAAACATCGTTGAGGGTGGCGAGCAGGCGCTGGGCCAGCCAGTCTGAAAGGGCCTCGTCCAGCAGGTAGGGCGGCATCAGGTAGACGGTGCGCCCTATCGGGCGGATCAGCAGTTCGTGCGCCCGGCCCGCCAGGTGAAAGCGCTCGGCAAAGCGCGGGCCGACGAGGGCGTCGCACACGTCAAAGGCCCAGATCATGCCGATGTGGCGGAAGTTTTCGATGCGCGGGTCGCGGGCCAGCGGGGCGAGGGCGGCGCTCAGCGTGGCCGCCTGCTGGCGGTTGCGTTCCAGCACCTTGTCGTCGTCAAAGCGCGCCAGCACCTCACAGGCGGCCCGGCAGGCCAGCGCGTTGCCGGTGTAGGAATGCGAATGCAAAAAGCCGCGTGCCACGTCGTCATCGAGGAAGGCATCATAAATGCTGTCCCGCGCCAGCACCAGCGACAGCGGCAGGTAGCCGCCGCTGATGCCTTTGGACAGGCAGATCAAGTCCGGCCAGATGCGCGGCTGGCCCGCCAGCGCCGCCTGCTCAAACGCAAAGAAAGTGCCGGTGCGCCCGCAGCCGACGGCGATTTCGTCGGCAATCAGCGTCACCTCGTACTGGTCGCACAGGCGGCGTGCGGCGCGCAAATAAGCCGGGTCGTGAAAAGCCATGCCGGTGGCGCCC
Organism: Polaromonas sp.; assembly: GCA_026400075.1. Classification (GTDB taxonomy): domain Bacteria; phylum Pseudomonadota; class Gammaproteobacteria; order Burkholderiales; family Burkholderiaceae_C; genus Polaromonas. Next base: position 14,295 of record JAPLPS010000414.1, read on the forward strand.
TGCACGAGCGGCTCCAGAATCAGCGCGGCAATGTGCTGGTGGCGTTCGGCCAGCAGCGTTTCGAGTTCGGCGGCGGCGCGTTCGGCCACATCGGCGGCGGATTCGCCCGGCCCGGCCTGGCGCGCGTCGGGCGACATCACCTGGTGGGCGCGCATCAACAGCGGGTCGTAGGCGTCGCGGAACACCGCCACATCGGTGACGGCCAGCGCGCCCAGCGTTTCGCCGTGGTAGCCCTGGCGCAGGCAGACAAACTCGCGCTTGTCGCCGCGCCCCCGGTTGCGCCAGTGGTGAAAGCTCATCTTCAGCGCAATCTCCACCGCCGAGGCGCCGTCGCTGGCAAAAAAGCAGTGGCCGAGCACGCCGTCGGTCAGCGCCGAGAGTCGCTCGGCCAGTTCGACCGCCGGGGCGTGCGTGCAGCCAGCCAGCATCACATGCGCCAGCGTGTCGAGCTGGTCTTTCAGCGCGGCGTTGATGCGCGCATCGGCGTGGCCGAACAGGTTCACCCACCACGAGCTGCTGGTGTCAAAGTAGCGCCCGCCCGCCTCGTCGAACAGCCACGGCCCCTGGCCACGCACGATGGCCAGCGGCGGCACGGCGGCGGCGCGCTGCATCTGTGTGCAGGGGTGCCAGACAGCGGCCAGGCTGCGCTGGGCCAGGGAAGGGGAGTTTTTCATCGGTAAAATTGAATTATTAATTATAAAAAATTGAAAGATTGCCGTTTTTTTCGCCTGGCTTGAGGCTTGCCTGTGTCTTTTCGGGGAACCGCATTTTAGGGGACGGCCGGGTTTGAGCCACGGGAATAACCCTGACGGTGGCTGGATGAGTGGGGCGGCGGGCGCTCTTTTCGGCTTTTTCCGTGCCTGTTCGATTAATGAGCAGCACTGCGCCACTATGAATCACTGCTGAAAAAAAAACTGTATCGCGCTGTCGCGGCGCCCGGCCCCGCCTGAAATGGCATCGGGCATGCGCGCCACCCTGTGCCAGTCAGGCGCAGCCAGTAAAAAATCCCCCTAAAAAACCGTATCACGCAGCGCCCTGACCGCATGCCTGAGCTGTGGGCATGGATATTGCCCTAGCTTGTCCGGCAGCAACCGCTGCTTTTAACAAACACCGAGTGAGACATTGATGAAAAAACAAGTAATAGCACTGGCAGTCCTGGGTCTGGTGTCCGGCCTGGCGGCGGCACAAAGTTCTGTGACGGTGTACGGCACGGTCGATCTGGGCCTGTTGACCCAGAACCATGCTGCCAACAATACGCAGCTGTACAACGGCGGCATTGCGCCCAGCATCTGGGGCTTTCGCGGCACGGAAGACCTGGGCGGCGGGCTGAAGGCCAGCTTCAACCTGGAGGGCCATATTGCCGCCGACACCGGCGCTGCGGGTGGCAATGCCACGACGGGCGCACCGACGCAGTTCCGCCGCCAGTCCAATGTCGGCCTGTCGGCTGACTGGGGCACGCTGACGCTGGGCAACCAGTACGGCCCGGCCGTCCTGGCCTTTGCCGCCACCGACCCACGCGGCCTGCGCGAGAACTTCTCCGGCCTGTATTCATGGGCTTACAACTCGGGCGCGCTGACCACCGGCGGAAACAAGAACAACGATGTGGGCGTGTTCCTGCAAAACGCCGTGTCCTACAGCACCAAGCTCGGCCCGGTCGGTATTGGTGGCGCTTACAGCTTCTCGGAAGGTCAGGGCGCTGTGTACTCGCTGGGCGCGACTTACACCGGCCCGGTGACGCTGTCGGCCGCTTACCAGTCCACGAACAAGCCCGGCACTTCTACCCGGCTGAGCAGCCTGTACACGGTGGGCGCCGCCTACACGATGGGCGACGTTACCGGCAAGCTGAACTACCTGCGCGGCACCAACAAAGATGCCACGACGCTGGTCGAGGCCAGCAAGGTCGATGTGATCGGCGCAGGCGTGGAATGGAAAATGGCCAGCAACAACACGCTGGGCGCTTCGGTGTACTATGGTCGCTGGCGGCACCCTGGCCAACGTCAACACCTCCCTGCTGAACGTCGGCATCAAGCACTCGTTCTAAAGCTGAAATCCTCCTTCGGGAGGATGGCATCCGAAACGGGGCCGCAGGATTTAAAAAGTCCTGCGGCCCCGTTTCTTGTGCTTTCAATAAGTGCCCGGCAGCAGGATGCTCTTGTCCACCGTGTCAATCTGGGTGCGGCCGCAAAACGCCATCGTGATGTCCAGCTCTTTGTGGATGATCTCCAGCGCCTTTGTCACGCCCGCCTCGCCCATCGCGCCCAGGCCGTACAAAAACGCCCGGCCAATGTACGTGCCCTGCGCGCCCAGCGCCCGCGCTTTCAGCACGTCCTGACCGCTGCGAATGCCGCCGTCCATGTGAATTTCAATCTCCCCGCCGACGGCATCGACGATGCGGCTTAGCGCGTGAATGCTCGACTCGGCCCCGTCCAGCTGACGCCCGCCGTGGTTGCTCACGATCAGCGCATCGGCGCCGGACTGCACCGCCAGTTTCGCGTCTTCCACATCCTGAATGCCTTTGACGATGATCTTGCCGCCCCAACGCTGCTTGATCCATTCCACGTAGCCCCAGTTCAGCGCCGGGTCGAACTGCTTGGCCGTCCATTCGCTTAGTGAGCCCATGTTGTCCACGCCGCTGACGTGGCCGACGATGTTGCCGAACTCGCGCCGTTTCGTGCCCAGCATGCCCAGCGCCCAGCGCGGTTTGGTGGCGATGTTGATCATGTTGGCAATCGTCAGCTTCGGCGGCGCGGACAGGCCGTTTTTTAAATCCTTGTGGCGCTGGCCGAGAATCTGCAAGTCCAGCGTGATCACCAGCGCCGAGCATTTCGCCGCCTTGGCCCGGTCGATCAGCCGGGCGATGAAAGCGCGGTCTTTCATCATGTAGAGCTGAAACCAGAACGGATGGCCGCCGGTGGCTTCGGCCACGTCTTCAATCGAGCAGATGCTCATGGTCGAGAGCGTGAACGGAATGCCGAATTTTTTCGCCGCCAGCGCGCCCAGGATTTCGCCGTCGGCGTGCTGCATGCCGGTCAGGCCGGTCGGGGCAATCGCCACCGGCATGGCGACCTTCTGGCCGATCATGGTCGTGGCGGTGCTGCGGTTTTCCATATTCACGGCGACGCGCTGGCGCAGCTTGATGGTCTGGAAATCGGCCTCGTTGGCGCGGTAGGTGCTCTCAGTCCACGAGCCGGAATCGGCGTAGTCGTAGAACATGCGCGGCACGCGTTTTTGCGCCAGAACGCGCAGGTCTTCAATGGTGGTGATGACGGACATGGGGGTCTCCAGACAAGATTTTTTCGATGCTGGTCATGGTAGCGGGCACTGTCCGGCGCGGGCGTGAATTCTGGCGTTGCGGGTTTGAAATTAATTGCTGCACGGGGCGCTTGCGTAAACTGGGGCGCTGCCGCAATCGGCGACACATCAAAATTCAACAAGGCAAACAGTGGCTCCCATCATGAACAAGCAAAAATTTCCCGTGCAACGCCATGCCGCCGCGCTGCTGTCAGCGGCGGCGCTGTTGCTGGCGGCGGGCTGCACCCGCATTGAAACCGGCGAAGTCGGCCTGCGCATCAATTTTGACAAGACGACAGACCCGGTCGAGCGCCTGCCCGGCTCCTTCAACCAGACGCTGATCGGCGAAATCATCACCTTCAAGATTCAGGATGTGGCCGTGGCGGTGGACAACATGACGCCGCTGGCATCGGACAACTCGACCATCAAGGATTTCGATATGACTGTCGTCTATAACGTCAGTCCGACCGCCGTTTCCGAGTTGTGGACGACGAAAAACCGCACCTTTCACGGCCTGTCCGACAAGAGCAACGACATCTTGCTGATGCAGAACTACGTGGCGCTGAGCGCGCGCAACGCGGCCTACAAGGTGGCGCGCGAGTACGAGTCGCTGAAGATGGCCGACAACCGCCCGCTGATCGAGCATAAAATCCGCGACTACATGATGAAGACGCTGGCCGAGGAAAAGCTGGCCGACAAGATCATCGTCTCGCAGGTCCAGGTGCGCGCCATCACGCCCGCCGACGTGATCGTCAACAGCGCCAA
>JAPLPS010000204.1 GCA_026400075.1 Polaromonas sp.
CAACTCCAGCAGGCCGGATACCTCTTCCGGGGGCCGGTTCCAGTTTTCGGACGAAAAAGCAAACACCGTCAGCACGCCAATGCCGCGATCCACGCAGGCGCGCACGCAGCGGGTCAGCGAATCGACGCCCTGCTTGTGCCCTGCAATGCGCGGCAGGAAGCGCTTGGTCGCCCAGCGGCCATTGCCATCCATGACGATGGCCACGTGGTTCGGAACGAGGGAGGGATGAGCGGCCATGCTGGGGTTTCAGGCCAGAGACGCTGCGCTCAAACCGCCATGATGTCTTGTTCCTTGCCCACGACCAGCTTGTCCACGTCGGCAATGAAACGGTCGGTGGACTTCTGGATCTCATCCTGCGAGCGGCGCTCGTCGTCTTCCGAAGCCAGCTTGTCCTTGACCAGCTTTTTGATGCCATCATTGGCATCGCGGCGCAGGTTGCGGATCGCCACCTTGGCGTGCTCGCCTTCGCCGCGCACCACCTTGGTCAGTTCCTTGCGGCGCTCTTCGGTCATGGCGGGCATAGGAACGCGGATCAGGTCGCCCTGCGAAGCCGGGTTCAGGCCTAGGTCGGAGTCGCGAATGGCTTTTTCGATCTTCGCGCCCATGCCTTTTTCCCACGGCGTGACGCTGATGGTGCGCGCATCGAGCAGCGCCACATTGGCCACTTGGCTGATCGGCACCATAGAGCCGTAGTAGTCCACATGCACCGTGTCGAGCAGGCCGGGGTTGGCGCGGCCGGTGCGAATTTTGGTCAGGCTCTGCTTGAACGATTCCAGAGACTGCTGCATTTTTTGCGTGGCCTGCTGTTTGATCTCAACGATGCTCATGGTCGAATCTCCTGATGAATTAGGTTCAAAAAATGCAAAAAATGCGGCCCTCTGTCAAGGGCCGCACGGGATGGCTGCGTCGGGGTTTCAGACGTGAACCAGGGTTCCTTCGTCCGCACCCTGCACCACCCGCTTGAGGGCACCAAGCTTGAAGATGCTGAACACCTTGACCGGCAGCTTCTGGTCACGGCACAGCGCAAACGCCGTCGCATCCATCACTTCGAGATTTTGATGCATCGCATCATCAAACGTGATGCTGGTGTAACGGGTGGCCGTCGGGTCTTTCTTCGGATCGGCCGTGTAAACGCCATCGACCTTGGTGGCTTTCAGCACGATTTGCGCGCCGATTTCCGCGCCGCGCAGCGCAGCAGCCGTGTCGGTGGTGAAAAACGGATTGCCGGTACCGGCCGCGAAAATCACGACCTTGCCTTCTTCCAGATACTGCAGCGCCTTGGGCCGCACATAGGGCTCGACCACGCGATCAATCGCAATCGCCGACATCACGCGGGCAATCAAGCCCGCCTTGTCCATCGTATCGCCCAGCGCCAGCGCATTCATCACAGTGGCCAGCATGCCCATGTAATCGGCCGTCGCCCGGTCCATGCCGACCGAGCCACCCGCGACACCGCGAAAGATGTTGCCGCCGCCAATCACCACCGCCACCTGAACACCCATGCGGGTGACTTCGGCGATTTCTTCCACCATGCGAACGATGGTGGCCTGGTTGATGCCAAAGGCATCATCACCCATCAAGGCCTCACCTGACAGTTTTAACAATATCCGTTTGTAGACTGGCATGTGCGCACTTTCTTGAGAGGGTGAAGGGGTGGTGAGAGGTAGATGGCCTTCCGGCAAGGCTGAAAAGTTCGGGCTGATTAAGCAGCCTGGGCTGCGGCGACCTGCGCGGCAACTTCAGCGGCGAAATCGTCAACCTTCTTTTCAATGCCTTCGCCGACGACGTACAGCGTGAAAGACTTGATCGTCGTAGCTTTTTCTTTCAGCATCTGCTCGACCGTCTGCTTGTCGTTCTTAACGAAAGTCTGGTTGTTCAGGCTGACTTCCTTCAGGTACTTCTGCACGCCGCCTTCGATGCGCTTGGCAACGATTTCGTCGGACTGAACCGACTTGCCAGCGGCCACGGC
>JAPLPS010000172.1 GCA_026400075.1 Polaromonas sp.
TAAGCGGCGCGATCAGCCAGCTGGACGGCGGTGGCGTCGGTGTAGCGCTTGAGCGGCGAGGCGGCTGCGGCCAGCACCAGGCTCAGCGACAGCAGGCCCAGCGTGGCCCAAGTCATGCGGCTGCTGCTGCCGCTGGCATGGTTGGCTTTTTGTTCGGCGGGCAGCACGTTCCAGAACAGGATGGCGCCAGCGCGCGCCAGCCCGATCAGCGTAAAAAACCCGGCGATCAGCACCACAGCCCAGACCCAGACCTGGGCGGGCGTGCCCAGCGCACTTTGCAAAATCATCACCTTGCCCAGAAAGCCGGGCAGCGGCGGCAGGCCCGCGACCGAGGCGGCACCCAGCAGCGTCATCAGCCCGAGCAGCACCGGCTGGGCGACGGGCGAGGCGGGCTGCAGCCGGTCTTGCGCGTCGCCGCGCTGGGACGAGACCAGCTCGACCAGCAAAAACAGCGCCGCCATCACCAGCGTGCTGTGAACCATGTAGTACAGCGCCGCCGACATGCCCGCCGGGGTGAACAGGCCAATGCCCGCCAGAATCACGCCGACCGAGGCCACCGTCAGGTAGGACACCAGCCGGGACAGGCTGTGCGCGGCCAGCGCGCCGAACACGCTCAGCGCAATGGTCAGCAGCGCCACCGGCAGCAGCCAGGGCGCCGCCGTCAGCGCCGCATGGCCTGCGCCGTCGCCCAGCATCACGGCGTGGACGCGGATGATGCTGTACACGCCGACTTTGGTCATCACGGCAAACAGCGCCGCCACCGGCGCGCTGGCCGCCGCGTAGGTGGCGGGCAGCCACAAATAAACTGGCACGATGGCGGCTTTCAGGCCAAACACGACCAGCAGCAGCAGGGCGCCCGCCTTGAGCAGCACGGCCTCCTGCGGGTCAAGCCGGGCGATGCGCAAGGCCAGATCAGCCATGTTCAGCGTGCCGGTGATGCCGTAAATCAGCGCCAGCCCGATCAGGAACAGCGCCGACGCCACCAGGTTCAGCACCACGTAATGCAGGCCCGCCTTGAAGCGCTGGGCGCCCTGGCCGTGCAGCAGCAGCGCGTAAGACGAAATGAGCAGCACTTCAAAAAACACGAACAAATTGAACAGGTCGCCGGTGACAAAAGCGCCCGACAGCCCCATCAGCTGGAAATGAAACAGCGCATGAAAATGGCGCCCATGCACATCCCAGCCTGCCGTGGCGTAGTACAGCACCGGCACGGCAATCGTCCAGGTCAGCGCCAGCATCAGCGCGCTCAGGCGATCCACCACCAGCACGATGCCAAACGGCGCTTGCCAGCCGCCCAGCGCGTACACCGTCAGTGGCCCGTCAGCGGCCTGCAGCATCAGCCGCCAGGCCAGCAACGCGCCCAACATGACTGAAGTCAGGCTGACCAGCCGACGCCAGCGCAGCAGCGGGCCGCCGTGGCTGGCTTCGCCGCCGTTGTCACCGATCAGCAGCAGGGCAATTGCTGTCAGCAGCGGCAGCAGCACCGGCAGAATCGGCAGGTGCGTGGCGAGAAAATGGCTCAACATGTCGCCCATCACGCGCCGTCCCTGGTTTCGACGTGACCAGCGCCGTGGCCGGGCTCGTGCCCGTCCACATGGTCGGAGCCGGTTTCATGCCGGTTGCGCAGCGCCAGCGCGATGACAAAGCCGGTGGTGGCAAAGCCGATGACGATGGCCGTCAGCACCAGCGCTGGCGGCACCGGATCGGCGACCAGACCGGTGCTTGACAGAATCGGCGCGGCGTTCAGCCAGAGCCTGCCCATCGCAAAGATAAACAGATTCACCGCGTAGCCGAGCAGGCTCAGGCCCAGCACGACCGGCCAGGTGCGCCCGCGCAGAATCAGATAAATGCCGGTGGCGGTGACCGCGCCGATGCCGCTGGCCAGCAGGAATTCAAGGCTCATGAGGGAATTTTCCGGGGTTGAGGCGCAGCGGGGCTGGCCGGTTCGCGGGTGACGTTGCCCAGCGTGGACAGCGTCAGCAGCGTTGCGCCGACGACGGTGATGTAAACGCCCAGGTCAAACAGCGCCGCCGTGGCCAGCGGCAGCTCGCCCAGAATCGGCAGGGTCGGATTGCCGTGCGCGCTGGTCAAAAACGGCTGGCCCAGCATAAAAGCGCCCAGGCCGGTCAGCGCGGCAATGCCCAAACCGACGCCTATCCAGCGCACGAAGCGGCGCCCGCCCTGCGCCCGCAGCAGGGCTTCGGCCTGCGACTGGCCGTTGGCCATGTACTGCAGCACCAGCGTGACCGCCGTAATCAACCCGGCAATAAAACCGCCGCCGGGCTGGTTGTGGCCACGCATGAAAATATAAAGCGCCACCACCAGCGCCAGCGGCAGCAGCACTCTAGCGGCCACGCGCAACATCAGCGGCTGGGCGGCGAAAGTCCATGCCCGGCCCGCCGCGTCCAGCGCCGGGCGGCGGGTGCGCATGCCGTCGAGCAGCGCCAGCACGCCGACGGCGGCAATGCCCAGCACGGTGATTTCGCCCATCGTGTCATAACCGCGAAAGTCCACCAGGATGACGTTGACGACATTCGTGCCGCCCCCGGCGACGGCCGACTGGTTCAGGAAATACCAGGCTATCGAGTCATGGTTGCGCGTCAGCATCAGCCAGGCCAGCCAGGCCACGCCTGCGCCGCCCAGCAGCGCCAGCACGGCGTCGCGGATCTTGCGGCGGCGCGAGGATTCGTGCGGCGATTGCGGTGGCAGCAGCGCCAGACCCATCAGCAGCAGCACGGTGGAAACCACATCGACGGTCAGCTGCGTCAGCGCCAGATCAGGCGCCGACAGGGCGACAAAGCTGAGCGACGTGGCCAGCCCGACTGCGCCCAACACCACCACGGAGCCAAAGCGCTGGTGATGGCGCAGCGCCAGCCAGGCGCAGGCCGCCAGCAGCAAGGCCCAGATCACCAGCGCCGGAAACGACGCGGGCAGCAGCTGGCGCGCTCCGGTTCCAGGCGCATCGCCAGTCAGAAGGGGACTAGCGAAGGGGGCAGCGGCGGCAACCACGCCAGCGGCCAGCATCCAGGCCAGGTAGCGTTGCAGCGAGGCGTTTTCCAGCCGCGCTGTCAGGCGTCCGGCGCCGTTGAACAGAAAATCCATGCTGCGGGTGAACAGCTGCAGCCCGGTCAGCGGGCCAAACCAGTGTTCAGAGTGGATGCAGTGCAGCCGCTTGCCACGGGCCAGCGTGAAGTACAGGCCTATGCCGCCGCCCAGCGCCAGCACACTCAGCAACAGCGGAAAATTAAAGCCGTGCCACAGCGCCAGGTGAAACTCGGGCGCTGCCCGGCCCAGCATCGCGCTGGCGGCGACTTCGACCATCGGCCCGGCCAGCAGCGCAGGCAGCAGGCCGACCCCGACGCAGACGGTGGCCAGCAGCGCCACCGGCGCCCTCATGCCCAGCGGCGGCTCGTGCGGGTGCGGATGCGGCAAATCCCGCGCCGGGCCGTTG
>JAPLPS010000356.1 GCA_026400075.1 Polaromonas sp.
CCACACCTTCGGCACCCGCGCCATCGCGCGCGACGTGCCGCTGGACGTGATTCAGGCGCAGATGGGTCACGCCAGCATCCAGACGACCACCGCGATTTACGGGCGCGCTCCGATCCGGCGCCGCGTCGATGCGCTGGCCAAGGCTTTCCAATAAAGCGCCGGGGAAAGTTGCGCGCTGCGGCAGCGCGGCAAAAGCGTTTTTTACCGGATCTGCTCCAGCGCGCGCAGCGCCTAGCCTGCGCACCCAACAGAATAACTGCAAAAAAGACAACTAAAAACTAACAAAAAATTAACAATAAAATTTTTATAACTTCAAAAGGTAAATTTTTATTTAACATTTAGCCATGTTAAACTAACAAAAAATTTGTTTTAACTAACTTTAAGCCTCATTAAACCCTCAAACGCCGCAACGCCATGAATGACACCCCCACTGCGGCCCAGGCGCTGCTGGCCCTGAGCCGCTCCAGCACGGCGCGCACCCAGGTGGCGCGGCTGCGCGAGCTGCTGCCCGAGATCGAGGCCGCGCAGGCCGCCGGGGTCAAACACCAGCACATCCTGGAATCGCTCAACGCGCACGGCTTTGCGCTGAGCATGAAAGCCTATTCAGTGATGCTGTACCGCCTGCGCCAGGCGCGGGCCAAAAGCGCCGGGGCGGGCGCGTCCGCCGGGGCGCCGCAGCCTGCAGTTCAGGCTCCAGCGGCAGCAGGCATAGCCGAAAAAGCATCAGGCGCGCAAAACCCGGCAGCCGCCCCCGCAGCCAGCCCGACCGACCCCAAACCCGGCGAGCCCAAAAGGTTCGACTGGGACACCCTGAAAAACACCCCACCGCAATGGTGACTTTTCTTTCGATCTCAACCCACAGGAAACTCTCAAGCATGAATGCAATTCACCTGGTGCTCCAAGGCAAGGGCGGCGTCGGCAAGTCGCTGGTCGCCGCGCTGCTGGCCCAATACCTTTCCCCGGACAAAGCGGCGGCCGACGCGCTGCTGTGCGCCGACACCGATCCAGTCAACGACACCTTTGCCCGTTACGCCGCTTTTGGCGCCCAGCGCATCAAGATTTTGAACGCCGACAAAAACATTGACGCGCGCGCTTTTGACGCCCTGATCGAGACGGTGCTGGCCCACGAGGGCAACTGCGTGATCGACAACGGCGCCTCCACCTTCATTCCGCTGTCGGCTTATCTCAGGGAAAACAGCGTGGTCGAGCTGCTGCAGGAGTCGGGCAAAAAGGTCTATATCCACACGGTGCTGACCGGCGGCCAGGCGATGGACGACACGCTGATGGGCCTGAACGCCCTGCTGAGCACCCAGGCCGCGCCGGTCGTGGTTTGGGAAAACGAGTTCTTTGGCGAAGTGACCCGTGATGGAAAACGCTTTACCGACTCCAAGCTGTATGAGAAAAACAAGGGCCGCATCGCCGGCATTGTGACGCTGCACAAGCGCAACCAGGACACCTTTGGCAAGGACATGGAGCTGCTGGTCAGCAACAAGCTGACGTTTGACGAAGCGATGACTTCGCAGGTGTTCAGCCTGATGCCGCGCCAGCGCCTGAAAATCATCCAGAAATCGGTGTTTGACCAGCTCGGCGCGATGGCGCTGTGAACTCAAGCGCTCAGGCAAAGCTGGCGAATGCGGGCAGCGCAGCAGGCGCGGGCAGCGGCGCTGATGTCACTGACCCCACTGACGCGCATCAGATCCAGGCGCTGCTGGTGGACATCTTTGCGCAGACCGGGCAAAAGGTCGAGCGCACCCGCCAAGATAGCGAGCACAGTGCCTGCGAGCAGCAGCTGGCCAGCAATCTGCACCAAGCCGGGCAGTTAAGTCCAGGGCGCACGATGACCCTTGTACTGCTTTGCCTGCTCGCCGGTGCTCTGGGCGCGGGTATCGCCCTGACCGCCCACCGCTGGCTAGGATAAAGTTCTGAAAAAGCTGGGGTGTTATACCGTATAACACCCCAGCTTCTCCCCTTCAGTTCGCAAGGGCCTGAAGAATGGCTTTTTGAATTTTTTCAATTTTCTCCGTGCTCAAGGTGTCAATCTCAAAAGACACTTTCTTCTCGGTCATCTTGATCACCATCACCGTCGCCCCATCCAGCTTGACTTCCCGGGAAGATTTTCCCGAGACGCTTTTGCTGACGCCCACGAGTTCCTGATAGACATCCATCGCTCTTCTTGGCACGACGCTTTTTTCTGCGGCAATCGCTCTTGCCCTGGCCAGAACCATGTCCGGGTCTTTTTCCAGCGCATCGGACAGAGGCGCCCCCCAGCGGTACTGAATGTCCAGCCGGGAGGGAAATGCATCCAGCACATCGGCCGGCAAACGCGCGATCTTCACGGCCACCGAGACGTTGGGCGCCTGCACGCCGATGGCATCGGCCAGCTTGCGCAAGGAGACATAAAGTCCTTCGTCGAGCGCGCGCCGGTACATTTCGCCCTGCTCGTAGGGCCGCAGGTCGGCGCGCTGGCGGTTCTCGCGGTCCATCTCGACAAACAGCGCCTGTTCATTAATTGACTCTATCACCGCCAGCACCGGCAGGCCGAGTTCCAGACAGGCGCGATGGCGGCGATGTCCAAAAACGATTTCATAGCGCTGCGGCTGAGAACCCAGCAAAGGGCGCACCTTGATGGCCTGAACATTGCCCCCGGCCGACTGTATATCCGCTTTGAGCGCCTCGAAATCCTCGCTCTCGAAACTGTCGCTGTGGCGGTTGGCCCACTTGCTGGGCTGCACGCAGGCAGGCTCCAGCTTCTTGGCAGGCGCGGCGTCCGACCAAACCTTCAGCTCATTCTTGAGAAGCTGGTTCTCGCTGAAAACCTCCGATTCCCTGGCCAGATGGGCGACAAATGCGCCGGGGCCGGTCTTGGCTTTGAGCACAGGCGCCGGCTCTGCCGGGCCGGGACGGGCGGGGGGCACGGCAGGCGTTTGCATCGCCTGCATCGCCCGGTCTTTGACGCTGAGCTTCTTACTCATGATGGACTGCCTTGCCCTCGACCTTGGCCTGCAGCTCTTGGGAATTTCGATGGGCAGCACCTTGGAGCCGTAGGCGCTGATGATCCATTCGCGCACCGCCGCGCTGACCGCATCAGAGCGATCCACGCGGGACAGAACCACATCGACAAAATAATACTTTTTGTCGTCGCCTCGGGAGCGGAACAATCCGCCACAGACCTCGGTGAACAGGCTCCAGAACTGCGCACTCGACGCAAAATCGAGGGCATTCGGCGGCAGCGGCATCACGATGCCCTCGGCCGCGATCAGGGCGTTGATGGTGATGTAGCTCAGCGACGGCGGTGTATCCACCAGGATCACGTCATACACCTCGCGTGCCTCATCCAGCCCGGAGTCGAGCACACGCCAGAAGGCGAAATCGGGCTCGTTCTTCTGGCGCGCCGGCAGCAGAAACTCGGCATTGAACAGCACCGGGGCGGCGGCGACCAGGTCGATGCCGTCCCAGTAGGTCTGGCGCACTGCCGGCATGATGGAGTCGGTTTCGCCGGCGCATAGCGGAAGGATGGTCTGGTCTTCCTCGACCTCGGTATCGGGCATCACGCCGAACAGGGTGGTGAGCGAGCCCTGCGGATCGGTGTCGATCACCAGCACCTTGTGGCCGCGCAAGCTCAGGCCCTGTGCCAGCGCGGCGGCCGTTGTCGTCTTGGACACTCCGCCCTTGAAATTGGCCACCGAGATGCACACGCCCGCAGCCAGCTTGGGGTCGCGCAGCTTGTTGGCCTTTAGGGTACGAACCCACTGGCGGGCCTCGACCAGGCTCCATTCGCGTCGACCTGAACCCGGCTTGTTGCCCGAGGGCAGCTCACCTTTCTTGGCCAGGTACTGCACCTGGGAAATCTCCAGGCCGCACAGATCGGCCAGCTGAGCGGAAGTGAAGGTGGGGGGCGACTTGCGGGATTCGGGCGCGAGCATGGATGTGCGCACTTGATGAACAACCGCAGCCGCATGCTCCGAGATGGCATCCAGCATTGCAATATCGATCAATGGAGAGAGCGGGTTGGTTCTTTGCATACATGTTTCCTTTTCAGCAATTTTAGTGGGTGTTGATGAAAAACATGAAATCAGATTTCGTGCGCGTATTGCCTTTTTTGAAAAAAATTTGGCGCGTAAATCGAAAGCCGGGATCTATTGTGGCGGCTTGCGGCGCTGCTGGTGTGTCCCTGGTTTCGGATTGGAAGTTATCCACAGTCATCCCTGTCTTTAAGAAAAGTCTTTAAGAGAAAGTCTCTAATACAATCTAAGCTTCTTATTTTTGGTAAATTTCACTTATGAATCAATAACTTAACTTTTTCAACTATCCGTCTTTTTATACCTAACTATCCTGTTTTTTATACTTTCCTCTCCGCTTTTTTATACCTAACCATCCGTCTTTTTATAGATGGATGGGGCGTGATACACCGCTTCGATGCGATCGCGGTACAACTGTCAGCATGTCGGGCAGCTTTGCCACTGGCCGCAATCTTGCCGCGCAAAGGCGTTGCGCAGGCCGAGAAGTGGGCGGTATCAGCTGCAAAATTAGCTGGAAATCCAGAACTATCCGTTTTTTTATACTTTGCCAAAGTGCTTTTTTGAGTCGTCAACGTTCCTTCTATCCAGTAATCTAATAAACTTGGATACTTGATGGCAAAGAGAAAAAATGAAAACAGTCAACTCCGGTCCGGTGTTCAAGAAGCCCAATTCAGCGCTGGTCATGATGCCTAAGCTTGGCAAGCTCACGGCTGTGTCCAGGAAAATCTTCAACGTGCTGTTGCACGCGACCCAGCGGCAGGTGCATGCCTTGGCTCAGGAGGGAAGAATTGTCGAAGCCACCCATTACTTCAGCGCACGCCTCGATGAATTGGTCACGCCGGTGGAAAGGGGGCATTCCAATCTGACCTCCTGCGCGAAAAAGTCGCTGCTGGAGATGCGCCGCACTGAAGTTGACTGGGAAGCGCCGGACGCCCACTCGGGGGTGATCTGGAGCAACATGAGCCTGTTATCCGAGGCCAAGATTGTCAAAAACGGTGGCATTTTGTATGCTTACTGGGCGCTTCCGCCGGGTTAGCTGAGCGTCATTGCAGACCCGCAGCGCTTCA
>JAPLPS010000283.1 GCA_026400075.1 Polaromonas sp.
GCTGGAGCAGGCGCTCGACGAACTGGCGCGGCGCTTTGAGCCGGGGCTGGTGCTGTATCTGGCCGGTGCCGACCCGTTCGAGGGCGACCGGCTCGGCCGCCTGTCGCTGAGCTTTGATGGTCTCGAAGCGCGTGACCGGCGCGTGTTCGACTGGGCTTGGCAGCGGCGCATTCCGCTGGCGTTTTCGATGGCGGGCGGCTACGGCGTCAACATTGACGACACCGTGCAGGTGCAGATGAACACCTGGCGCGTGGCGCTCGAATACTGGCAGCGCTGGCAAAATGCTTATTCCTCTTAACTGAAATTCTGGAGACTCTGAACGATGAATTCACCTGCCTCGTCTTCCCACCCGGTGATTGCCGGTGATTTTGCGCCGGACGACGCGCCCAGCAGCGCCTGCACCAACCCGGTGGATAGAGCCATCGAAAGCCGCCAGTCGATGCGCGAATTTTTGCCGACGCCGGTGCCCCGCGCCACGATTGAGCACCTGCTCGAACTGGCCAGCCGCGCCCCGTCCGGCACCAACACCCAGCCGTGGAAAGCCTATGTGCTGCAAGGCGCCAGCCGCGACACGCTGGTCGATAAAGTCTGCCAGGCCCACGACGCGCTGCGCGCCGACCCGTCGCTGGCCGCCCAGTACCCCGAGCCTTACGACTACTACCCCGAAAAATGGGTCTCGCCCTACATCGACCGCCGCCGCGAAAACGGCTGGGGGCTGTACGGCCTGCTCGGCATCACCAAGGGCGACAAGGACAAGATGCACCTGCAGCACCAGCGCAATTACCGCTTTTTCGACGCGCCGGTCGCGCTGCTGTTCACGATTGACAAGGTGATGGGGCGCGGCTCGCTGCTGGACTACGGCATGTTCATGGAAAACCTGATGATTGCCGCACGCGGCCACGGTCTGCACACCTGCCCGCAGGCGGCATGGAACGGCTTTTCCAGCATCGTGCTGCCGCACATCGGCGCGGGCGACAACGAAATGCTGGTCTGCGCCATCGCGCTGGGCTACGCCGACGAGACGGCGAAGGTCAATACTTTCCGCACCCCGCGTGTCAGCGCCGCCGAGTTCACGACCTGGCTGGACTGAAAAAGACCGGCTGCTTGCGGGTAAAGTCGGGACGTTTGATTTTCCATTCATTTTTTAAAAGGACATTGCCATGAGCACCACCACCACTCCTTCGGGACTGCAATACGAAGACACCGTGCTGGGCACCGGCGCCATCGCCAAGGCGGGCCAGTACGTCAAGGTTCACTACACCGGCTGGCTGTTCAATGACGGCGTGCAGGGCGCCAAGTTCGACTCCAGCAAAGACCGGGGCCAGCCGTTCCAGTTTTCGCTGGGCGCCGGTGAAGTCATCAAGGGCTGGGACGAAGGCGTGCAAGGCATGTCGGTCGGCGGCACGCGTCGCCTGGTCATTCCGGCAGCGCTCGGCTACGGCGCGCGCGGCGCGGGCGGCGTGATTCCGCCGAACGCCACGCTGCTGTTTGAAGTCGATTTCCTGGGCACGTAAGCCACGGGCCGGATCGGTCTGATTTTTTAACGCAGGCCCGCATTCCGGGCCTGTGCTGTTTCTGGCCGGTTTTTCTTTTGCTGTGGCACGAAGGTTGCGAATGAAGTGGAATACAGCCCGTTGATGCAGCGCCCTCGCGCTGCACCGGGCGCATCTGGAGCCAGAACATGCGTGTACTCATCCTGGGCAGTGGCGTTATCGGCACGACAGTGGCCTATTACCTGGCCCGCGCCGGGCATGAAGTCGAAGTGATTGAGCGCCAGCCCGGCCCGGCACTGGAAACCAGCTACGCCAACGCGGGCGAAATCTCGCCGGGCTACTCGTCGCCCTGGGCTGGCCCCG
Organism: Polaromonas sp.; assembly: GCA_026400075.1. Lineage (GTDB taxonomy): Bacteria > Pseudomonadota > Gammaproteobacteria > Burkholderiales > Burkholderiaceae_C > Polaromonas. The sequence goes on from JAPLPS010000283.1 coordinate 1,857, forward strand.
GCGTGCCACTGAAAGCCATCCAGTGGCTGCTGATGCAGCACAGCCCGCTGGTCATCAAGCCGATGCTTGACCCGGCCATGTGGCGCTGGAGCCTGTTCATGCTGCGCAACTGCACCGAGGCGCGCTACCGCATCAACAAAGGCCGCATGGTGCGTCTGGCCGAGTACAGCCGCGATTGCCTCAAAGCGTTGCGCGCCGATATCGGCATCGAGTACGACGCCCGCGAACAGGGCACGCTGCAGCTGTTTCGCACGCAAAAGCAGCTCGACGCCACGGCCAAGGACATCGAGATCCTGAAGGAATATGGCGTTCCCTACCAGTTGTTAGACCGCAGCGGCTACCTGCAATACGAACCCCTTCGAGCTGCTCGGCCGCGACGCGCTGGCGCGCGTCGAGCCGGCGCTCGCCGCGGTCAAGGACACGCTGGTGGGCGGGCTGCGCCTGCCCGGCGACGAGACCGGCGACTGCTTCAAGTTCACGAATCGCCTGGCTGAAGAGGCCAAGGCGCTGGGCGTGCAGTTCCGCTTTGGCGTCGATATTCAGAGTATTCAGCGCAGCGGCAGCCGCATCACTGGCGTGCAAACCGCTGCGGGCCTGCTGACAGCTGACCGCTACGTGCTGGCGCTGGGCAGCTACTCGACGCAGATGCTGGCGCCGCTGGGCATACGCATTCCGGTGTACCCGGTCAAGGGTTTTTCGATCACGGTGCCGATCACCGACGCCGCCCAGGCGCCCGAATCGACCGTCATGGACGAGACGCACAAAATCGCCATCACCCGGCTGGGCGACCGCATCCGCGTCGGCGGCACGGCGCAGCTGTCGGGCTTTGATTTGAGCCTGGACGACGAGCGCCGCCGCACGCTGGAATTCGTCGTCAGCGACCTGTTTCCCAAGGGCGGCGATGTGCGCCGCGCCGAGTTCTGGACGGGCCTGCGCCCGATGACGCCGGACGGCACACCGATTCTGGGCGCAACGCCGATTGACAACCTGTTTCTCAGCACCGGCCACGGCACGCTGGGCTGGACGATGGCGGCAGGCACAGGCCGCGTGATGGCCGACCTGATCAGCGGGCGCCAGCCCGAGATCAGCATGGAAGGCTTGAGCGTGGCCCGCTACAACTGAGTTTTTGTCCACCCTGAATCGCGGCCTTGTGCTTTTCTGGATAATGCGCTGCGGCGAAAGGTCAGGGCGCTTGCCGATGGCCGGAGCCTAAAAACGCCAGATTTCCCTCGAATTCAAACCCAAAAAACGGATATTTCCTGATGAGTAAACCTGAGATTTTGGTAGCGCGTGCTGTTTTTCCGGAAGTTATCGCCCGTCTTGAAGAACACTTCACCGTTCAGGCCAACCAGGCTGACGAAACCTGGTCGCAGGCCGAGCTGATTGCGCGTCTGCAGGGCAAGGCGGGCGTGTTCACCACCGGCGGCGACCGCATTGACGCCCAAGTGCTGGCGGCCTGCCCGCAGCTCAAAATCTGCGCCAACATGGCCGTCGGCTACAACAATTTTGACCTCACCGCGATGACGGCAGCAGGCGTTCTGGCCACCAACGCGCCCGACGTGCTGACCGAAACCACCGCCGACTTCGGCTTTGCGCTGCTGATGGCGACGGCCCGGCGCATCACCGAAAGCGAGCATTTCCTGCGCGCCGGCCAGTGGACGAAATGGGGCTTTGACATGTTTGCCGGCTCCGATATTCACGGCGCCACGCTGGGCATTTTGGGCATGGGTCGCATCGGCCAGGGCATTGCCAAGCGCGGTGCCCACGGCTTTGGCATGAAAGTGATCTACCACACCCGTTCAAGACTCGATGCCGCGCTGGAAGCGGAGTGCCAGGCCGCCTACGTCAGCAAGGATGAGCTGCTGGCCCGCGCCGACCATTTGGTGCTGGTTCTGCCGTATTCACCTGCCGCGCACCACACGATTGGCGCGGCCGAACTGGCGCAAATGAAACCGACGGCGACGCTGATCAACATCGCACGCGGCGGCATTGTCGATGACGCGGCGCTGGCCGTGGCTTTGCGCAACAAGACGATTGCCGCAGCGGGGCTGGACGTGTTCGAGGGAGAACCCGCCGTCCACCCGGACTTGCTGACCGTGCCCAACGTGGTGCTGACGCCGCACATTGCCAGCGCCAGCTTGCCGACACGGCTGGCAATGGCCAATCTGGCCGCCGACAACCTGATTGCCTTTTTGACCGGGAAAGCGCCGCTGACGCCGCTGAACCCGGCCGTGCTGGCCGCCGCCCGAGCCTGATGCCGATGCCGATGCCGCTGTCAGGTCTTCCGCGAACTGTCGCTCTGCCAGCCTCGGAGGCAAACCTGCGTCAGGCGCAAGACGCGACACCCGCCGACCATGTTTGAAGGGCTGATCGTCGCGCTGCTGCTGGCCAATCTGGCTTTGCTGGTCTGGCTGCTGCGGTGCGTCGCCGTTCAGTCGGCTGCATCGGCGGCGTCGGCGGGCCTGCCCGAGCGCCAGCGGCTGGAATTGCTGGCGGGCATGGCGGCCGGTCATGACAAGGTCGAGCGCGAATTGCGCCGCGAAATCAGCGACAGCGCGCGCAGCAGCCGCCAGGAACTGGGCGCTACGCTGGCCACTTTTCAGCAGGCGCTGGCGCAGCAAAGCGCCCACGCGGTTCACACGCAGAACGCGCAGTTCGAGGGCTTTTCGCGCCAGCTCGGGTTGCTGCAGCACAGCCTGTCCGACACGCTGGCGACGCAGCTTCAAGCCCTCAACGAGGCCAACGCCCGCCGCATGGGGGAAGTGCGCGACACGCTGGAAAAGCAGCTCGCGCAGCTGCAGCACAGCAACGCCGCCAAGCTCGACGAGATGCGCCATACCGTCGATGAAAAGCTGCAGACCACGCTGGAAACGCGGCTGGGCCAGAGCTTTCAGCAAGTCGCCGACCGGCTGGAGCAGGTTCACCGGGGGCTGGGCGAAATGCAGACGCTGGCGCAGGGCGTCGGCGATTTAAAACACCTGCTGACGAATGTCAAAACACGCGGCATTATTGGCGAAGCCCAGCTGGCGGCGCTGCTGGAGCAGGTGTTCACGGTGGACCAGTACGCCGCCCAGGTCATCACCCGGCGCGGCGGCAAGAACCCGGTCGATTTTGCGATCCGGCTACCGGGGCGCAGCGAGTCGGGCGAACCGCTGTGGCTGCCGATTGACGCGAAATTTCCGAATGAAGATTACGAGCGCCTGCTCGACGCCCAGCAGCGCGCCGACGGGCCGGGCGCCGCAGTCGCGGGCAAGGCGCTGGAGCTGCGCATCCGGCTCGAAGCCAGGTCGATAGGCGAGAAATATATCGAGCCGCCGTACACCACCGATTTTGCGATTTTGTTTTTGCCCACCGAGGGGCTGTATGCCGAGGTGCTGCGCCGCCCCGGCCTGATGGAGAGCCTGCAGCGCGAGCACCGTATCACGCTGGCCGGGCCGACCACGCTGCTGGCCATGCTGAGTTCGCTGCAGATGGGATTTCGGACGCTGGCGCTGGAAAAGCGCTCCAGCGAGGTCTGGCAGGTGCTGGGCGCGGTCAAAACCGAGTTCGGCAAGTTTGGCAGCGTGCTGGCCAAGGTCAAGTCGCAGACCGAAACCGTGCTCAACACCCTGAGCAGCGCCGAGCAGCGCAGCCGGGTGATGGGCAAGGCGCTGCGCAATGTCGAAGCCCTGAGCGAAACCGACGCGGCGCGCCTGATGCCGCTGGAGCGGGAACTGGAGCGCGAGCCTGATTAAAGCTTGTAGAAGGCTTTGATGGCGCTCCAGGCGTCCTGCGGTTCATCGACATACTGGAACAGTTTCAGGTCGTCCGGCGAAATCGCGCCTTCCTCGATCATCACGTCCAGGTTCAGCAGCCGTTTCCAGTAGTCGGAGCCGAAAAGAATGATCGGCACCGGCTTGGCTTTTTTGGTTTGCACCAGCGTGATGACCTCGAACAGCTCGTCAAGCGTGCCGAATCCGCCGGGAAACGCCACTAAGGCCTTGGCGCGCATCATGAAATGCATCTTGCGCAGCGCGAAATAGTGAAATTTGAAATTCAGCGACGGCGAGATGTAGGGATTGGATGTTTGCTCGTGCGGCAGCACGATGTTCAGCCCCACGGTCGGGGCCTTCATTTCGTGGGCGCCCCGGTTCGCCGCTTCCATGATGCCGGGGCCGCCGCCGGTGCAGATGAAGAGCTTTTCTGACGCCGGGAGCGACTCGCTGTGCTCGGCCACCATGCGCGCAAACAGGCGTGCCTGCTCGTAATAAGCGGCGTTGCGCATATGACGTTTGGCCAGAATCAGCGCGGCTGCATCGCCGCTTTCTTCGGCCAGTTGCAGCGCCGCGCTGGCCTGCTCGGGGGCTGGAAAGCGGGCGCTGCCAAAAACCACGATGGTGTTTTCGATGCCTTGTTCCTGCTGGTCGAGTTCGGGCTTGAGCATTTCCAGCTGGATGCGCACCGCACGGGTTTCGCGCCGCAGCAGGAATTCCGGGTCGGCAAACGCCAGCCGGTTCGAGTCGGGCCGCAGCGGCGCCGTGGTGTCGGAGTGGGCTTGCAGCTCAGCCCAGGCATCGGCCAGGCGGTCTTGCTTGATGTCTTGTGTGTGTTCCATAAGCCCTTGGTCAGTGAGGCGTTTCAGCTGGTGAACGCAGTGGGTAACAACACCATCATAAAGACGCCTGACTTCGCCTTGATGGCAAAACCCATAAAAAAAGGCTCCCGAAGGAGCCTTTTTTGCGAGCCGGTGAAAGTCGGTTTTAGACGCGCTTGCGGTATTCGCCGGTGCGGGTGTCGATTTCAACGACATCGCCTTGCGCGACGAAAATTGGCACGCCGATTTCAAAACCGGTGGCCAGCTTGGCGGGCTTCAAAACCTTGCCGGACGTGTCGCCCTTGACGGCGGGCTCAGTCCAGGTGATTTCGCGCTGCACGCTGGTCGGCACTTCGACGGAAATCGCCTTGCCGTCATAGAACACGACTTCGAGTTCCATGCCGTCTTGCAGGTAGTTCAGCGAGTCGCCCATGTTTTCGGCTTCGACTTCGTACTGGTTGTACTCGGAGTCCATGCAGATGTACATCGGGTCGGCAAAGTAGGAGTAGGTGCAATCCTTCTTGTCCAGGATGACCTGGTCGAGCTTGTCGTCAGCCTTGAAGACTTGCTCGGTGTTGAAGTTGGCGATCAGGCTTTTGAGCTTCATGCGCACGGTGGCGGAGTTGCGACCGCCCCGGCTGTATTCGGTCTTGAGCACAACCATTGGGTCTTTGCCGTGCATGATGACGTTACCGGCGCGGATTTCTTGAGCGATTTTCATAGCAGTTTTAACGAGGGTGGACCGCTAAACGCTTGCAGGGAAGTGCAGGTTCTGCGGCGGGTTGGGTGAGAAGTGAGGCCTTGGCCCGTTGGGCTAATCCGCAAAACCGGTGATTTTAGCGGTTTTTTGCCACAAATCCAAGCAGGCGGCTTGCCAGGTCGTCCGGGGCCATCAGGCGGGTGCGGCAGGAATCGGCCCAGTCGCGCCAGGCGGGCAGCTCGGGCGGCGCAAAGCGGGCGCTGCCAAACACCACGATGGTGTTCTCAATGCCCTGAGCATGTTGATCGACCTCGGGCTTGAGCATTTCAAGCTGCATGCGCAGGCCGCGGGTTTAGAGGCGCAGCAAA
>JAPLPS010000046.1 GCA_026400075.1 Polaromonas sp.
TGCACAATATATTTTTCCCACAGTTGCGATCACCAAAAAATGCAAATAGTCCGTCGGGAGCAAGTCTTGCGTTGATTAACAGACACTTTGGCAATTTCACAGACTTTAAAAAAGACTTTGAAGCCGAAGCCATGAAGCTGCAAGGATCCAATTGGATCTATTTGAGCAGGGACGGCAAAATTAAGACAATTAAAAATCACGACAAACGCACAGATATTGCACTGCTAGTAGACTGGTGGGAACACTCGTACATACAAGATTACGGTGCAGACAAAAAACGATATCTCAAAAACATATGGCGTATTATAAATTGGGAATACGTTAACAGAAGAATTTACGCAGGAGATCGTGCATGATTGATTTACAAGAAAGTGCAGTAATCAAACTAAAACAATTGTTTGAAGAAGAAGGAAATCCTGAACTCAAACTGCGTGTGTTTGTGCAGGGCGGCGGCTGCTCGGGTTTCCAGTATGGTTTCACCTTTGATGAAATCACCAATGAAGACGACACCACGATGACGAAAAACGGCGTCTCGCTGCTGATCGACGCGATGAGCTACCAGTATTTGGTCGGCGCCGAGATCGACTACAAGGACGACCTTGAAGGCGCGCAGTTCGTCATCAAGAATCCGAACGCGACCAGCACCTGCGGCTGCGGTTCGAGCTTTTCCGCCTGATTTTTCAGGCCGGGTAAATTGCGCCCAGCACGCGCAGGCCAGCCGCGCCGGTCACGCCGGGCAGATTGCCGGGCTGGCGCTGCAGCGTCTGGCGCGCCAGCCAAGCGAAAGCGGCGGCTTCGACCTGCAGCGGCGGCAGGCCGTGCTGATCCGAGGTGCTCACAAGCAGGCCGGGCAAACCCGCCTGCAGCCGCGCCAGCAGATGCCGGTTGAAAGCGCCACCGCCGCAGACGATCAACTCGCTGCTGTGCGGGCCGTGGCGCTGAACATCGGCAACGCAGGCGCAGGCCGTGAACTCCGTCAGCGTGTGCTGGATGTCTTGGGGCCGCTCGGTGGCAAAAGGCGCCAGTTTTTCGGCCAACCAGTTCAAACTGAACAAATCGCGCCCGGTGCTTTTCGGAATCGGCTGGGAAAAATAGGGCTCGTTCAGCAGGCTTTCCAGTAGGGCAGGAATCAGCCGTCCGCTGGCCGCCCAAGCGCCACCTGCGTCAAACGACGCGCCAGTGTGCTGCTGGCACCACGCATCCATCAGCGCGTTGCCCGGCCCGCAGTCAAAGCCGCGCACCGTTGCTTCAGAAGATTCTGCAGGCGGCAGCAGGCTCAGATTGGAAATGCCGCCCAGATTGAGCACGGCCACGGCGCTGCCCGTCCGGCCAAAAACGCCTTGGTGAAAAGCGGGCACCAGCGGCGCGCCCTGGCCGCCTGCGGCCACGTCGCGGCTGCGGAAATCGGCCACCACGTCCAGACCGGTGAGTTCGGCCAGCAGCGCCGGGTTGTTCAATTGCAGCGTATAGCCGCTTCCGGCCGGATCGGCGCTGCTGCGCTGGGGCTGATGGCGCACCGTTTGCCCGTGCGCGCCTAGGGCCTGAATCTGATCGCGGGAAATGCCCAGCCGGGCGGCGCTGGCCAGCAGCCTGCTGACCACCTTCGCGTACACGGCGGCGACCTGGTTGCCCGCCAGCGCGGCGCGGTGCAGCTCGTTGAAGCCGGGGGTGTTCAGCGCCAGCAGTTCGGCGCGGAAGGCGTCTGAAAACGGCTCGCTGGCGTTGGCGACGACCTGCAGCGAGGCGCCTGAAAAATCCACCAGCACCCCGTCCGCGCCGTCGAGGGAGGTGCCTGACATCAGGCCGATGGTGTAGTTGCGCATGCGGCTATTTTGCCGCATGCAGCGGCAGGCTTAGCGGCTCTGGGGCTGGTTGATGGTGGCGGCGGCCTGCAGCTGGCTGCGCACATCGGCGGCCAGGCGCTTGAACTGCGGCAGGGCGGCGCTGGCGACGGGGACGGTGCCGCTTTGCTGGGCGGTGGCCATCGGGTCTTTTTGCACGCCGTTGACGCGGACTTCAAAATGCAGGTGCGGGCCGGTAGCCCAGCCGCTTGAGCCGACCAGACCGATAGTCTGGCCCTGGCTGACTTTTTCGCCACGCGTGACGTTGATCTTGCTCAGGTGGGCGTAAACCGTTTCGTGGCTGTTCTGGTGCTTGATGAAGACCACATTGCCGTAGCCGTTTTGCACACCGGCAAACTCGACCACGCCATCGCCGACGGTGCGCGCCGGGGTGCCGGTGCTGGCGGCAAAGTCGGTGCCTAGGTGGGCTTTCCACTGCTGCAGGATGGGGTGAAAGCGCATCGAAAAGCCGCTGCTGACGCGTGAAAATTCGACCGGCGAGCTGAGAAAGCCGCGCTTGAGACTCTGGCCATCCAGCGTGTAATAGCCGCCCTTGTCCTGGCCGGGCTGCTGGAACCACATCGCTTGGTAGGTTTTTCCGGCATTGACAAATTCGGCTGACAGCACCTTGCCGGTGCGCAGCGCTTCGCCATCGGCTTCGCGGGTTTCATAGACCACGTTGAAGCGGTCGCCCTTTTGCAGCGCTCGGCGGAAATCGATGTCGCCCGAGAAGATTTCGGCAATCTGCGTGCCGACGCTGTCGGGCAGGCGCGCTTCGTCGATGGCGGCAAACAGCGAGCTCTGGATGGTGGCGCTGGCCAGCTGCGACGAGTAGGTATAAGGCGCGCGCTCAATGCGCGAGCTGAAGCCGGGCTTGCCGTCGATGACGGTGCGCTCGATGATCAGGCGCTGGAACTGGGTTTCGTCGTCGGTGGACGAGCGCATCGTCAGCTTGAGCAGCTTTTGGCTGTCGCTGGCTTCGACGGAGACCTGCTTGCCCGCGCGCGCCAGAATATGCTGCGCATTTTCGTCGGTGCGCAAAAAGGCCACGGCCGCCGGGTCGTTCAGGTTCAGGCGCTTGAGCAGCGTGCCCATCGTGTCGTTGCTGCGGGTCGCTTCGGTGCGGAACAGCTTGAAGCTGAAGTCCGACAGCGCGTCGGCTTGCGGCTGGGTTGGCAGCGCCTGCACGGATTCGAGAATCTGCTGGACTGGCAGCCTGGCCGCGTCAGGCGCCAGCGGCGCGACGCCGAAAGCGGTCACGCCAGTGCCCAGCAGCAGCACGGCCAAGCCAGCGCTGACGCGCTTGGGGTGGTGGCGCAGGCTGTCGGTGGTGGCGGAGAGAAGACGGGTGAAGGTCAGGCGATGCTGGGAGGAGTGAACTGGCAGGCGCAAAACGGAATTCCCTACTAAGACTAAGGTGAGTCGGGGCACCAAGAGGCACCGGACTGCGTAGAAAAACATCGGCAACCCGCTCCTGCCGATGGGTCAGGAAGGGGGCGGTTGCCGGGCATAGGCGTCGTTGCTTCTTCCCATCAGCACCCCAAGAGGCCTACTAAAATGGCCTGCCGACGTAAGAAAAATGTGATTATATCTGTCGGACATCATCCTGTCCTGAAAAAATTCCCTTATGAATCAAGAGCTTGTTAAAAACTTCCCGGTCAGTGACTCGGTTCGCGCGGCCCTGGCCGTCACCCTGCGGGGCTGCGAAGAGCTGATTCCGCAAGACGAATGGGTCAAGAAACTGGCCCGCTCCGAGGCCACCGGCGTGCCGCTGCGCATCAAGCTCGGCCTCGATCCGACGGCGCCCGACATCCACATCGGCCACACCGTGGTGCTGAACAAAATGCGCCAATTGCAGGACTTGGGCCACCAGGTCATCTTTCTGATTGGCGATTTCACCAGCCTGATCGGCGACCCGTCCGGGCGCAACAGCACGCGCCCGCCGCTGACGCCCGAGCAAATCAAGGTCAACGCCGAAACCTACTACCGCCAGGCCAGCCTGGTGCTGGACCCGGCCCGCACCGAGATTCGCTACAACAGCGAGTGGTGCGACCCGCTGGGCGCGCGCGGCATGATT
>JAPLPS010000001.1 GCA_026400075.1 Polaromonas sp.
CCGCCGGTGTCGCGGGCGAAGTCAAAACCGGCGGCCAGATCCAGGCCGGTGGCGTCCACGCGCACGAGTTCGGTGCCGAGCACCGGGTCGATCAGCGTGGTGCCTGCGCCGGTGCCAGCCTGCCAGCGGCCAGCGAGGTAATTGGAGAGCAGTTCAGTGGTCATATCAAAAAGTGGTTTCGTGAAAAATGGGGCGCAAACTTCGGGCGCAGGGATGTCAGGCGCTTTCAGGCGCGGGTGAACTCAATGCGGCCCTGCGGCAGCAGGTACAGCACCAGCGCGCGGCCGCCCGAAACGGTAGGCCGGTGCGCGCTCTCGGGCGGGCAGACCAGCCAGCCCGCAGCGCGGCCATCAAACTGCGCGCCGTCGTCGAGCGGCATGATCAGGTCAATCTCGCCGAGCGGGTGGCTGTGGTGCGGCCCGGCAATGTCTTTCATATCGACCACATCGACCGAAAAACCGTGCAGCTCGTCGGCAGGCTTGAAAATACGGCCATAGCGAATGCCGCCGCCCTCGCGCTCGCACAGCCAGCCTTCGGCGGCACCGGCAATGCAGGATTTTTTCAGTTGCTCGTAAGTGGCGCTGCCCGCGCCATGCTCGGCGTTCAGCCAGGCGTCGAGCGCCGCGTCCAGCGGGCGCCCGGCCAGTTGCGCCGTCAGCAGCGCGATTTGCTCACGAAATTCGGTGGGGGACACGGCGGCTTCTCCTTGAAATGTGTTCAACTTGTCAATTCAAACAATATGAATTATTGTGCGTGTATGAACAATAAAGCCTGAAAAATACCATGTCAAGCAATATATTGCATGTATCAGGGTTAATCCCAACAAACCCTGATCTGAAAGAGTCCCCCGCCACAGCCCCGGAATCGGCCTCTGCGCCAACGGCCAGCGCGCCTGCGGCGGATGAAAAAAACCCTTTTTTGGTCGCGCTGGGTGAACGCGTCAAGGCCTTGCGGGCGCGGCGCGGCATGACGCGCAAAGCCGTGTCGCTGGCCGCCGGTGTGTCCGAGCGGCATCTGGCGAATCTGGAATACGGCGAGGGCAACGCCTCCATCCTGGTGTTGCAGCAGGTGGCGCACGCGCTGCACTGCACGCTGGCCGAGCTGATTGGCGACGTGACCACTTCAACGCCCGAGTGGCTGCTAATCCGCGAGCTGCTCGATGGCCGCGACGATGCGGCGCTGCGCCGGGTGCGTATTGCCATTGGCGAGCTGCTGGGCACTGGCGGCGGCAATGTCGGCATCAACCCCCGCGTGGCGCTGGTGGGACTGCGCGGCGCGGGCAAATCGACGCTGGGCGCAATGCTGGCCGAAGACCTGGGTTTTCCGTTCGTCGAGCTGAGCCGGGAAATCGAAAAGTTTGCCGGTTGCAGCGTCTCGGAAATCCAGGCGCTGTACGGCATGAATGCCTACCGCCGCTACGAGCGCCGGGCGCTGGAAGAGGCGATCCAGATTTACCCCGAAGTGGTGATTGCCACGCCGGGCGGGTTGGTGTCAGACCCGGCCACGTTTAATGAGCTGCTGTCGCACTGCACGACGGTCTGGCTGCAGGCCGACCCGGAAGACCACATGAAGCGGGTGATGGCCCAAGGCGACCTGCGCCCAATGGCGGCGAGTCGGCAGGCGATGGAAGACCTGAAGGGCATTCTGGCGGGCCGGGCGGCGTTTTATTCGAAGGCGCAGTACAAGCTGGATACCAGCGCGCAGCCGCTGGCGCAGTCGTTCCAGGCGCTGCGCCAGACGGTGCGCGACGCGCTGCAACTGCCCGGCTAAAAGTTTTTATAAAAAAGTGCATGTCAAGGCTTGCACATGTCCCAGTACATGCACTATCATGCGTGTACCGAATTTCAATTAATGCAGTTTCTTGCATCAAACAGGACGACAAGCCATGACCATCGCGACCCACGTTGAATACCAGACGGATCCTTCCCAGTACAAGCACTGGAAACTGAGCTTCAACGGCCCGGTGGCCACGCTGGCGCTGGACATTGATGAAAACGGCGGCCTGCGCCCCGGCTACAAATTAAAACTCAACAGCTACGACCTGGGCGTCGCTATTGAGCTGAACGACGCCATCAGCCGCATCCGCTTCGAGCACCCCGAAGTGCGCACCGTGGTGATGACCAGCGCGAAAGAAAAAGTCTTTTGCTCCGGCGCCAACATCTTCATGCTGGGCGTGTCCAGCCACTCGTGGAAGGTCAACTTCTGCAAGTTCACCAACGAAACACGCAATGGCCTGGAAGACTCGTCCAAATACAGCGGCCTGAAATTCCTCGCCGCCGTCAACGGCGCCTGCGCGGGCGGCGGTTATGAACTGGCCTTGGCCTGCGACGAGATCATCCTGATCGACGACCGCTCCAGCGCTGTCAGCCTGCCCGAAGTGCCGCTGCTGGGCGTGCTGCCCGGCACCGGCGGCCTGACCCGCGTCACCGACAAGCGCCATGTGCGCCACGACCTGGCCGACCTGTTTTGCACCAGCGTCGAAGGCGTGCGTGGCCAGAAAGCCAAAGACTGGCGCCTGGTCGATGACATCGCCAAGCCGGCGCAGTTCGCTGCCAGGGTGCAGGAGCGCGCGCTCGAACTGGCCAAGGCCAGCGACCGCCCGGCCGGCGCGAAGGGCGTGACGCTGACCCCGCTGGCGCGCACGATCGAGCCGGACGCACTGCGCTACCC
>JAPLPS010000146.1 GCA_026400075.1 Polaromonas sp.
TCGTCGCTCAGGCCAAACAGCGCACGCAGGCCGGTCGATTTGAGCGCCTTGCCGCTGGTCAGCGCCGAGCCGTAGCCCAGCGCCGTCGCCATCAGCAGCATGTTTTGCAGCGCGCAGCCGACGGACACGATGCGCTCGGCCAGATCAACGCTGGCGTCTTGGCCCGCATTGACGATGACCAGCAGCAGCAACGGCGCCCGGTGCGCTTTTTCGTGTGCCTGCGCGACCTGCTCGGGCGTGGCGGCGGCGTCGCGCTCCAGCAGCGCCGCGCCGAAGACCTCGGCCAGCCGCTGGCGCGCCGCCTGCGGCACCCGCACAAAGCGCCAGGGCCGCAACTGGCCGTGGTCGGGCGCGCTGGCCGCCGCCTCCAGAATCATCCACAGTTGCCGGGCGTCCGGCCCCTGGCCGCCGAGCCGCTTGGGCAGGATGGTCTGGCGCGACTGCATCAGCGCGGCAGCGGTGCTGGCCAGCTCGTGCTCGGCCGACAACTCATCGACCAGCAAATCATGGAGCCGACGCTCTGGTGCAGCAGAAGAATTCATCACATCCGCCCTCTTGAAAAAGAAATCCCACCTGAATGCCAACCCGTGAAGCTCATCCGCACGTCCCGAGTTGGCCGCACTGGGTGCAGTAGTCGCAGCCGTCCTTGCGGATGACGGCGTGGGCGCCACATTCGCCGCATTTCTTGCCCGCCATGACGGGCGGCGCCAGGCCCGCCTCAGCCGCCTGCGCCGCTGTCGGCTCTGGCGGCGGCGCGCTGGCGCTGGGCTGGCTGGCGCGCCGGGCAATCAGGTGCTGCAACGCGTAGGCAATCGCCGCCACTTCGGAGTCGTGCCACATCGGCACATGGGTGCCATCGGCTTTTTCGTAAGTGCCCAGGCGCACCGGCCCTCTGTCCCAGGCGACTTTGCGCATATCGCTCAGCGCCCGCTCCAGAAAGCCGCCACGCGCCGCCAGCGAGAGCATGCGCATGCTCGACGTGATCCACTGCTGCGAGGCGCCGCTCTGGCCGACCGGCATGAAAAATTCAATCGCCCGCTCCACCGTGCCTGCGCCGCTGGCCGCTGGCACCGGCAAGAAGGACACGACCAGGTAAAGCCGCTGATGCCCTTCCTGCGTCCAGTATTCGACTTTTTCGACGATGGCCGACAGCGCGCCCTTGGGGCGGCTTTCAATCACCGTGCGCATCGGATCGACCGGCAGCGCGGCGGCGCTGGCCCCGGTTGCGGGGCGGGTCGCAGTCTCAGGGCTGGCGTGGGTTTGCAGCACCGCGCCCAAAATCGCGTTCGGCCGGTAGGTCGCCAGCCCCTTGAGGCGGGCGCGCCAGGCCTGGTGGTACAGGCTTTTGAAATCGTCGTAAGCGCATTCGACCGGCACGTTCACCGTTTTGGAAATGGCGGTGTCGATGAAAGGCTGCACCGCCTCCATCATCGCAATGTGGCTGCTGGCCGTCATCTCCAGCGCGGAGACGAAATAGTCGGGCAGCGCGTTCACGTCGCCGCCAAGTTCGCGGTACAGGCGCCAGGCGTGGTCTTCGACCGCGTACTCGCTGCGGCTGCCGTCGGCTTCGCGCTTGTGGCGCCGGTACATCCACGAAAACGGCGGCTCGATGCCGTTGGAGGCGTTGTCGGCAAAGGCCAAGCTGACGGTGCCGGTCGGCGCAATTGAAAGCAGATGGCTGTTGCGGATGCCGTGGGCGCGAATCAATTGCTGCAGCGCGGGCGGCAAGCGGCTGGCAAACGTGCCGCTGGCCAGATAGCCGTCGGCGTCGAACTTGGGGAAGGCGCCCTTTTCCTGCGCCAGCGCCACCGAGGCGGCATAGGCCGCGTCGCGCAGGCGCACGGCAATGCGGGCCGCCATGTCGCGGCCTTCAGGCGCGTCGTAGCGCAGGCACAGCATCGCCAGCGCGTTGCCCAGCCCGGTAAAGCCGACGCCGATGCGGCGCTTGGCGGCGGACTCGGCCTGTTGCTGTGGCAGCGGCCAGAACGTCACTTCGAGCACGTTGTCCAGCGCCCGCACCTGCGTGGCGACGGACGCCTCGAAGGCCTCGAAATCAAACAGCGGCTCGCCATCAACGCCAAACGGGTGGCGCACAAAGCGCGTCAGGATGATGGGGCCGAGGTCGCAACAGCCGTAAGGCGGTAAGGGCTCCTCGCCACAATTGTGTACATACAGACCATTGGCGTCGAACGCATGGACATCGGCGACGGTGACATCGAACACCTCTTCAAAACCGTCTTCACTTAGCGACTCGACGGTGGCGGTGAAGCGCTCGCGTTTCAGGCTGCGGCTGTAGGCGCCCAAGGTCTGTTCCAGCCGCTCGGCCTTGGCAGTGTCAGCAAAGCCGATGCGTTCGATATAGATGCGCAGGTTGTCACCGCTGATGATCAGTTCGTGCTGTGCCTGCGTCTGGTAAAGCTTGAGGCCGCCGCGCCCGTCGGGCATAAGGCGCTCCTGCGCCAGCCGACGGTTTTGGTAGATTGTCGAGGCTATGCCCAGGCGCAGCAGCATGCGCTGCACCGTTTGCAACAAAGGCAAATCACTTTGCGATAGACGCACGTTGACGCCACTCGCCTGAGTTCCCTGCACCGAGCCATCTGCGTCAAACAGGCCGCGCAACAACCCTGCAGCAAAAGCGGAAGAGGCTTTTTCCATCGCAGGCGTGAGCGTTTTGTGTCCCGGCCTCATCCCCATTTCATGCGCCAGGCGCCGCACCGCACCCGACACCATGCGCGCCTCGCCTCGCCCGGCAATCGGGCGCTGGAAACCGCAAAAATCAACCCGGTGCGCCAGCGTGGCCGCCGCCGCTTCCGCTGCCTGCACGATGCCGCCCGCACCAGTTTGCGCATACACCACGGCGCCATTGCCCACGGCCTTTAACTCGGGCGCCCAGACGGAAATCACCGCCTTGTCGCTTTTGAGCGTGCCGTCGCCCACCAGCAATCCAAGCAGATAGCCTTCGGCCTCGGTGCCCGCGCCGTCCCAGCCGCCCAGCGCCC
>JAPLPS010000428.1 GCA_026400075.1 Polaromonas sp.
ACGTATTTGTGAAATTAATTTGACTAGAAAGCAAAAATTGACAGTAATCGATTCGCGTTGGCTTCAATTTAAATCCAATTGTTTTATCAATTTCAGAACTAAATAATTATACTATTTTATAATAGTTTGCGTAAGTCCTAATCGACACAGGTTGCAAGCGGATTAATGGAGTCTAAACGTCGCTACACTTCGCGTTTAAAAACATTTTCCTCATCAAATAGATGGTCTGAAAATAAGGATCACATCCATCGCATCACACAAAAAGGTTTTAGGGTAGAAGTATTTCCAGCCAGCAACGGTTTCAAACTACGTGTCAACTTCACACCTGGAAAAATGATTTTTCCATCAATTATCGACGCGAAAATAAAAATATTCGATCTTATTGAATCAGGTCAATTAGCAAAATGTAAAAAGCTGAAGAAATTTGGACTTTAATTCTTGGTGAATATGCTGAACTAGCATGGCCGCCAGCACCCGCACAATTCCCGCCGGTTTGAAGCCAAATGCCGCTTCCCTGCCCTTGCGCCCGCGTGGCGCTCTGGCGTTGTTCAGGCTACGAATTCCTCACGACGGCGCCAGCACATAAGCGCCGACCGCCAAGCTAAACAAGCCCGCCAGCAGCAAAAACAGGCCCAGCCGCCAGGCGCGGCCGCCAGAGCGCCGCCCCGGCTGCCAGCCGGGAATGACAATCATGTAGTAAAGCCCGCCAATCCAGACCAGCGTCCCCAGCACCAGCAAACCTTTGCGCAGTGCGCTGGACAAATGCGGAATGGCCACCGCCAGCAGCACGCCGACCACCGCCATGATCAGCGGGATCTCCATCAGGTAGCCAGACTGCGAGCGCTTGGCCTGCATGGCGAACCTCACTCCACCCGGACAATTTCCACCGGTTTGAAGCTGAAAGCCGCTTCCTTGCCCTTGCGCCCGCGTGGCGCTCTGGCGTTGTTCAGGCTGCGGATTTCCAGCGTTTCCTCGCGCTCCTTGGCGCCGCGCCCGAGGCCGTCGATTTTCACGCTGCGGGTGTAGGCGGCGGCACCGGCCAGCGTGTCTTTCGGTTCGAGGTCGATCAGCATCAGGCCGCGCCCGCCCTTGTCCATCTGCTTGAGCTCGCCGATCTCGAAGGTCAGGATGCGCCCGCCGGTCGAGGCGCAGGCCACATGCGTGGCAGGCGCCAGCGCTGCTGTGCCGACGCCGCCCTGCACCAGCGACGGGCGGCACAGCGTTTCGCCCTCGGCCAGCGTGACGAAAGCCTTGCCGCTCTTGTTGCGCGCCAGCATGCCTTCGACCGTCGCCAGAAAACCGTAGCCGCCCGAGCTGGCCAATAGCAATTGCGCCGCAGCCGCTCCGGCAAAGTAATGCAGCAGCTGCGTTCCCGACTCCAGCTCGATCAGCGTCGTGACCGGCTGGCCGTCGCCGCGTCCGCCCGGCAGCATGGCCACCGGCACCGAATAGACGCGCCCATTGCTGCCAAACACCACCAGCGTGTCCACCGTGCGGCATTCAAACGTGCGGTACAGCGCGTCGCCCGCCTTGAAGGCAAAGCCCGCCGCCTCGTGGCCGTGGCCGCCTCTTGTACGCACCCAGCCCTTGCTGCTGACCACCACCGTCACCGGCTCGTCCAGCACCTTGACTTCGAGCACGGCTTTTTTCTCGGCCTGAATCAAGGTGCGGCGCGGGTCGGCGAACTGTTTGGCGTCGCTTTCAATTTCGCGGATCATCAGGCGGCGCAGCGCTAGAGGGTTGCCCAGAATGTCTTCGAGCTTGGCTTTGTCTTCGCGCAGGCTTTTCAGCTCCTGCTCGATTTTAAACGCTTCAAGTCGGGCCAACTGGCGCAGGCGGATTTCCAGAATGTCGTCGGCTTGGGCGGAGCTCAGGCTGAATTTCTCCATCAGCGCCGCTTTCGGCTCGTCGGCTTCGCGGATGATGGCAATCACCTGGTCGATGTTGAGCAGCACGGTTTGCCGCCCTTCAAGGATGTGGATGCGCGCCAGCACCTTGTCGAGCCGGTGCTGCGAGCGTTTTTCAATCGTCGTCTGGCGAAAGGCGATCCACTCGGTCAGCATCTGGCGCAGCGATTTTTGCGTCGGCTTGCCGTCCAGGCCAATCATCGTCATGTTGATCGGCGACGAGCTTTCCAGGCTGGTGTGCGCCAGCAGCGTCTGAATCAATTCCTGCTGGCCGGTTTTGCTGGTTTTCGGCTCGAATACCAGGCGCACGGCGGCGTCCTTGCTGGACTCGTCGCGCACCATGTCGAGCACGGCCAGCACCGACTGCTTGAGCTGGACTTGATCCTGGCTCAGCGCTTTTTTGCCGGTCTTGATTTTCGGATTCGTGATGTCTTCGATTTCTTCGAGCACGCGCTGGCTGCTGACGCCGGGCGGCAGCTCCTGCACCACGAGCTGCCATTGGCCGCGTGCCAGTTCTTCGATTTTCCAGCGGGCGCGCACTTTCAGTGAGCCGCGCCCGCTGGTGTAGGCGGCGGCGATTTCGCTGGCGCTGGAGATGATTTGCGCGCCACCGGGGTAATCGGGCCCGGCAATCAGCGTGAACAGCGCGTCGTCGGCCAGTTGCGGCGTTTTGATCAGCGCCACGCAGGCGTCGGCAATCTCGCGCAGGTTGTGGCTGGGGATTTCCGTCGCCAGGCCGACGGCAATGCCGCTGGCGCCGTTCAGCAGCGTGAACGGCAGACGCGCTGGCAACTGGCGCGGCTCTTCGGTCGAGCCGTCGTAGTTGGGGATGAAATCGACTGTGCCCTCGTCGATCTCGTCCATCAAGAGGCTGGTGATGCGGGCCAGGCGCGCTTCGGTATAGCGCATCGCGGCGGCGCCGTCGCCGACTCTGGAGCCGAAATTGCCCTGGCCGTCGATCAGCGGGTAGCGCTGGGAAAAGTCCTGCGCCATGCGCACCAGCGCCTCGTAAGCGGCCTGATCGCCGTGCGGGTGAAAGCGCCCCAGCACGTCGCCGACGACGCGGGCGCTTTTGACCGGCCGGGCGCCAGTCGCGCCGTTCGGGCCGCCAAAGCCCAGCCCCATGCGCGACATCGAGTACAGAATGCGCCGCTGCACCGGTTTCTGGCCGTCGCAGACATCGGGCAGCGCCCGGCCTTTGACGACGCTGAGCGCGTATTCGAGGTAGGCGCGCTGGGCGTAGGCCGCCAGACAATCCTGGTCGGCGGGCTCGGGCGCCTGGATTTCAGGTTCCGGGGTAAAAAGATTCATGGTGATTATTCAAGTTAAACAGGCAGCGCGGCTTGGCTCAAGCCCTGGCGGAAACGACACGGCCCTTGGCGACGGGCTTCATTTTCACGCTCCCCCTCCTGTTGCCTGCGATGATGCCCCCGTCAGGGCGGGCAGGCGGCTTGAGGCGCTGCTTGTACTGGTGCATGACATTTTTGACGTATCTTTTGGTTTCAGGGTAGTTCGGTATCCGGTTGCCAGCCCGCCTGACCGCGCCTTCGCCTGCGTTGTAAGCGGCCAGAGCCAGCTCAATATCGCCGGGATAGCGCGTAATCAATTTGTGCAGGTGGCGCGAGCCGACCCAGATATTGGTTCTCGGGTCAACGAGTTTTTCGCTGACCAGAGAATACTTGTCATCCTTGACGCCGTAACGCTCGGCCGTCGGCGGGATCAGCTGCATCAGGCCGACCGCGCCTTTCGGGGAAACCACGCGTATCCGAAAACCCGACTCGGTGGCGATCACCGCATGCAGCAATTCGTAGTCGATGCCCTGGGTGACGGAGGCTTGGCGAATCAGGTGATTGACCGTCTTGCGGCAGGGCGTGTGCTCGGCGCAAGAGCGCTTGCCCGCAACCCCGGCCGCCCGGCTATTTTTGACCGGCCTGCTTGGGCTGCCCTCGCCCCGCCCCTCGTGAAAGCCGTCGGCACTGCGAAAAAAAATTCCCTCGTCTTCATCAGGCTCCTGGAGCGCGAAATTTTCGGCGCCCTTGATACCGGCATAGCCCCAGATTTCGGCCCGTGCAGGCGCGCCCAGCAAAAGCAGCGGCGCCAGCACAAGCACCCGCAGGCGCGAAGAAAAAACACCCGTCAGGCGTCGCAAAAACATGTTCATTTCCCGTTCTTGCGCATCAAATGTCAATCTCTACCGCGTCGCCGTGCAGCTCCATCAGTTCGCGCCGCGCTGCGGCTTCACCTTTGCCCATCAGCTTGGTGATCAGGTTTTCGGTCTGCAGCACGCTCTGGTTGCCCAGCTGCACCGGCATCAGGCGGCGCGTGTCCGGGTTCAGCGTCGTGTCCCAGAGCTGCTCGGCGCTCATCTCGCCCAGCCCCTTGAAGCGGCTGATGCTCCAGGCCGTGTCGCGCACGCCATCCTTGCGCAGCTTGTCCAGAATCGCGGTCAATTCGCCCTCATCGAGCGCGTAAGTCTTGGACGCCGGTTTTTTGCCGCGTGCAGGCGCATCGACCCGGTAAAGCGGCGGGCGCGCCACATAGATATGCCCGGCCTCAATCAGCTTGGGGAAATGGCGGAAAAACAACGTCAGCAGCAGCACCTGGATGTGCGAGCCGTCCACGTCGGCGTCCGACAGGATGCAGACTTTGCCGTAGCGCAGGCCGCTCAAGTCCGGCTGGTCATTCGGGCCATGCGGATCGACGCCGATGGCGACGGCAATGTCGTGGATTTCGGTGTTGGCAAAGAGCCGGTCGCGCTCGACTTCCCAGGTGTTCAGCACCTTGCCGCGCAGCGGCAGCACGGCCTGGTTTTCCTTGTTCCGGCCCATTTTGGCGCTGCCGCCGGCCGAGTCGCCTTCGACTAAAAAGACTTCGTTGTGTGCCAAGTCCTTGCTTTCGCAGTCGGTCAGCTTGCCGGGCAGCACGGCCACGCCGGAACCCTTGCGCTTTTCGACTTTCTGGCCGGCTTTCTGGCGGCTTTGCGCGGCCTTGATGGCGAGTTCAGCCAGCTTTTTGCCGTACTCGACATGCTGGTTCAGCCAGAGTTCCAGCGCCGGGCGCACAAAGCTCGACACCAGCCGCACCGCGTCGCGGGAATTGAGGCGTTCTTTGATCTGCCCCTGAAACTGGGGGTCCAGCACCTTGGCGCTCAGCACATAGCTGGCACGCGCAAACACGTCTTCAGGCAAAAGCTTGACGCCCTTGGGCAACAGCGAATGCAGTTCGACAAAACTTTTGACGGCGGTAAACAGCCCGTCGCGCAGGCCGCTTTGGTGCGTGCCGCCTGCGCTGGTCGGGATCAGATTGACGTAGCTTTCGCGCACCGGCTGGCCGTCTTCGGTGAAGGCCACGCACCACGAGGCGCCTTCGCCGTCGGCAAAGTTGTCGTCTTTGGCGTCGGCAAAACCTTCGCCTTCAAACAGCGGGATCACCGGGTCGCCGTGCAGCGTCTGCGCCAGGTAGTCGCGCAGGCCGGCCTTGTAGAGCCAGACCTGGGTGTCCTTGGTCTTCTCGT
>JAPLPS010000167.1 GCA_026400075.1 Polaromonas sp.
GCTACCCGTACCTGAAGCTGACCGGCGCATCGGCCCAGCCGCCGGGCGCTGCGCCCGCTGCCACGGCTTTTCCGCGCATCGCCTATTACCGGGGCGCGGTGGAAAAAAAGCACCGCTATTTCGGCCCGTACCCGAGTTCCTGGGCGGTGAAGGACACGATTCTTTTGCTGCAAAAAGTTTTTAAATTGCGCACCTGCGAGGACACGGTGTTTGCCAACCGCAGTCGGCCTTGCCTGCTGTACCAGATCAAGCGCTGCTCCGCGCCCTGCGTCGGCCATGTTTCGCCCGAACAGTACGCGCTGGACACGGCGAATGCCGAGCGCTTTTTGCAGGGCCAGACGCAGGAAATCGTCAGCGAACTGGAGCAAAAAATGCTCGCCCACGCCGAGCGGCTCGAATTCGAGCAGGCCGCCGAGTTGCGCAACCAGATCGCGGCGCTGTCGAAAATCATGCACCAGCAGTCTATGGAAACCGGCGGCAAGCACGCCGATGTGGACGTGGACATTCTGGCGGTCAAGGTGCAGGGCGGCAAAGCCTGCGTGAATCTGGCGATGGTGCGCGGCGGGCGCCACCTGGGCGACCGGCCGTATTTCCCGGTGCATGTTGAAAACGCCACCGACACAGAGGTGCTCGAAGCCTTTATCGCCCAGCATTACATAGCCACGCCAGCGCCGCCGACGCTGGTCTGCAGCGAGCCGGTGGACAAGGCGCTGATGGCCGCTTTGAGCGAGCAGGCGGGCAACAAAATCAGCGCCATTCACCAGCCGCAGGGCCAGCGCCGCAGCTGGCTGGACATGGCGCAGACCAACGCCGCGCTGCAACTGGCCCGCCTGCTGGCCGAAGAGGGCTCGCAGCAGGCCAGAACCCGCGCGCTGGCCGAGGCGCTGGGGCTGGCGCAGGACAAGCTGGAGGCGCTGCGCATCGAGTGCTTTGACATTTCGCACACGGCGGGCGAGGCGACGCAGGCGTCCTGCGTGGTGTTTCGCGAACACAAGATGCAAAACAGCGAGTACCGGCGCTACAACATCGACGGCATCACGCCGGGCGACGATTACGCCGCGATGCGCCAGGTCTTGACCCGCCGCTATACCCCGCTGGCCGAGGCGGCGCGCAACGGCGAAGCGAGCTTGCCCGATCTGGTGCTGGTCGATGGCGGCAAAGGCCAGGTCGCGATGGCGCGCGAGGTATTCGCCGAACTGGGTCTCGATTTGGGGCTGATTGCAGGCGTCGAAAAAGGCGAGGGCCGCAAAGTCGGGCTGGAAGAGCTGGTCTTTGCCGATGGCCGCGAGAAGGTCTATCTGGGCCGCGACTCGGCGGCGCTGATGCTGATTGCGCAGATCCGCGACGAGGCGCACCGCTTTGCCATCACCGGCATGCGCGCCCAGCGCGCCAGGGTGCGCGTCGGCGGCAGTCGGCTCGAAGACATTGCCGGGGTCGGCCCGAAGCGCCGCGCCAGTCTGCTGCAGCGCTTTGGCGGCGTGCGCGGCATTGCGGCGGCCAGCGTCGAGGACATTGCCAAGGTCGATGGCATTTCAAAAGACCTCGCCGAGACGATTTACCGCGCCCTGCATTGAGCTGGGCAGCTCATGCGAAAATCAGCCGGATGTTTTTAACCATTCCCACCTTGATGACCTGGACGCGCATCGTTGCGATTCCGCTGATTGTGGGAGTTTTCTACCTGAACATTCCCGCCGCTGACCGCAACCTGATCGCCACTGTGATGTTTGTCGTCTTTGCCGCCACCGACTGGCTGGACGGCTATCTGGCGCGCAAGCTGAATCAAGCCTCGTCATTCGGCGCTTTTCTCGACCCGGTGGCCGACAAGTTCCTGGTCTGCGCCTGCCTGCTGGTGCTGGTGCATCTGCAGCGCGCCGACGTGTTTGTGGCGCTGATCATCATCGGCCGGGAAATCGCCATCTCGGCGCTGCGCGAATGGATGGCGCAGATTGGCGCTTCCGGCAGCGTCGCTGTTCACATGCTGGGCAAGGTCAAGACCACGGTGCAGATGATTGCGATTCCCTTTTTGCTGTTTGACAGCATGTTATTCGGCGCCATCAACACCCATGTCTGGGGCACCTGGCTGATCTGGATTTCGGCCGTGCTGACGGTCTGGTCGATGGCGTATTACCTGCAAAAAGCGATTCCCGAAATCCGCGCCAAGGCCAAGTGAGCGGCGTGTGAACTCTTCTCCGCCTGCCAATATCCTGATTCGGGCGATGCCCGCCGTGTTCGTGCTGATCTGGAGCACCGGCTTTATCGTGGCCAAATTTGGCCTGCCTTATGCGCCGCCGCTGAGTTTTCTGGTGCTGCGCTACGCCCTGTCCATCGTCTGCTTTCTGGTCTGGAGCCGGCTGGCGCGCGCCGCCTGGCCGCAGGGGCGCGGGCAGTGGCTGCACTTGGGCGTGACTGGCGTGCTGATGCATGCGGGTTATCTGGGCGGCGTCTGGGTGGCAGTCAAGGGCGGCATGGGCGCGGGCCTGGCGGCGCTGATCATCGGCCTGCAGCCGGTGCTGACGGCGCTGTGGCTGTCCTGGGTGGGCGCGTCGGGCGGCGCCGCCGGGCACGGCAAAGTCACGCCAAGGCAGTGGCTGGGGCTGCTGCTCGGGCTGGCGGGCCTGTTGTTGGTGGTGGCACGAAAATTTGGCTCCGGCAGCGAAGTCACCGCGCTGACGCTGGGCTGCACGGTGTTTGCGCTGCTGAGCATTACCACTGGCACGCTGTACCAGAAACGCTTCATGCAGCCGACCGATGTGCGCACCGCCAACACGGTGCAGCTGATGGCCGCCTTGCTGGTGACGCTGCCTTTTGCGCTGCTGGAAACCGAGGCGATTGTCTGGAATGCCTCCTTCGTCGGCGCGCTGGTCTGGGCGGCGCTGGCGCTGACGCTGGGCGGCAGTTCGCTGCTGTATTTGTTGATCCAGCGCGGTGCGGCGACTTCGGTGACCAGCTTGCTGTACCTGGTGCCGCCGACCACCGCCGTGATGGCTTGGGCGCTGTTTGGCGAAGCCATCACGGCGACGACGATGGTCGGCATGGCGCTGACCGCGCTGGGCGTAAGTCTGGTGGTGCGGGCCGCCCGCTCCAGCCGGGCCTGAAGGAAAATTGCTGTTGTGCCCAATCGGCGCCGAAAAAAAAGCTAGAATCCGCCACCACATGTTTTAAACATCCGGGCGCCACAAGCCGCCGCTGCTGACACCCGTTGCAGGGTCGTGGAAAATATTTTTGAAACTGGACGGATTAACGACCAAAAAACAAGGGGCTTTTTGTGAACAAGACTGAATTGATTGAGCACATTGCCAAACATGCCGACATCTCCAAAGCGGCCGCCACGCGTGCGCTGGAGTCCACCATTGGTGCGGTAAAGTCCACCTTGAAACAAGGAGGCACGGTGTCTCTGGTCGGTTTTGGCACTTTTTCTGTTGGTGATCGCGCTTCGCGCATGGGCCGCAATCCGCGTACCGGCGATGCGATTAAAATCAAGGAAGCCAGGGTTCCAAAATTCCGTCCGGGCAAAGCGTTAAGGGATGCTTTGAACTGATGTGAAAAGTTAATAGTGGGGTGCTTAGCTCAGTTGGTAGAGCAGCGCCCTTACACGGCGTAGGTCGGCGGTTCGAGCCCGTCAGCACCCACCACCCACTAAGAGAAAAAGGCGAACCTGGGTTCGCCTTTTTTGTTGTTGCGCCCTCAAAACCCGTCGTACAGGAAAACATAGAGATGTTTGATTTCATTCGCAAGCACACCCAATGGACTATGGGCTTGCTGTTTTTGCTGATAGTCCCCTCCTTTATTCTGGTCGGAATGAACAGCGGGAATTCATCGGGCGGCAAGGCTGACGTGGTCGCCAAGGTCGATGGCGTGGAGATCACCCAGCCTGAATGGGATCGTGCCCATCAAAACGAGGTAGACCGGCTGCGCGCTTCCCAGCCAGCGCTCGATGTCAAGCTGCTCGACTCGCCCGAGGCGCGCTATGCCACGCTGGAGCGCCTGGTGCGCGACCGAGTGGTCGCCGTGGCGGCCGAGAAACTCAAAATGTCCACCAGCGACCAGCGCCTGGCGCGCGAGCTGCACGAAAGCCCTGAAATCGCCGCCTTGCGCCGACCCGACGGCACGCTCGACATGGAGCGCTATCGCCAGGTGCTGGGCAGCCGGGGCATGAGCCCCGAAGGGTTTGAAGCCAATGTGCGCGCCGACCTGTCAACCCGTCAGGTGCTCGCGGGCGTCGGCGGCAGCGCGCTGGCGTCCAGCGCCGCTGCTGATCTGGCGCTGAATGCCTATTTTGAAAAGCGCGAAATCCAGCTGGCCCGTTTCAATGCCGCTGATTTCGTCGCCAAACTGAACCCGACGGATGCCGATCTGGAGAAGTTCTACAAGGACAATGAAAAGCTTTTCCTGGCGCCCGAGCAGGCCAGTATCGAGTATGTGCAGCTGGATCTCGACACGGTGAAAAAGACCATCACCGTCAACGAAGCTGACCTGAAAACCTATTACGACGCGAATGCCAAGCGGCTCAGCAGTGCCGAAGAGCGCCGTGCCAGCCACATCCTGATTGCTTCGCCCGCCACGGCCCCGGCCGCCGAGCGAGAAAAAGCCAAGGCCAAAGCGCAGGAGTTGCTGACCCAGGTCAAGAAATCGCCCGATACTTTTGCCGACGTGGCGCGCAAGAATTCGCAAGACCCCGGCTCTGCCGCCAACGGCGGCGATCTGGAGTTTTTCCCGCGCGGTGCGATGGTCAAGCCGTTTGAAGACGCTGCTTTTTCGATGAAAAAAGGCGATATCAGCGAAGTGGTGGCGTCCGATTTTGGTTTCCATATCATCAAGCTGACCGACATCAAGACGGCCAAACAGCGCAGTTTCGAGGAAATGCGCGCTGAACTGGAAGCAGACCTGAAAGCGTGTACGAGCAATCCGACAGCCTGAAACCGGTGGCCGAGCAGCTCAAGCTGGACATTAAAACCGCCAGCAACGTGACGCCCCAGCCCGCCGCTGGCGTGACCGGCTTGCTGGCCAATCCGAAATTTCTCAATGAGCTGTTTTCAGCCGATGCCATCGAGAAAAAACGCAATACCAAAGCGATTGAAACCGGATCGAGTCAGCTGGTGTCTGCCCGCATCGTTCAACACGCTGCTGCCCACACCCGGCCTTTTGCCGAGGTCAAAGACCTGGTGCGCCAGCGCTGGCTGGCCCAGCGCAGTGCTGACGAGGCGCGCAAGGAAGGCGTCGCCAAACTGGCTGCGTGGAAAGCCGCTCCGGCCACGGCGACGCTGGCGGCCCCCGTGCTGGTGTCGCGTGAACAGACGCAGCAGTTGCCGATGGCTGTGGTCGATGCCGCGCTGCGCAC
>JAPLPS010000261.1 GCA_026400075.1 Polaromonas sp.
CCCCAAAACCCGGTTTACCCCCGGTTGTTCCCCCGGATATTCCCCCGCTTTGACGTGCCTGTCAATGTCGCGCTTTGTACGTCATTGCAAAAGACAGGACTGATTTACCAATGAAAAAGGCCGCTAGGAATATGTCCCTAGCGGCCTTTGTCGTTTGTGGTGGTGGAGCTGGGGGGATTTGAACCCCCGTCCGCAAGCCTTCTTCGAGCAGATCTACATGTTTAGCGGTCTGATTTGAGTCTCGCCACCTGTATCGCGCAGTCGCACGCTACACAGGACGCCAGCACCCTATTTTCTTGCCCCGGACTAAGGTACCCAATCCGGAGCCAGCCGATAAAATTATCTTTACAGCCTGGAATCTCTAACTTGCGTCAAAAACCCCTTGCCCAGCCCATCGGCCTGCTGTTGTAAAGCTCACAGGCAATTAAGCTGCGAGTGCGAAACGTTCGTCGTTTGCAGTTAGTTTGTTTGAATCAGTTTTACGAGCGCACTCAGCTCGACATGCACCACACCGCGTCCGAACCCACGTCGAAACCAATGCAGCCCCAAGCCGCATAGTTTAAGGCATTTTCAGCAAAGTCAAGAGAGCCGAGGGCGTGGCGATCGTAAAGTCGGCTTTCCAGGCGGCTGTATCGGCGGCCGCGCCCAGATAGCCATAGGCGGCGGCCACCGTCGGCATGCCGGCGGCGCGGCCCGCCACGATGTCGCGCTCGTCGTCACCGACATAAATGCAGCGCGCTGGCGCCAGTTCAAGCTGGCGCGCCGCCTCAAACAAAGGCTCGGGGTGCGGCTTGGCGTGCGCCGTGGTGTCACCGCTGATGATGGTTTGCGCCGTGCTGAACAGCGGCATGAGCCGGGTCAGCGGCACGGTAAAACGGGCAGATTTGTTCGTGACAACGCCCCACTTGAGGCCGCTGCGGCAGATGCGCTCAATCAGCTCGGCCACGCCGTCAAACACATAGGTTTTTTCGACCAAAGCAGCTTCGTAATTGAGGAAAAATTCCTCTTTCAGCGCCTCAAACTGGGCATCGGCAGGGCTCAGGCCGAACGCCACGTCAATCATCCCGCGTGCGCCTGCCCCGGCCATCGGGCGGTACAGTTCCAGCGGCAACGATGCCAAGCCCCGGTCGGTGCGCATCTTGTCGGCGGCGGCGCCCAGGTCGGGGGCGCTGTCAATCAAGGTGCCGTCGAGGTCGAACAGCACGGCGTCAATGTTTTCAAACATGGGCGTCAAGCTTTCTGGGTGGCCAGAAGGTAGTTCACGCTGGTGTCGGCGCTGAGCCAGTAATGGCGCGTCAGCGGGTTGTATTCCATGCCCTTGGTCTGCTGCAAGTCCAGCCCGGCAGCGCGGCAATAGCTGGCCAGTTCGCTGGGTTTGATCAGCTTGGCATACTCATGCGTGCCACGGGGCAGCATGTTCAGCAGATATTCAGCGCCGACGATGGCAAACAAAAACGCCTTGGCATTGCGGTTGATCGTGGAAAAAAAGACATGGCCGCCCGGCTTGACCAGCGCGGCGCAGGCTTTGACGATGGAAGACGGATCGGGCACATGCTCCAGCATTTCCATGCAGGTGACGACATCAAAACTGCCGGGCTGCTCGGCGGCCAGCGCCTCGGCGCTGATTTCGCAATACTGCACGCCCTCGGTTTGCGCTTCCAGCGCGTGGAGCTGGGCCACTTTGAGGGCTTTGCTGGCCAGATCAATACCGAGCACCGAAGCGCCCTTGCGCGCCATCGCATCGGCCAAAATGCCGCCGCCGCAACCGACATCCAGCACCCGCTTGCCCTTCAGCGGCGTCACGGCGTCGATCCAGTCGAGCCGGAGCGGGTTGATTTCGTGCAGCGGACGAAACTCGCTGTCCTTGTCCCACCAGCGATGGGCCAGATCGGAGAATTTTGCCAGTTCGGCAGGGTCAAAGTTATCAGTTAAAGACATCGGAGCATTATCCTTGAGACGTAAAAAAACCGCGCCACAGCGCGGTTTTTCAGGTGATCCTAAAGAGGATTACTTGCCGGTGCCAACCACTTCGATTTCGACGCGGCGGTTCTTGGCGCGACCTTCGGCGGTCTTGTTGTCAGCCACTGGCTGCTTCTCGCCCTTGCCTTCGGTGTAGATGCGGTTTTTCTCGATGCCCTTGGACACCAGGTAAGCCTTGACGGATTCAGCACGGCGAATCGACAGCTTCTGGTTGGAAGCATCGCTGCCAACAGCGTCGGTGTGACCGGTAGCGACAACCACTTCCAGGTTCATGCCCTTGATCTTGCCGATCAGGTCATCAAGCTTTTCCTTGCCTGCTGGCTTGAGCACGGCCTTGCCGGTGTCATAGAAAGCGTCGGATGCGTAAGTAACTTTCTTGACTTCGAGATCCTTGACTACAGGCTTGACGGGCTCGACCTTTGGCACGATTACAGGATCGACTTTACGCTCGACAACAGGCTCAACTTTAGGAGCGGCAACGATGGCGCCATCGCAACCGACGGCTGCAGTAGCAGGCGTCCAGTTGGAATCACGCCAGCACAGATCGCCAGCACCGTTTTTCCAGGACAGCTCGTTCGTGCCGTTTTTCCAGTTGTCAACGGTTTGTGCGCCAGCGGCGGTAACAAGCGCTGCGGAAGCAAACAACATTGCCACTTTGTTGAGTTTCTTCATGATTTTCCTCTAGAGAAAAGCCGCAGACTTGCTGCGATTATTAGGATTTGCACACCCCCCGTGACCATCACCGAAGGCGTTAGATTGATTGTGCCACACTCATCCGGGGCATCAGGCCCGCCAAACGCTTAGGCTGGTATGAAGCCAAGATTCTTTAGAATATGTTGCAGGCCAGCCACAAAACCCGGCGTTTTAAACTCCAGCCTTAAAATCGTTAATTTGCTCAAGCCTCTTGAGCTCCCTCACCAGGCCTTTCATGACCCAGTTCGCCAAAGAAACTCTGCCCATCAGTCTTGAAGAGGAAATGCGCAGAAGCTACCTTGACTACGCGATGAGCGTGATTGTGGGCCGTGCGCTGCCGGACGCCAGGGATGGCCTCAAACCGGTACACAGGCGCGTGCTGTTCGCCATGCACGAGCTGAACAACGACTGGAACCGCCCGTTCAAAAAGTCCGCCCGCATCGTCGGCGACGTGATTGGTAAATACCATCCGCACGGCGACACCGCTGTTTATGACACCATCGTGCGCATGGCGCAGGACTTCTCGCTGCGCCACATGCTGGT
>JAPLPS010000256.1 GCA_026400075.1 Polaromonas sp.
CGGCTTCCAGGGCGAGGCCAGCGCGCCCACGTCCGTGCTGCTGGTACACAACGGCCTGCACATCGACATCCAGATCAACCGCGCCACGGCGACCGGCAAAACCGACGCCGCTGGCGTCAGCGACCTGATTCTGGAATCGGCTCTTTCGACCATTCTCGATCTGGAAGACTCCGTCGCCGTGGTGGACGCCGAAGACAAGGTGCTGGCCTACGGCAACTGGCTCGGCATTTTGCAAGGCACGCTGACCGAAGAAGTCAGCAAGGGCGACAAGGTGTTCACGCGTGGCCTGAACCCTGACCGCGTGTACACCGGCGCCAATGGCGGCGAAGTCACGCTGCATGGCCGCTCGCTGATGTTCGTGCGCAACGTCGGCCACCTTATGACGAATCCGGCCATCCTGTACGAAGGCGGCAAAGAGATTCCCGAAGGCATCATGGACGCGGTCGTCACCGTCACCATCGCCATTCACGACCTGCAGCGCAAGGGCAACTCGCGCACCGGCTCGGTCTATATCGTCAAGCCCAAGATGCACGGCCCGGCCGAAGTCGCCTTTGCCTGCGAGCTGTTCAGCCGCGTCGAAGCCATGCTCGGCCTGCCCGCCAACACGGTGAAACTCGGCATCATGGACGAAGAGCGCCGCACCAGCGTGAACCTGAAAGCCTGCATCGCCGAAGCGGGCGCACGCGTGGCCTTCATCAACACCGGCTTTTTAGATCGCACCGGCGACGAAATGCACACCGCGATGCAAGCTGGCCCGATGATCCGCAAGGGCGACATGAAGACCAGCGCCTGGATTGCCGCCTACGAAAAGAACAACGTGCTGGTTGGCCTGTCCTGCGGTCTGCGCGGCAAGGCGCAAATCGGCAAGGGCATGTGGGCCATGCCCGACCTGATGGCGGCCATGCTGGCGCAAAAAATCGCCCACCCGAAAGCCGGTGCCAACACCGCCTGGGTGCCCAGCCCGACAGCGGCCACGCTGCACGCGCTGCATTACCACCAGGTGCTGGTCTCCGACGTACAAAAAGAGCTGGAAAAAATCGACGCCAACGGCGAGCGCGACAACATCCTGAACGGCCTGCTGCAAATCCCGGTGACGGCCACGCCGAACTGGTCTGCTGCTGAAAAGCAGGAAGAGCTGGACAACAACGCCCAGGGCATTCTGGGCTACGTGGTGCGCTGGGTGGACCAGGGCGTGGGCTGCTCGAAAGTGCCCGACATCCACAACATCGCGCTGATGGAAGACCGCGCCACGCTGCGCATGTCCAGCCAGCACATGGCCAACTGGCTGCACCACGGCGTCGTGACTGAAGCGCAGGTGAAAGAAACATTCGAGCGCATGGCCGCCGTGGTCGATGGCCAGAACGCGGGCGACGCGCTGTACAAGCCGATGGCCGGTCACTTTGACACGTCGGCAGCCTACAAGGCGGCTTGCGATCTGGTGTTCAAAGGCTTGGTGCAGCCCAGCGGTTATACCGAGCCGCTGCTGCATGCGTGGAGCCTGAAGGTCAAGGCTGGCGCGGCTTGATTGGCCGGGTTTTGGTGATTTGACGAGCGGCGCCTGCGGGCGCCGTTTTTCTTATGGCGTCAGACGCTGCAAGCTGAAATTCACGGCAGCAATACCTCCGGTCACGTTGAATGATGGCCTCACCCGGAGAAAAGTGCAGCGCTCGCCGTTGGGACTCCTGCGGGGTGCGTGAACTGCTCAAAGAACACGGGATCAATTTCCTGCCGAATGACCTCCCGAACCCCGAGCTTGAATTCGAGAATCAGTTCCACCAGCCGTTCGAGATTGATCAATTTGATCGGCCGCTTACCCGGCTCATTGGCAGCGCTCATCGCATCGGCGGTGAATGTAGAGGTGGTGAAGATGACTCCCATCGTATCCCTGTCGAGGGCGCCGCGAAAATTACGGACTTCTCCTGCGCTCACCTTGCCATCGGCATAGCGCTTGCATTGCCACGCCACAGGAATCGTGATCAGCCCGGCAGCATCGTGCGCCAGAAGACCCATTCCATCGATGCCCTTGTCTCCCGATTTTCCGGTCACCAAGGTGGAATGCAGCCCGTTTTTAATCATGATTTCGGCGCACAGGCGCTCAAAACCTTTGTCGGGCATGGTCCTGAGAATGCTCGCGAGTTGAAGCTCCACAGATTCCAGGCCAGGCAAGACCTGCTGGGAATCCAACATGTCTAGCGCCTCTTGAGTCTCCACTTGAGGAAGCTTTTCCATGCCGGGTTTCGGCAATGTTGCAGCCTGCAGGGAAGCCGTCCAACCGGATGGCGTCAATTTCCAGGAACCACGGCCAGCCACTTCTGTCGGCTCCAGCAAGCCCTTGTTCACAAGGAGCATTCGCGCCCAGCGAATATCGTTCTGGTATTTGGGCTCGCCAGTGCTGAGCAGAGCCTCATTGATGGGCTCCTTGTTTTTAATCATCTCGGCCACGATGGCCTCTCTGACCGCCGCAGCCTTGGCCACGCCTCTCATGCCCCGCAGCACATGGATGATCCGGGGAACGAATGAGGCTGCCCCGCTCGTCAATTTCTGTAATTCCAACTCGCTGCTCACGGCCGCCTCCTCTGGTTTAAAAAATGCATTGCTTCCGCAGCCAAGGTCAAATTCGACGGATTTTTCCGAATCAACAGGCTGCAGTTGACATGCGGTGTATTCCCCAAGCTGAGCACCATCTGTTCGATCCGGCAGGGCGACGGTCAAATTCGCCTCGAACCACTTGCGGGCAGCGTCGAGCACCGCCAAATCGCGTGCGCGTCCTTTGGCGTTGGTGGTCTGTGCGATGAGCTGCGCCGCCGCTTCAAAATCCACCCAGCGCGTGCTCTGGGTTTCCCAGTCGGGAGCGCTTTGCGGGCCGGTGTAGCGCATGATGAAGTAGGCATTGCTGCTGAGCCCGCTGTGAAACACGCCGGGCAGCACATCCACCACCTCAGCCGGATAGCCGGTTTCCTCCAGCACTTCCCTGAGCGCCGTCTGGGCCGGCGTGTCGCCCGCTTCGGGCTTTCCCTTGGCAAAAGTCCAGACATAGCCGTCGAAATGGTTGGCGGGCTCGCGCAGCAAGACCCGGCCCTGGCGGGTCAGCAAAATGCCACCGTAGGCGTTCGCCTTGGCAATCGGTTCGTTGACAGTTTTCATGACGCTCCTGGATGCTGCTCATCCAGACGATACAACACCGGCTGCAAAACCCCCTCTTACCTCTGGAATGCCCGATGGAACGCACCTACGCACAGGGGTAAACTTCCCGCCTTGGGGGATATGGCATTTTTATTCAGGACGTTCAAGTTTTTCGGGCGGCGATCCCGCTTTCGGAGTTGACACACTCAGCGCACCTTTCCTGCTGACGATAGGGGCGTCCAATACCTTGCCAAGTCAGCTCAACCATCCACAACAAGAGGATCACCATGACTGTCGGAAAATCAAAAATTATCTACACGCTCACTGACGAGGCGCCCATGCTGGCGACCTATTCTTTTTTGCCTGTCGTCAAGACCTTCACCGCCCCGGCGGGCATCGAAGTCGCCACCAGCGACATCTCGGTCGCCGCACGCGTTCTGGCCGAATTCTCGGACTACCTCCCTGATGAGCAGAAGGTGCCCAACACGCTGGCCGAACTCGGTCGCCTGACCCAGAACCCCGACACCAACATCATCAAGCTGCCCAACATCAGCGCCTCGGTGGGCCAGCTCGTGGCCGCCATCAAGGAGCTGCAGTCCAAGGGCTACAGCCTGCCCGACTACCCGGAAACGGCCAAGACTGACGAGGAAAAGGCCCTCAAAGCCCGCTACGCCAAATGCACCGGCTCAGCTGTCAACCCCGTGCTGCGCGAAGGCAACTCGGATCGCCGCGCGCCCAAGGCCGTCAAGGAATACGCCCGCAAGAACCCGCACTCGATGGCCGAGTGGAGCCAGGCTTCGCGCTCGCATGTCTCGCACATGCACCACGGCGACTTCTACCACGGCGAAAAGTCGCTCACGCTGGACAAGGCCCGCGACGTGCGCATGGAGCTGGTCACCAAGAGCGGCAAGACCCTCGTGCTCAAGGCCCTGACCAAGCTGCTGGA
>JAPLPS010000273.1 GCA_026400075.1 Polaromonas sp.
GGCCAGCCCCAGCGCGGCGGGCGTCAAGCGGGTGCCGCGTGGCAAGACCTGCGCGCCCGCCATCACGTCTTCGCCCCGGCGCCGAATCCACTGGCCGGGCTCGGGCCGCACGCGGATGCGCACGCCCGCTTCGCTGACCTCGCAGTCTTCCTGCATCACCACGGCGTCGGCGCCGGGCGGAATCGGCGCGCGGGTGAAAATCCGGGCGACAGAAAACGGCGCCAGCGCCTGCCCGCTGTGGCCTGCGGCAATGCGCTGGCTGACCGGCAGCGGCGCGGTGTCGAGCGGCGCGCCGTCCAGCAGCGCCGCATCCGGCCAGTCGGCGCAGCGCACGGCGTAGCCATCCATCGCACTGTTGTCGTGGGCGGGTACGTTCAGGCTGGCGTGCAGGCCTTGCGCCAGCACCCGGCCATCGGCGTCAAAAGTGGCGACGGTTTCCAGCCTTGTGAGCGGCGCGGCCTGGGCCAGCAACCCGGCCAGCGCCGCATCCAGCGACTTGAGCGGAGCGCGGGCAGGCGCCGCAGCAGCGGCAGGCGAAGAAGCGGGGGGAGCGAGACTCATGGCAAGGTTGTCCTAAACTTTAGGCGCGTGATACGCAAAGCGCGCCGACTGCGCCAGCAAATAATCGGCGACGGCTCTGGCGTCATTCAGGTCAAACACTGGGCGCAGCGCCGGGCTGGGCAGCTGAGCGGGCGAATCGGTGGCGATGGCGACAATCCAGTCGTCCTGCGCATACAGCGTAGGCTGGTTTGAGGCGGCACGCCAGACTTCAATTTTGGGCAGGGCGCTGTATTTAAAGCCCTCGACCAGCACCCAGTCCACGCCCGTGTCCAGCTCGGCAATGAGTTGATGGACGCTGCGTTCGCTGGGCTGCTCGAACTCGCGCACCAGCGCCAGGCGCCGGTCGGAGGCGATCACCACTTCAAACGCGCCCGCCTGACGGTGGCGGTAGCTGTCTTTGCCGGGATGGTCAATGTCAAAGCGGTGGTGCGCGTGCTTGACCACCGACACGCGCAGACCGCGCTGCCTGAGCGCGGGAATCAGTTTTTCAAGCAGCGTGGTTTTACCGGAGCCGGAGTAACCGGCAAAACCGACGACGTTCAATGCACGTTCTCGGCGATGTAACGCTTGATGAGTTCAGCGTCGGCGGGCATGACCTTGACGCGCTTGGGCAGCGCTTCGATGCCTTCAAACCTGGCCGGGCGCGAGGGCGGCTGGCCCAGCGCCTCTTGAATCGTCGCCGCAAATTTGATCGGCAGCGCCGTTTCCAGCACGATCATCGGCACGCCGGGCGTGAGCTGCTCACGCGCCACCTTCACGCCGTCGGCGGTGTGGGTGTCTATCATGGTGCCGAAACGCTGATAGGTGTCGCGGATCGTCGCCAGCCGGTCGGCGTGGATGCTCTTGCCGCTGGCAAAGCCGTAACGGCTGACCGCCTGGGCAAAAGCCGGGTCGGCGCTCAGGTCAAAACTGCCCTGGCTGGCGAGCTGGTCGTGAAACAGCGAGCGCGTCTTGCCGCCGTCGCGCCCGAGCAGGTCGAACACAAAGCGCTCGAAATTGCTGGCCTTGGAAATGTCCATCGACGGGCTGGAGGTTTCGTGCGTGTCGGCGCTGCCGCGCACGCGGTACACGCCGGTGCGGAAAAACTCGTCGAGCACGTCGTTTTCGTTCGTGGCCACGACCAGCTTGTCAATCGGCAGGCCCATGCTGCGCGCCACATGCCCGGCGCAGACGTTGCCGAAGTTGCCCGATGGCACGGTGAAGCTGACCTTTTCGGCGTTGGTTTTCGTCGCCTGGAAGTAGCCCGCGAAGTAATACACCACCTGCGCCATCAGCCGCGCCCAGTTGATCGAGTTGACGGTGCCGATCTTGTACTGGCGCTTGAACGTCAGGTCATTGGACACAGCCTTGACGATGTCCTGGCAGTCGTCAAACACGCCGGTGATGGCGATGTTGTGGATGTTGTCGTCTTGCAGGCTGAACATCTGCGCCTGCTGGAACGGGCTCATCCGGCCATCCGGCGAGGTCATGAAAACGCGCACGCCTTTTTTGCCGCGCATCGCGTATTCGGCCGCGCTGCCGGTGTCGCCGCTGGTGGCGCCCAGAATGTTCAGCTCTTCGCCGCGCCGGGCCAGTTCGTACTCGAACAGGTTGCCGAGCAGTTGCATCGCCATGTCTTTGAACGCCAGCGTCGGGCCGTTGGACAGGGCTTCCAAATACAAGCCATCGCCCAGCGGACGCAGCGGCACGATTTCTTTCGTGCCGAAGACTTCCTCGGTATAGGTCTTGTCGCAAATCGCTTTCAAGTCGGCGGCGGGAATGTCGTCGATGTAGAGCGACAGCAATTCAAACGCCAGCTCGGCATAGGACAGGCCGCGCCATTTGGTGAGCGTCGCGTCGCTGACTTGCGGGTAGAACTCGGGCAGGTACAAGCCGCCATCGGGAGCCAGACCTTCGAGCAGGATGTCGCAGAATTGGGGGCGGGCTGCGTGGCCGCGTGTGGAAAGGTAACGCATCAGGCCAACTCTTCCTTACGGATACGGGTAATCGGCGCCAGCACCGTCGCCAGCGCCTGCATCTGGGCGATGGCGTCGTTCATCTTGGCTTCGACGCAGTCGTGGGTCAGGATGATCAGGTCGGTCTGGGTCGCGCCCTCGCCGCCGACATCGTCGGCTTCGCGCTGCAGCACGGCGTCGATGCTGATACCGGCTTCGGCCAGAATGCCGGTGACTTTGGCCAGCACGCCGGCTTCGTCGGCCACGTTCAGGCGCAAGTAATAACTGGTGACGACTTCGGACATCGGCACGATGGCCAGGTCGCTCATGGCGTCAGGCTGGAAGGCCAGGTGCGGCACGCGGTGCTCGGGGTCGGCGGTGTGCAGGCGGGTGATGTCCACCAGATCGGCAATCACGGCGCTGGCAGTGGGTTCGCTGCCAGCGCCCTTGCCGTAATACAGCGTGGTGCCGACGGCGTCGCCATTGACCACGACGGCGTTCATCGCGCCTTCGACGTTGGCCAGCAGGCGCTTGGCCGGAATCAGGCTGGGGTGAACGCGCAGCTCGATGCCGCCCGCCACGCGCTTGGTGATGCCCAGCAGCTTGATGCGGTAACCGAGCTGTTCGGCGTAGCGGATGTCTTTCGCGCCCAGCTGGGTGATGCCTTCCACGTAAGCCTTGTCGAACTGCACCGGGATGCCGAAGGCAATGGCGCTCATCAGGGTCGCCGTGTGCGCCGCGTCTACGCCTTCGATGTCGAAAGTCGGGTCGGCTTCGGCGTAGCCGAGCTTTTGCGCTTCTTTGAGCACCACGTCAAAATCCAGCCCCTTGTCGCGCATTTCGGACAGGATGAAGTTGGTCGTGCCGTTGATAATCCCGGCAATCCACTGGATGGAGTTCGCCGTCAGGCCTTCGCGCAGCGCCTTGATGATGGGAATGCCACCGGCCACCGCCGCTTCAAACGCCACCATCACGCCTTTTTCGGAGGCAGCGGCAAAAATCTCGGTGCCATGCACGGCCAGCAGCGCCTTGTTGGCGGTGACGACGTGCTTGCCGGAGGCAATCGCGGCCAATACCAGTTCCTTGGCAATGCCGTAGCCGCCAATCAGCTCGATGACGATGTCGATGTCGGGGCTGGCCACGACCTGGCGCGCATCGCTGACGACCTGGACGCCTTCGCCGACGACAGCCCTGGCGCGCTCCACGTCCAAATCGGCCACCATGGTGATTTCAATGCCGCGACCGGCGCGGCGGCGAATTTCTTCCTGGTTGCGCTGGAGCACGTTGAAGGTGCCACTGCCCACGGTGCCAATGCCCAGAAGGCCTACGCGGATGGGGCTTAAATTCGTCGTCGTTTTCATAGTCGCTGGAGTCCTGCTTGTCGTGTTGAAGGCGGGCAGCCCTGCTGCCGTGCAGCCGGGCCGGGGAAATTCACAAATGCAAAGTCACCGGTTGCGGTAGCTCTCAAGAAATGTGGCAATGCGGTTGATCGCTTCGCGCAGGTCTTCCTCGTGCGGCAGGAAGACGATGCGAAAGTGATCCGGCTCGGCCCAGTTGAAACCGGTGCCCTGCACCAGCATCACCTTGGTTTCCTTGAGCAGTTCGAGGAAAAACTGCCGGTCGTCCTTGATCGGATACACCGCCGGATCGAGCCGGGGGAACATGTACAGCGCCGCGCTCGGCTTGACGCAAGTCACGCCCGGAATGGCGGTGATCAGCTCATAGGCCAAGTCGCGCTGGCGGCGCAGGCGCCCGCCTTCGCAGGTTAAATCGTTGATGCTCTGGTAGCCGCCGAGCGCCGTCTGAATGGCCCACTGGCCGGGCACGTTGGAGCACAGCTTCATGTTGGCCAGCATGTTCAGGCCTTCGATGTAGTCCTGGGCAATTTTCTTCGGGCCGGAGACGACCAGCCAGCCTGCGCGGTAGCCGCAGGAGCGGTAGCTTTTGGACAGCGAATTGAAGGTCAGCGTCAGCACGTCGGAGGACAGGCTGGCCAGCGCCGTGTGTTTCACGCCGTCGTACAGCACCTTGTCATAGACCTCGTCGGCCAGAATCACCAGATTGTTTTCGCGGGCGATGTCGATGATGCCCTTGAGCAGCTCGTCGGAATACAGCACGCCGGTCGGGTTGTTCGGGTTGATGACGACGATGGCCTTGGTGCGCGGCGTGATCTTGGCGCGGATGTCGTCCAGGCTGGGCATCCAGCCGTTGTTTTCGTCGCAAATATAGTGAACCGGCGTGCCGCCCGCCAGGCTGGCCGACGCCGTCCACAGCGGGTAATCGGGCGAGGGCAAGAGCAACTCATCGCCGTTGTCGAGCAGCGCATTGGTGGCCATCGAGATCAGCTCGCTGGCGCCGTTGCCGAGGTAAATATCGTCCAGCGTCACGCCCTTGATGCCCTGCTTTTGCGTCTCGTGCATCACGGCCTTGCGCGCCGCAAAAATGCCTTTGCTGTCGGAGTAACCGGCCGAAGCAGGCAGGTTGCGGATCATGTCCTGCTGGACTTCCTCGGGCGCGTCAAAACCGAACACCGCCAGATTGCCCAGATTGAGCTTGATCAGCTTTTGCCCTTCGTCTTCCATCTGCTTGGCCGCGTCCATGATGGGGCCCCGGATGTCGTAGAGCACATTGGCGAGCTTGGCGGACTTGGTGATCGGTTTCATGGCGCTTTTCAAAAAATAGTTGAACAGATCCGCCTCGCCAACTGCACGGGCCAAAGGGGAAAGCACAGTCGCAGGGACGCAGAATTCGGGCGGAATCTATAATTTGACCACATAAAACGCCCGTTTTTTCTGGCACGCATCGGGCGGGCCTCATTGGCGCCTTGCCAGTTTGCCGAACTTCCACGCATCCCTTCCCCATGAAACTTCAACCAGACCGCCTCGATGTTCAATCCATTCTCGCCTACGGCCCCGGCTGGGTCGGGCTGGGTAGCCAGGGCATGGCGGAAAAAATCGACTACAGCATCGTCATCGGCTCGCGTGGCGAGAAGTTTGCCTGGGACTGCGCCAGCTTTGAGCAGCTCAGCGCGGCGCATTTCACGCGCATCGCCGAGTTGCAGCCGGAACTGGTGATTTTTGGCAGCGGAACGCGGCTGCGTTTTCCGCCACCGGCCTTTTTGCGCGACTTGATGGGCAGGCGCATCGGCGTCGAAACGATGGACACGCTGGCCGCCTGCCGCACCTACAACATTTTGGCGGGCGAAGGCCGCCATGTGATAGCCGCGCTGCTGATTGAGGCATAAGCGCCGGACGCCGGTAAACACCGGCCTTTGCGCGTAAAATATAGGGTTGCACTTGGCACCATGTCCAGGAATTGCGCCCACCGGCGCCCGATGGTAACGGGTAACGGGCAAGAGCCGCAACTCATTACAACTACTTTCGTCAGGGTCAAATCAGTATGGCAGTCGTCGTCAATAAACCGCTTCCCGAATTTGAATCGAACGCCACCGGCGGGCTCAAGGTTTCAAATCAAACGCATCTGGGCAAAGTCGTCGTACTGTACTTCTACCCCAAGGATAATACGCCCGGCTGCACCACCGAAGCGATGCAGTTCCGCGATCATTACAAAGATTTCGTCAAGGCGGGCGCCACCGTGTTCGGCGTCTCGCGCGACAACATGAAGTCGCACGACGAATTCAAGGCAAAACTTGAACTGCCGTTCGAGCTGGTTGCCGACACCGAAGAAAAAATGTGCCACATGTTCGGCGTCGTCAAGAACAAGATCATGTACGGCAAAAAAGTCAAGGGCATTGAACGCAGCACCTTTTTGATCGGCGCCGACGGCCTGCTCAAGGAAGAGTGGCGCGGCCTGAAGGTTCCCGGCCATGTCGAGGATGTCCTCAAAGCGGTCAAGGCGCTGAAAAA
This sequence comes from Polaromonas sp., assembly GCA_026400075.1. Classification (GTDB taxonomy): domain Bacteria; phylum Pseudomonadota; class Gammaproteobacteria; order Burkholderiales; family Burkholderiaceae_C; genus Polaromonas. The sequence continues at coordinate 6,362 of JAPLPS010000273.1, forward strand.
ACCGGCCTGAACGCCCGCGCCAGTCAATTGGCCATGCTCGCCTGATGCGCCATATGATTTGTGCATAATGAGTTCATGCCGCTGACCTTCGCGACTGCGCTCCCCCAAAAAGCTGCCCTGGTTTCAAGGCAGCTTTTTTTGTTCCTGAAACTTCATTAAAAGAGAGTTTTAAGCACTATGCCCCCCCTGCCCCCCGCCCCGACAAAACGTGCCGCCCTGCTCTCCCTGGATGCGCTGGAGGCTCCGGCCCGTGCGCCGTTAAAAGTCGCACGCAAAACGGGCCGCGCCGCCTCTGCCGCCAAGCAGCCCGCCGCGCTGGCGCTGCCTGACAGCCGCCCCGTCAGCGAACTGGCCGTGGTTCAGGCCAAAAAGCCCCCTGTCAGCGCGCCTGCGGCCAAACCGACTGCACCGGCAGCACCCACCCGCCTTGAAAAACCGGCGGCCTCCCAGCCCAAGCCAGCGCCCGCCGCCAAGCCGAAGAAAACAAAATCCACAGGCCCGACCAAGCTGTTCGTGCTCGACACCAACGTGCTGATGCACGACCCGATGTGCCTGTTCCGCTTTGAAGAGCACGACATCTTCCTGCCGATGATCGTCCTCGAAGAGCTGGACGGCCACAAAAAGGGCATGACCGAAGTCGCCCGCAATGCGCGCCAAACCAGCCGCACACTCGACGCGCTGGCCGGTGCCAACGACGCCGATATGGCCAAAGGCCTGAAGCTCGACAAGACCGGCCACCCGGAAGCGGGCGGCAGCCTGTTCTTCCAGACCACAGTGCTCGACTACACGCTGCCGATCAGCCTGCCCCAAGGCAAGGCGGACAACCAGATCCTCGGCGTGGTTGCCGCGCTGCGCAAGGAACACGCGCCGCGTGAAGTGGTGCTGGTGTCCAAGGACATCAACATGCGCGTCAAGGCGCGCGCGCTCGGCCTGGCCACCGACGACTACAAGAACGACAAGGTGCTCGAAGACAGCGACCTGCTCTACTCCGGCGCGCTGGCCCTGCCGCCCGACTTCTGGACGCGCCAGAGCAAGACTATCGAAAGCTGGCAGCAAGGCAGCAGCACCTTCTACCGCATCAGCGGCCCGATTGTGCCCAGCTTGCTCATCAACCAGTTTGTCTTTTTCGAGTCGCCCGGCGAGCCGTCGCTGTACGCCCGCATCACCGAGATTCAGGGCAAGACGGCGGTGCTGAAAACCCTCAAGGACTACACGCACCTGAAAAACGCCATCTGGGGCGTCACCATGCGCAACCGCGAGCAAAACTTCGCGATGAACCTGCTGATGGATCCGGAAGTCGATTTCGTCACGCTGGCGGGCACGGCGGGCACCGGCAAGACGCTGATGGCGCTGGCCAGCGGCCTGACGCAGGTGCTCGACGACAGGCGCTACACCGAGATCATCATGACGCTGGCCACCGTCTCCGTCGGTGAAGACATCGGCTTTCTGCCCGGCACCGAGGAAGAACAAATGGGGCCGTGGATGGGCGCGCTCGACGACAACCTCGAAGTGCTGGGCAAGACCGAAGGCGGCGGCTCCGGCGAATGGGGGCGCGCTGCGACCAACGAGCTGATCCGCTCGCGCATCAAGGTGAAAAGCATGAACTTCATGCGCGGCCGCACGTTCCTGAACAAGTACGTCATCATCGACGAGGCGCAGAACCTGACGCCAAAGCAGATGAAAACCCTGATCACCCGCGCCGGGCCGGGCACCAAGATCATCTGTATGGGCAACC
>JAPLPS010000119.1 GCA_026400075.1 Polaromonas sp.
CTTGCGCTTGGCTTTGTGCCAGTTTTTGCTGAATTTCGTTTTGCGGCTCATGCGCCGCTGGTACTTCGCCAAACGCTTTTCGTGCTTTTTAAAGCTGCACAGCGGGGCAATAAAACTGCCATCGCTCATGGTGGCAAAGCGCGCTATGCCCACGTCAATGCCGATAGCCGTTGTGGCTATGGGTGTCGGCGCTTCTACTTCCCGCTCGGTCTGGATGCTGGCAAACCACTTGCTGCCAGCCTGGCTGATCGTGATGTTTTTGGCAACGCCCAGGATGTCCCGACTGTTGCGGTAGCGCATCCAGCCCAGTTTTGGCAAAAATAGCCGGTTGTTCGGCTGGTCAATCTTGAAGCTTTGTGGAAAGCGAAAACCTTCGCCACGGCCTTTCTTTTTGGGACGCGGAAAGCTGGCGCGTTTGGCAAAGAAGTTTTGCCAGGCTTTGTCCAGGTCTTTGAGCGACTGCTGCAAGGCTTGGGACGGGGCTTCCTTGAGCCAGGGAAACTCCTGCTTCCAGACAGTCAGGTGCTTGACCATCGCAAAGTAGTTGATGAACTTGCCGCCACTGGCGTGATGGGCCTGCTGCAGCGCCAGTGCTTTGTTGAAGATGAACCGACGCGCTCCGGCAAAGCGGCGCATATGGCGCGCTTGTTCGCCGTTGGGCATGAGTTCGTATTTGAAAGCCTGGAGCCGCAGCATGCTGATATTTTAGGCAGTTGTTGTCCTAAAAGGACAGCTTCGCTGTCGGCGCGCTGCATCAGCGTCCTGAAGGATGGTGCTTTCCATACAGCCCAGGTTGCGGTTCATTGCGTCGAGATCGACCACCAGCGCGGGCGTGTCGATGTTCTGGACGGGCTGGCCTATCAGGTCTGACAGGCTGGGCGACAGGGTGCTCATGGGGTCTCGGTGCCCGGTGGCTCAGGAAAGGCTGCCAGCCGACTGGCCCGCCACCAGGCTGTCGTCGAGCGCGTCGCCTTCGAGGTGCTGGGTGTCGGCCCAGCCGACCAGCGTGAAGCCTTGCGGCGTCCACAGCAGCCGGTTGATGGCGGCATTGCCCAGCGCCCAGGTGCGCGGCGCCTGAATATGAACGCGGGTGGCGGCGCGGTAGAGCACGTCCATCACGCCGCCGTGGCCGACCAGCGCGATCAGCTCGCCCGGATGGCGCGCAGCCAGGCGGGCAGCCGCCTCTTCGACGCGTTGCTTGAGCTGCACCAGCGACTCGCCGCCGGGCGGGGCGAAGTCCGGTTCGCGCTGGCGCCAGCGCAGGGCCTGCTCGGGCAAATGGGCTTCAATTTCGCGGAAGGTCTTGCCCTCGAACTCGCCAAAGCGGCGTTCGCGCAGGCCTTTTTCCGGGATCACGTCGAGCTGCTGGGCGCGCCCCAGATGCTGGGCCGTCTCCCAGGCGCGGGTCAGGTCGCTGGCGTAAATCGCGCGGATCGGCTCGCCCGCCAGCGCTTGCGCCAGGCGCAAGGCCTGCGCCTGGCCGGTGGCGTTCAGCGGAATGTCCAGGCTGCCCTGAATGCGGGCATCGACATTCCAGGTGGTTTCGCCGTGGCGGATGGCGATGATGCGGGTCGGTTCAATCATTTTTTGAGGCCTAAAAGGTCAACAGGAATCCGGCGCGTGCCAGCGGGCGGCTGCGGAAAGCCGCGCAGCGCCGCCTCCAGCATCGCGGGCAGCACGGCCGGGAGATCGTTTTGCATGCTGTCGCTGAGGGCTCGGGTTTCAAACACCACCTGGCCGGAGGCCAGATCGCGCATCAGCAGTGTCAGCTCGCGCCGGTAAGAGGGCGGCTCGGAAAAGCGCAGCGGAAAGGACAGGCCGAATGAAGCGCCCCGGCTGCCGCCACCCAGAAAAATGCCGGGCGTGGCAAAGCCAAAGCCGCCGTCATAGCCGTAACCATAACCATAAGGCCCGCGCTCCACCGCCAGCACGTTGAGCTGAACCTGTACGCCCAGGCGCGCGACCGGCGGATCGAGCCGCAGGCCGACGCGCTCCAGCGCAGCGCGGCTCAGGCTTTCGAGGTAGTCCTGCTGCGCGCCAGCGCCCTGTTGCGACGGCAGGCGCTCAAAGCGGTACAGCGTGCCCGGCACCGGCGGCGCGCCGTTCCAGCGGTGAAAGGCGTTCACATCGCTTTCGACCAGCCGGTTGCTGGCGCAGCCGCTGACGAAAAGCCCGACGAGGGCGATTGAGAAAACAGCAGCTAACAAGCGCTTCATAGGTGTCTCCAGAATGAGCTAAACCGGCTGCCGGGCGTAAACCCGGCGTGCGTCCCATTTTTTGAGCTTAAACCTTAACTCGGCATCAGCCCGCTGTCAGCGGCTGGATGTTGATGACCTGACGGCCCGCCAGGCCGGGCAGCTCTGGCAAATCGGGCAGCGCTGGCGCCGGGAACTCGTCGGCGTCAAAGGCCTTGTCGCCGTCTTCGTCGGCCACGCCGGTGGTTTTGATGTTCTTGAAATCGTGGCGCTTGCTGTCCATCAGGTGCGACGGGACGATGTTTTGCAGCGCGGCGAACATGTTTTCAATCCGGCCGGGGTGTTTTTTTTCCCATTCGCGCAGCATGTTGCCGACCTGCTTGCGCTGCAGGTTTTCCTGGCTGCCGCACAGCGTGCAGGGAATGATGGGGAATTGCTGCACCTCGGCCCAGCGCGTCAGGTCTTTTTCGGTCGTGTAGGCCATTGGCCGGATGACGATGTTCTTGCCGTCGTCGCTGACCAGTTTCGGCGGCATGCCTTTGAGCTTGGCGGCAAAGAACATGTTCAGGAAAAACGTCTGCAGCATGTCGTCGCGGTGGTGGCCGAGCGCGATTTTGGTCGCGCCCAACTCGCCCGCGACGCGGTACAAAATGCCCCGGCGCAGCCGCGAGCACAGCGAGCACATGGTCTTGCCCTCTTCAATCACGCGGGTGACGATGCTGTAGGTGTCCTGGTTTTCGATGTGAAACGGCACGCCGAGCTTGGTCAGGTAGTCGGGCAGCACATGCTCGGGAAAGCCGGGCTGCTTCTGGTCGAGGTTGACGGCGATCAGCTCGAAATTGATCGGCGCGCGCTTTTGCAGTTTCAGCAGGATGTCGAGCATCGCGTAGCTGTCCTTGCCGCCTGACAGGCAGACCATGACCTTGTCGCCTTCTTCGATCATGTTGAAATCGATAATCGCCCGGCCCACTTCGCGGCACAGGCGCTTTTCGAGCTTGTGGTCTTCGCGTTCTATCTTCATTTCGTTCATATTTTTTACCATTGTCCGGTTTCGACGCGAATAGCGACTTCGCAGTCATCAAAAATTTCCAGTTTTGCGATTTTCACGCGCACGCCGAGCACGCCGGGCAGCAGCATCAGCCGGTGCGCCAGCTTGCCGATCAGGCTTTCCAGCAGGTTGACGTGTTCTGCCGTGCATTCGGTGATGATGATCTGGCGCACCTTGCGGTAGTCCAGCACATGGCTTATGTCGTCGTCGTGCGGCTGCAACGGCTGCGTGCCCAAATTGAGTTCGGCATCGACCTGAATCGGCTGCGGCGCGGCTTTTTCGTGGTCGAGGATGCCCAGGTTGGCGTCAAAGCGCAGGCCGGTGAGGGTGAGGATTTGGGTGCCCCTGGTGTTGAACATGGTGGGTGCCAGTCTGTAATGAGTGAGGAAAGAAGGCTGTCAGCCGGAGCCGATGCTTGGCGTGGGCCAAAAAATCACATCAGCGAAAAATCGCGCTCAAAGCGCATCAGGTGCTGGCCGCCATCGACCAGCAGCGTGGTGCCGGTGATGGAGGAATTTTCCAGCGCGAATTTGACCGCTGCCGCCACGTCGCCCGGCGTCGATGAGCGCCCCAGCGGCGAGAGCTTGTGCCGCGCCGCGAACTGCTCGTCGCTGAGCAAATCGCTGGTCAGCGTCAGGCCCGGCGCGACGCCGACGACGCGCACCAGCGGCGCCAGCGCCAGCGCCAGCATCGTGCCCGCCGCTTCGAGCGCGGCTTTGGACAGCGTGTAGCTGAAAAAATCCGGGTTCTGGTTCCACAGCTTCTGGTCAAGCAGATTGACGACACAGCCCCGAGGCCCATTGTCTTCCGCACCGGCGTCCTGCCGCTGTGCCAGGTGCTGGTGCAATGCCTGTGCCAGCAGGATGGCTGCGCCGGCGTTGCTGCGCATGTGTTTGTCCATTGCGGCAAAGCTGAAAGTCTGT
>JAPLPS010000271.1 GCA_026400075.1 Polaromonas sp.
AAAAAAGACGAAATGCTGGTCAGCTCCCAGAACACGATCAGCAGCAGCAGGTTGTCCGACAGCACGATGCCCAGCATCGCCGCCATGAACAGCATCAGCGTGCTGTAGAACTTGCCGGTCGAGTCGTTGGGGCCGAGGTAATGGTGGGCGTACAAAATGATCAGCAGCCCGATGCCGGTAATCATCAGCGCGAACATCAGCGACAGGCCGTCAAGCGAAAAGGCCAGGTTCAGGCCAATTTCCGGCACCCAGGGGGTAAAACTGCGCAGCGAGCCGCCCGCCATCACAGCGGGCGCCTGCATCAGCAGCAGGCCCAGGCTGGCGCCAGTGACTGCAGCGGCCAGCCAGGCCGTGCGGCGGCGCTCGCTGGCCGAGCGCAGCAAGCCCGAACCCGACCAGCCGGTGAGCACAGTGCCCAGCAGCAGCGGCAAAAGAATGAGGGTGAATAGCAAAATTTGGGCGTCTTGGAGTGAGGGCGTAATTTTAGGGGTCTGCTGGCAGCTTGAAGTGCCGTCGGCATTGGCTGTATGAACCTTGTTCAGGATACGAATATTCAATAAGGCTCAAATCCGTCAGTGGCTTGTAAGTGCCAAGCCCGAAAGTATCACGCACCTAAACCAAGGAGACATTACGAATGAGCAACCCTAACACTTCCATCGAGTCCACACTGGTCGAAAACCGCGTGTTTTCGCCCAGCCCTGCCACCGTGCAGGCGGCCCGCATTTCCGGTATGGAAGGTTATAACGCCCTGTGCGCCGAAGCTGAAAACGACTTCGAAGGCTTCTGGGGCCGACTGGCACGCGAAAACCTGAGCTGGAAAAAGCCTTTCACGAAGGTACTGGACGAGTCCAACGCGCCGTTCTACACCTGGTTTGAAGACGGCGAGCTGAACGCCTCCTACAACTGCCTGGATCGCCATCTGGGCACCCCGACCGAAGACAAAAACGCCATCATTTTTGAGAGCGACGACGGCAAGGTCACGCACATCACCTACAAGGAACTGCACGCCAAGGTCAGCCAGTTCGCCAGCGCGCTGAAAGAAATGGGCGTGCAAAAGGGTGACCGCGTCGTCATCTACATGCCGATGACGGTTGAAGGCGTGGTCGCCATGCAGGCCTGCGCCCGCATCGGCGCCACCCACTCGGTGGTGTTCGGCGGCTTCTCGGCCAAGAGCCTGCAAGAGCGCATCCATGATGCTGGCGCCGTGGCTGTCGTCACCGCCAACTTCCAGCTGCGCGGCGGCAAGGAACTGGCCCTCAAATCCATCGTGGACGAAGCCATCGCAATGGGCGGCTGCGAGTCGCTCAAGAACGTGATCGTCTATCAGCGCACCCCGACTGCCTGCAACATGGTCGAAGGCCGCGACAGCTTCATGCATGAAGTCTGCGCCAAAGCCAACCCGGTGTGCGAGCCAGAATTCGTCGGCGCCGAGCATCCTTTGTTCGTGCTCTACACCTCCGGCTCCACCGGCAAGCCAAAGGGCGTGCAGCACAGCACCGGCGGCTACCTGCTGTGGGCCAAGCTGACGATGGACTGGACGTTTGACCTGCAGCCTAACGACGTGTTCTGGTGTACCGCCGACATCGGCTGGATCACCGGCCACACCTACATCACCTACGGCCCGCTGGCCGCTGGCGCCACGCAAGTGATCTTTGAAGGCATCCCCACCTTCCCGAACGCTGGCCGCTTCTGGCAGATGATCGAGCGCCACAAGGTCACGATTTTCTACACTGCGCCTACCGCCATCCGCTCGCTGATCAAGGCTGCCGACGCCGACGCTGCTGTGCATCCAGACCGCTCCGATCTGAGCACGCTGCGCATTCTGGGCTCGGTCGGCGAGCCGATCAACCCAGAAGCCTGGATGTGGTACTACAAGAACATCGGCGGCGAGCGCTGCCCGGTGGTCGATACCTTCTGGCAGACCGAAACCGGCGGCCACATGATTGCCCCGATGCCCGGCGCCACGCCGCTGGTTCCCGGCAGCTGCACGCTGCCACTGCCCGGCATCATGATCGCCATCGTCGATGAAACGGGCCACGACCTGCCGAACGGCTCGGGCGGCATGCTGGTCGTCAAGCGCCCTTGGCCTTCGATGATCCGCACGATCTGGAACGACCCAGAGCGTTTCAAGAAGAGCTACTTCCCAGAAGAAATGGGCGGAACGATTTACCTCGCCGGCGACGGCGCGGTGCGCAACGTGGACAACGGCTACTTCCGCATTACCGGCCGTATCGATGACGTGCTGAACGTGTCCGGCCACCGCATGGGCACGATGGAAATCGAATCGGCGCTGGTGGCGCATCCGCTGGTGGCTGAAGCCGCTGTGGTGGGCCGTCCCGACGACCTGACCGGCGAAGCCATCGTGGCGTTTGTGGTGCTCAAGCGCTCGCGTCCTGAAGGCGACGAAGGCAAGGCCATCGCCAAAGAACTGCGCGACTGGGTCGGCAAGGAAATCGGCCCGATTGCCAAGCCAAAGGACATCCGCTTTGGCGACAACCTGCCCAAGACGCGCAGCGGCAAGATCATGCGCCGTCTGCTGCGCGGCGTCGCCAAGGGCGAAGCCGTGACGCAAGACACGTCCACGCTGGAAAACCCGGCGATTCTGGAGCAGTTGCTGCAGAATCTGTAAGCGACTTCGGACTGGCCTCGAAAGAGGCTTGGCCCATGAAAAAAGCCCGTCAATTGACGGGCTTTTTTGATTCTGGCTCAGGAAAGGCCGGAGGAACCCGGCCGCCTTGCGCGCGAATTACTTCTGCGACAGAACCCATTTCACCAGCGTGCGTGCTTCGGCTTCGCTGACTTGCGTGTTGGCGGGCATCGGAATGGCGCCCCAAGTGCCGGAACCGCCAGCCAAGACTTTCTTGACCAGCTTGGCTTCAGCATCTTTTTGGCCTGCGTATTTGGCGGCCACATCCTTGTAAGCCGGGCCAACAATTTTGGTGGCAACGGAATGGCAGGCCATGCAGTTTTTCGACTTGGCCAGATCCAGGCCAGCATCAGCCATTGCCGGAGCGGAAACTGCAAAGCCTGCAGCGACGGTGGCGATAGCCAAAAGAGTGCGTTTCATCATGTTTCCTTGGAAGTAATGGATCGGTTACATTCAGTTAACGCGATTGTAGCGGCGGTGGTTGACCCCGACAGCACTTCGTTGCTGGTCTTTACTTTTCAAAAATTCAGGAGTTGGCGATGTTTTTTTTAGTGATGGGTGTTGCAGGCTTGCTCCTGAAATACCTGGAAATCAGCCCGGTGGCTCAATTGGACTGGTGGATGGTTTTGACGCCCTTTGGCATGGCCGTGGCTTGGTGGGCTTGGGCCGACGCTTCGGGCTACACCAAGCGCCAGGAGATCAAAAAAATGGATGTGCGCAAACAAGAGCGGCTGGCAAAGCAGAACGCCGCCCTGGGCATCATCACCAAGCCCAAGCGCAAGTAAAAACCGGCTGATGCCGGACGGCAGCCGAGAGAGCTGCGCGAACAAGCCCCCTGAAAAAGCCCGTGAGCCTTGCCGCTACACGGGCTTTTTCACGTTCAAACCATCAACAGTGCCGCCAGCATGGTCAGAATTTAAAAAAAGGTGAAGTATTTTTCTTGTTCTTGTAATTTTCATTGTTTTAGATCAAATTTATCTTCAAGTCTATGCATAACAATGCATTAATCGGTTTTGCAAATAGAAATATATTGCATAAAACTGATTGATTCAACCCAACAGCAGGAGACAACATGAGCGACAAGATTGAAAACATGGACATCACCGAACCCGTCGAAGCCATCCAGAGCGATGTGTTCGTTGCGGTCAACTACGACGACCTGATTCCGAACAACGTGGATCTGTCGTCCGACAAGCAGTTGCAGCGCGCGCTGGAAGGCTGGCAGCCGCAGTACCTGGACTGGTGGAAAGACATGGGGCCGGAAGGTTTCCAGAATTCCGAGGTCTATCTGCGCACCGCTGTTGGCGTTGATCCGAGCGGCTGGGCCAAGTTCGGCCATGTGAAGATGCCTGACTACCGCTGGGGTATCCTGCTGGCGCCCAAGGAGGAAGGCCGCACCATTCCCTGCGGCCACCACAAGGGCGAACCGGCCTGGCAGGAAGTGCCGGGCGAATACCGCGCGCTGCTGCGCCGCCTGATCGTCGTGCAGGGCGACACCGAGCCTGCCTCGGTTGAGCAGCAGCGTTTTCTGGGCGCCACGGCGCCGTCGCTGTACGACATGCGCAACCTGTTCCAGGTCAATGTCGAGGAAGGCCGCCACCTGTGGGCGATGGTTTATCTGCTGGTCAAGTATTTCGGCCGCGATGGCCGCGAGGAAGCGCAGGCGCTGCTGGAGCGCCGCTCCGGCCACCAGGACAACCCGCGCATTCTGGGCGCCTTCAACGAGCGCACGCCGGACTGGCTGTCGTTTTTCATGTTCACCTACTTCACCGACCGCGATGGCAAGATGCAGCTGGCCGCGCTGGCGCAGTCCGGCTTTGATCCGCTGTCGCGCAGCTGCCGCTTCATGCTGACCGAGGAAGCGCACCACCTGTTTGTCGGCGAAACCGGCATTGGCCGCACCATCGAAGCCACCTGCACGGCGATGAAGGCGGCGGGCATCACCGACCCCTATGCCAAGGAAGCGATCCGCGCGCTGGGCGTGATCGACCTGCCGACGCTGCAGAAAAAAGCCAACTTTCACATGTCCGTCACCCGCGACCTGTTTGGCTCGGAAATCTCGTCGAATGCGGCCAGCGCTTTCAGCACTGGCCTCAAAGGCCGTCCTACCCGGTGCAGCGCGTGGTCGAGGGCCAGTTCGTTACCGAAGAGGCCCCGGCCCTGCGCGCCATCAACAGCCGCTTGCTTGACGACTACATTGCCGACTGCCAGGGCGGGATTGACCGCTGGAACAAGGCGATTGAAAAGTCCGGCGTTGCGTTCAGGTTCAGTCAGCCGCACAAGGGCTTTCACCGCAAGATCGGCGAGTTTGCGCAGGCGCATATCAGCCCGGCCGGCGAACTGCTCAGCGCTGAGGACTGGAGCGCCAAAAAGGGCGAGTGGCTGTGCAGCGACGAAGACCACGCTTACATCAATTCGCTGATGAAGCCCTGCATGGCGCCCGGCCAGTACGCTAGCTGGATTGCGCCGCCGCGCGTGGGCATCAACAACCAGCCGAAAGACTTCGAGTACGTGCGTATCGAGCATTCCTGAGCGGGCTGTCATGCGGTGAGCATGGCGGGCAGGCAAAATACGCCCCATGCTCATCCATCCGCAAATCAACCCCATCGCGCTCCAGCTCGGCCCGCTCGGCATTCACTGGTACGGCCTGACCTATCTGGCCGCTTTCGGCCTGTTCTTTTTTCTGGCCAATTTGCGCCTGCGGCATCAGCCCTATGTGTCGATCACCAGCCCTAGCGCCTGGTCGCGCATGGACATCGAGGACATTTTGTTTCTCGGTGTCATGGGCGTGGTGCTGGGCGGGCGCATCGGCTACTGCCTGTTTTACAAACCCGGCTACTACGCGGCCCATCCGCTGGAAATCTTCGCCGTCTGGCAGGGCGGCATGAGCTTTCATGGCGGCCTGCTCGGCGTGCTGGTGTCGCAGTGGTGGTTTGCGCGCACGCGCCAGCGTTCCTGGCTGCAGGTGATGGATTTCATCGCCCCCTGCGTGCCCACCGGGTTGGCGGCCGGACGTATCGGCAACTTCATCAATGGCGAGTTGTGGGGGCGTTTCAGCGCGCCTGATCTTCCCTGGGGCATGGTGTTTCCGCACAGCGGCTCGCTGTTGCCGCGCCACCCGTCGCAGATTTACCAGTTTTTGCTCGAAGGCCTGCTGCTGTTTGTGCTGCTCTGGCTCTATGCCCGCAAGCCGCGCGCCACCGGCCAGGTGTCGGGCGCCTTCCTGGTCGGTTATGGCTGCTTCCGCTTCATCGCCGAGTACTTCCGCGAGCCCGACAGCTTCTTGGGCCTGTTGGCGCTCAACATGAGCATGGGCCAGTGGTTGTGCCTGCCCATGATTGCGGGCGGCATCGGTCTGTGGACCTGGGCGACGCGCCAGGCCGCCCGTTGAACCCCTCGCCACGGAGCTTTCCCCATGCGCCAGATCTT
>JAPLPS010000378.1 GCA_026400075.1 Polaromonas sp.
ACACCGACTCTGGAGAAACACTCTATGAAACGCCGCTCATTCAATTCAACCCTGCTTGCCGGGCTGGCTGCGCCCGCCCTGATCGGCCTGGGCACCCAGGCCCGCGCCGCTGGCAAACCCACGACCATCCGCATCGGTTTCCCCGGTGCGGGCACCGGCGGGCGCCCCCTTCCGACCTCGGGCTTCACCGCCAACGCCGTGTTTCGCGGCGAAATAGAGCAGGAATTCGCCGCCGACGGCATCAAGGTCGAGTGGAAATACTTTGTCGGCGCCGGCCCGGCCCTGAACGAGTCTTATGCCAACGGCCTGCTGGACTTTTGCTTCGGCCACGGCGACCTGCCGCTGATCGTGGGCCGCTCGACCGGCCTGAAGCACAAAATCTTGCTGTCTTCCGGGCGTGGCGGTGACGTGTACTTCGTGACGCCGGCCTCGTCGCCCGCCAAATCCATCGCCGACCTCAAAGGCAAAACGTTGTCGGTGCAAAAAGGCACAGCCGGGCAACTGACGCTGTACCGCGTGCTGGCCAAGTACGGCTTCAACGACCCGGAAAAGGAGTTCCGCATCATCAGCCAGATCCGCGACGACCGCGTGGCATCGCTGGCCACGGGCGACATCGCCGGAGCCGTCGAGACGCCCTTCGGCCTGGAAGCGCGCGGCGTGGTCAAGCGCATTGTGGAAATCTTCGACGATCCGGCCATCAACACCCCCGGCTCGGTCTGGGTCGGCGAGGCCTTTGAGCAGCAGTACCCGGAGATCGTGCAGCGCATCGTGACACGGCTGGTGAAGGTGGCGCACTGGAGCACGCTCGAAGCCAACCGCGAGACGCAGTACCAACTGTGGACGCGCTCGGGCACCAACACCTACATCGACAACAAAAACAGCTGGGCGCGCGTCAAGGATCTGCGCACGCGCATCAACCCGCTGCTGGACGACTACTACCTGGCCGCCATCAACAAGTCCATCGAGGAAACCAAGAAGTACAAGCTGACCCGCCGCCCCGTCAGCCTGGACGGCTGGATCGAGCGCAAGTACCTCAACAACGCCCTGCGCGAGTTGAAGCTGGAGAACTACTGGCCGACGCAGGACGCGGCGGGCAAGTTTCTCGCGGCGTGACGAGCCAGCCTTAAAGCGAAACAGCTGCCGACACCCAGTCGGTGGCCCCCTGAGAAACTCCTGGAGCCAGTGCAATGAGCGCATCCACCGCCGACATCAACGACTTTTCTGCTTCCTTTGCGCCAGCGCCAGCGCCAACTCAACCGGCCCGCTGGCACCGGCATGCGCTGAGTGCTGCCAGCGTGGGCCTGAAGGCCGTAAACACGCTGCTGCTCGGCCTGATCCTGCCCGTCCTGCTGTTTGCGCTGTGGTGGATCGCCACTGAGCGCCACTGGGTGGCCGAGCAGATTCTGCCGCCGCCCGCGTTTGTCTGGGACTCGTTCAAAGAGGTGCTGGTCTCCGGCGAGCTGCTCGGGCATGTGGGTTTCAGCGCTGTGCGCGTGGCCTGGAGCCTGTTGATCGGCGGCTCGGTGGGGTTGCTGCTGGGCTTTGGCATGGGCCTGTCGCCGACTTTCAAGGCTTATGTTTTTCCGACGTTTGACGT
>JAPLPS010000299.1 GCA_026400075.1 Polaromonas sp.
TCATGAAAAACAGCACGCTCATCCACAAAATCGCCGACTGGCTGGACAGGAAATACTTCAGCCAGAACACCTGCTCGGCGCGCGCCAAATCGCCCTGGTAAGAGCTGATGCCCAGCAGCGCAAAGCCGCTGACGACCAGCATCAGCACGCGCAGCGGCCGCCAGAACCAGCCCATCGCGACGGCCGCAGGAATGGCCGCCAGCAGGATGCCTTTTTCATAGACATCCATGTAGGCGCTGTAGCGGGCAAAAGCGTATAAAAAACCGCCCGCCACCAGCGCGGCAAACACCCAGTCCAGCGCATTGCGCCGGGAAAAATAGCCTTCATTCAGGCTCAGCGTGCTGCCCCCTTCGGCCGACAGCGTGGTGGTGTTGATACTCGTCGTGTTCATAGGGGCGCCTGCAACAGTTTCATTTTCAGCATCTCGAATTCCTTGTCACCGTCCATCGTCTTGCGGTTGGTGGACAGTGCCATCGTGGCCTGACTGCCCGGCGCCGATTCTGACAGCAAAGGCGGCGTTTCGGCGGAGGCGGCGGCAGCATCATTATTTTGCGCAGGGGTGAAATCCTGCGGCGCCAGCCAGACCCAGACGCGGCGCTCGCGCACATACAGCATGCCGAACACGCCCAGAATCAAAAAGGCGCAGCCCAGATAGACAATTTTCTTGCCCGGCGCGCGCGCCACCTGAAACACGCTGGCCTGAACCTGCTTGAAACCCTTGAGCTGAAAAGCCATAGGCGCCGGGTAATGCGGCGCGTCCGACAGGCTCAGCACCATCTGCGCCATGAAGGCCTGGGTTTTTTCGTCCTGCGCCAGCGGCGCCAGCTTGGCCTGCTCGCGCGTCATCGCGGTCAGCTCAAACAGCGAGCCGTTCAGGATGCGGATCAGCACATCACCAGCGCGGCTGCGCTCGGCCTCGGGCACATTGGTTTCCATGAAGTCGGAAATCGCCTGCAGGCCTGCGACCGGCTTGCCTTTGTCCTTACCCTTGGTGACGACAGCGGCGGAGTCGGCACCGGCAAACAGCGCCAGCGCACGGGAGGCCGAATCGGCCAGCTGGCGCGTCAGCTCCGGCTTGTCCGCGCCGGTGGCCACACGGGCGTAGCGCTGAACCGCCAGCTCGCGCTGCGCCGGATCGGCCAGCGCGGCGCGCAGGCGCACAAAGGTGTCCACGCTGCTTTCAGGATCGGCCGGAATGCGCAGGTACTGGAAAGAATCCGCCTGGTTTTCGCGCACGCCCATCAGGAACAGCGACGGGCTGTCCGGGTTGTCATCCATCTTGACCGGCAGCATGTAATTACTGAATTCGCGCGCCTGGCCCGAGGCGTCGCGCAATTTGTAGCCGATGCTGGGGCCGACATTACGCCGCTGTTTCGGGGTTGTGGTCTTGTTCGCCGCACCCAGCCGGTTGTCAATCGCATGCTGCAAATCAACCTTGCGCACATCGGCGCCCGAGCCGACCTTGCTGCTGCCCGCAAAATTTTCCACGTTGATGACGCGCAGCGCGGTGTATTCGAGCGTGAGCCTGTCGGCGCCCTCGCCCTGGCCTTGCGTCAGGCTGCTGGAGCCGCCAATCGTGCCCTGAATCTCAAACGGCTTCGTCGCCCCGGCCATCGGAATGGCCTGCAGCGTCACGCCAGAGCCGCCATCGTCAAAGCTGGACTGGTAAATCTCGACGCCCTTGTAATGGGCCGGATGATTGACTTCGACCCGCGCCGGGGTTTTTTCGCCGGTGGCTTTGTCGTGGATGACGATGTCGCTGGCAAACAGCTTGGGCATGCCGGTGGAGTAGTACTCGACGACGAATTTTTTCAGCTCGACGGCAAATGGCAGCTCCTGCAGCAGCACGCCGCCGGGCTGGTTCAGGATCGCGGTGCTTGACTGCGTGTTTTCAGCGACCATCAGGTTGGCGCGAAAGGTGGGGTTGTTTTCAGCCAGCCGGTGCTGCGCGGGCACATCGGCAATCAGGCCGCCGCCGGTGTAGACGGATTTGTTGCCCAGCAACATCTGCAGGCGCACCATCATGTCGCCGTCGAGCAGACCGCCCAGGCACACCAGCACAATCGCGCTGTGCGCGGCGATGTAGCCCAGCTTGTTGGCCGAGCCTTTTTTCGCCGCCACCATCCAGCCAGTGCGACGCTCTTGCAGCTTGACCTTCCAGCCGCTTTGCACCAGCGTCTGGCCGATGCGCCGGGCCGCCACTTCGGGGGACTCGGCCAGTTCAGCCTGTGCCCGGTGGCCAAACGCTTTGAGGCTTTGCTCGCGCATATCCTCCTTGAGCTGGCTCAAATCGGCCAGAATCTTGGGCGTGTTGCGCGCAATGCACAGCGAGGTGGAGACGACCAGAAAAGCCAGAATCAGCAAAAACCACCAGGCGCTGTACACGGTGTTCAAGCTGGTCAGGCTGAACGCCTGCGCCCAAAACGGGCCGAACTGGTTCACATAATTGCCCAGCGGCTCGCCCTGCTTGAGTACCGTGCCGATGACCGAGGCGATGCAGATCACCGTCAGCAGCGAGATGGAAAAGCGCATCGAGGACAACAATTCCACGGATGCGCGCAGGGTGCGCGAGCCCAGATTGACCTTCATGCCTTCGGTGGAAACTGTCATAGGTGAAATCAGACCTGGTGGCGCCGGTAGAAAAAGAAAATAAACAAAAAAGGCGGGCTTTCTTCAGAAAGACCCGCCTTGATGTGACTGATTATTACAGCTTGGGTTCAATGCAAGCGATGATTTAACGAAACTCCCGGCCAAAGCAAAGGTTGCCTTGACCGGCAATCGGCCTTTTTTGCTTAATGCAGGCCGGCGATGTAGTCAGCAACGGCGCGGATTTCCTTGTCATTGAGCTTGGCGGCGACCTGTGTCATTTGCAGGCTGTTGGTGCGAACGCCGTCACGGAAAGCGGTCAGCTGGGCGACAGCGTAGTCAGCATGCTGGCCACCCAGGCGTGGGTACTGCGCGGGCATACCGGCGCCGGTCGGGCTGTGGCAGCCAGCGCAGGCGGGCACCTGGCGATCAGCGATACCGCCACGGTAGATGCGCTCACCCAGCGTGACCAGGTCTTTTTCCTTCGAGAAACCGGGCGCGGACTTCTTCGAGGCAGCGAAATAAGCGACATTTTTCATGTCGTCATCGGACAGCGTCGAGGCAAAGCCCAGCATGATGGAATTCTTGCGCTTGCCGGACTTGAATTCCTGCAGCTGCTTGACCAGGTACTCTGGGTGCTGCTGGGCCAGTTTGGGATAAGCGGGCGTGCCTGAATTACCATCGGCCCCGTGGCAGCTGATGCAGACCCCGGCGAAGGTGGCAGCACCTTTGACGAGGTCAGGCTTGGCCACTTCGGCAACAGCAGCAGGCGCTGGCGCCTCGCCCGCAGCAAATGACGACATGGCAGGCAGGGCCAGCAGGGCGGCCAGTAGGGAAGTAGCGAACAGCTTCATATAGGGGCTTTTAATTAGTTGACGCACAAAACTTAACAACTTCTAATTTTACAATGGCTTGAAGGCCGCTTCTATGATCTAGGCTCTGGCAGCCTCTTGCGGCCCCCTCTGCGGGCCGACGCCCCGTCAATTTACCGCTTCTCCTTCGCGCGCACCCGGTGCCCGCGCACACTACCGATTTTCAGGGATCGCCCCATCATGACCTCCTCCGCCTCTTTGCCCGCCACCCCGGCAGCCCCGCCCGCCAAACCCGATCCAAAAATCGCGATGGGCTGGTTGCACACCGCCAAATTCCTCACCACCGCGCCCGAACTCAAGCACCTGCCGCGCATTGACGTGCCCGAAATCGCCTTCGTGGGCCGCTCCAACGCGGGCAAATCGACCTGCATCAACACGCTGACGCAGCAGCACCGGCTCGCTTTTGCCTCAAAAACGCCGGGCCGCACGCAAAGCATCAACCTGTTTTCACTCGGCAAGCAGGGCATCACCGACGCGGTGCTGACCGACTTGCCCGGCTACGGCTACGCCGCCGTGCCCAAGGAAGCCAAATACCGCTGGCAGCAGGTGATGGGCAATTACCTGCAAACCCGCGACAACCTCAAGGCGGTCGTGCTGCTATGCGACCCGCGCCTGGGCCTGACCGAGCTCGACGAAGTGCTGCTCGACGTGATCCGCCCGCGTGTCGAGGAAGGCCTGAAATTCCTGGTGCTGCTGACCAAGTCCGACAAGCTGAACAAGACCGATGCCGCCAAGGCACTGCAAATCGTCAAGCTGCAAGCCGGTGGCGGCGACGTGAAGCTGTTTTCTTCGCTGAAGCGCCAGGGCGTGGAAGAAGTCGCCCAGCATTTGTGGGACTGGGCGCACCCGAAGGAAAAGCCCGTCAAAGCGCCGAAGGCTGAAGCCGCCCCCTCCACTGACGGGGCGCCAGAACCACAAGAGCCGCAAGAACCCAATTCAATAGAGTGAAGCCGCGCCCGGCGGCCGGGTTTTAAAGCGCTTGTGAACCCAGTAATACTGGGCGGGCATGCTGGCGATATAGCCCTGCAGCCGGGCGTTCATCAGCGCCGTGTCAGCGACCGGGTCGGCGCTGGGGAAATCCGTCCAGGCGGGCAGCACTTCGACCTCGTAGCCTGTGGCGGTGATGCGCGCCAGCAGCGGCACGACCTTCGCCCGGCCCAGCCGCGCAAAACGCGACAGCGAAGGCACAGTCGCCGTCGGCACGCCGTAAAACGGCACGAACACCGACTCGTCGGGGCCAAAATCCATGTCCGGCAGCAGGTACAGCGGCTGGCCCTCGCGCAGCGCGGCCACGATGGACTTGATGCCATCCTTGCGCCCAAACAGGCGCGCATGGCCAAAGCGCTGGCGGCCCTGCAAAATCCACTCATCGACCAGCTGGTTCGACTGGTTCGTGTAAATCGTCAGCGAAGTGCGCTGCGTTGCCAGCGCAGCCCCGACACAGGCCGCGTCCAGCCCGACAAAATGCGGCAGAAACACGACGGTAGGCGCCGTGCCCGCCAGCTCATGCACAGCACCGGTCATCTGCACGCGCCGCTGCACCCAGGCTTTCGGGCCGTGCCAGAGCCAGGCCCGATCCAGCCAGGCCTGCGAAAAACAGACAAAGGTTTCCTGCGCCAGCCTGCGCCTTTGCGCCTCGGACAGGTCAGGAAAACACGCGGATAAATTGGCCAGCACCACGCGCCGCCGCGCGCCTATCAGGCGATACAAAATCCAGCCCAGCCCGGCGCCCAGCGCCCGCACCCAGGAAAGCGGCAAAAAAGCCAGACTTTTCATAAAAGCAATACCGGCCCGCGTGGCAGCGCGCCCCAGCCATTGCGTCAGCGCGTTCAAGCGACTTCCTTGCGCGGCGTCTTGTAGCGCGCATAAGCCCACAAATACTGGCCCGGCTGGCTCAGGACAATCGCCTCAATCGCCCGGTTGACCAGCGTCACGGCCTGCAGCAGGCCGCCCTGCCCGTCTTCAGCTTTTGCGCAGTCCGCCAAGCCCGCCACCGGCGGCCAGATTTTCAGGCGGTAGCCGCGCCCGTGCGGCAGGCGCTCACAGTTGACCGGCAGCAAAACCGCCCCGGTTTGCAAAGCCATCCGGGCGGGCAGCGTCACGGTGTAAGCGGCGCGGCCAAAAAAAGGCGCCCACAGCCCCAAACCCTCCGGCGGCGCCTGATCGGCCAGCAGCGCCACCGCCTGATTCGCCTTCAGGCTTTTGTACATCTGCCGGATGCCGCTCAGACCGGCGGGCGCCATCGTCAGCTGGTCGCGGTCGCGGGCGATGCGCTCCAGCTGCGCCAGCCAGGGCTTACGCGCCGGCCGGTAAATCGCGGTAATCGGCCCGTACAGCTCGGCCAGCGCATGCGAGCCGAATTCAAAACTGCCGCAATGCGCGCCAACAAAAATCACCCCGCGCCCCTGGGCGAAAGCCTGCTCGGCGTAGCCCCGCCCCTCCAGTTGGACATTTTCCAGGCACGACTGGCCGCGCGGGCGCAGCCACAGCTTGGGCAGTTCGGCGACAAAGCGCCCGGTCTCGGCAATGGCCGGTCTGGCCTGCGCAAACGGCAACCCGGCCTGCGCCACATTGGCCCGAAAATGCGCCCGGTAAGACGGACTCAAGGCCCAGGTCAGCCAGCCCATGACGCCGCCCAGCGCCTGCAGCACAGACAGCGGCCAGAAAGAAAAAAAACGGAATAAGCAGCGCATGTTTGTTTCAATCCACGCCCCTTTCGGGGCGAATCTGGAAGGGGTTGCCCCTTCCAAATAAATTCTATCCCGCCAAAGGGGATGTTTGAGAGCCAATACAGGCCTGATGACGGCGTCCTATAATTTCGCCCTGTCGCCGAGTTACTGAACAACTTGCAGGGCGACATTAAACCAAACTGCTAAAGCGTTCGCCAAAGCACACCCGATTGGCAACGCGCCAATTAACCTCATGGAGTGTACGCAATGGCGAACGATTTTCTCTTTACTTCCGAATCCGTCTCCGAGGGCCATCCCGACAAGGTGGCCGACCAGATTTCCGACGCGATTCTCGATGCCATCTTCAAGCAAGACCCGCACGCTAGAGTCGCCGCCGAGACGCTGACCAACACCGGCTTGGTCGTGCTGGCCGGTGAAATCACCGCCAAAGAAGGCGTCAACGTCGATTACATCCAGGTGGCGCGCGACACGCTCAAGCGCATCGGCTACGACAACACCGAGTACGGCATCGACTACAAGGGCTGCGCGGTCATGGTCTGCTACGACAAGCAGAGCAAGGACATCGCCCAGGGCGTCGATCACGCCAGCGACGACCACCTGAACATCGGCGCAGGCGACCAGGGCCTGATGTTCGGCTACGCCTGCGACGAAACGCCCGAGCTGATGCCCGCGCCGATTTACTACGCGCACCGCCTCGTCGAGCGCCAGGCCCAGCTGCGCAAGGATGGCCGCCTGCCGTTTTTGCGCCCGGACGCCAAGAGCCAGGTGACGATGCGCTACGTCGATGGCAAGCCGCACAGCATTGACACCGTCGTGCTCTCGACCCAGCACAGCCCCGACCAGAGCGAAAACGCCACGCACATGAAGGCATCCTTCATCGAGGCCGTGATTGAGGAAATCATCAAGCCGGTGCTGCCCAAAGAGTGGCTCAAGGACACGAAATACCTGATCAACCCGACCGGGCGCTTCGTCATCGGCGGCCCGCAGGGCGACTGCGGCCTGACCGGGCGCAAGATCATCGTCGATACCTACGGCGGCGCCTGCCCGCACGGCGGCGGCGCGTTCAGCGGCAAAGACCCGAGCAAGGTGGATCGCTCCGCCGCCTACGCCGCCCGCTATGTGGCGAAAAACATCGTCGCCGCTGGGCTGGCGCGCCAGTGCCAGATTCAGGTCGCTTACGCCATCGGCGTGGCCCGGCCGATGAACGTGACGGTTTACACCGAAGGCACGGGCGTGATTCCCGACCACGAAATCGCCGCGCTGGTGAACCAGCATTTTGATTTGCGTCCGAACGGCATCATCCAGATGCTCGATTTGCTGCGCCCGATCTACGAAAAAACCGCCGCCTACGGCCACTTTGGCCGCGACGAGCCCGAGTTCACCTGGGAACGCACCGACAAGGCTGCGCTGCTGCGCAACGCCGTCGGCCGCTGATTTTTGGCCGGGCAATGCGGCGGCTCTTGAAAAGCCGCATGATTGCCCCTATCATTAGCACTCGACGGCATGGAGTGCTAACAAGCCTGCTCCAGCCGGTGATTTAACAGGCGCTCCCTTTTCGGGGGCGTCTTGATTCTCAAAACCACTGTTTTAGAAACAAGGAGCTTTTCATGATTCTTCGTCCCTTGCACGACCGCGTGATTGTCAAACGCGTGGAAAACGAAACCAAAACCGCTTCCGGCATCGTCATTCCTGACAGCGCCGCTGAAAAGCCAGACCAAGGCGAAGTGCTGGCCGTAGGCCCCGGCAAAAAGAACGACAAAGGCGAAATCAGCCCAATGGCCGTCAAGGTCGGCGACCGTGTCTTGTTCGGCAAGTACAGCGGCCAGACCGTCAAGGTCAATGGCGACGAACTGCTCGTCATGAAAGAAGAAGACCTGTTTGCAGTCGTCGAGAAGTAATTCTCCGCCACCTGCTAGTAGCGCTACTTATTGAATAGCTGCCCGGCACGCCAAATTGGCAGCAGCGGCTATTTCATTCATCAAATTTAAGGAATCTGAATCATGGCAGCAAAAGACGTAATTTTCGGCGGCGAAGCCCGCGCACGCATGGTTGAAGGCGTGAACATCCTGGCCAACGCGGTCAAGGTCACGCTCGGCCCTAAAGGCCGCAACGTGGTGCTGGAGCGCTCGTTCGGCGCCCCTACCGTGACCAAGGACGGTGTGTCCGTGGCCAAGGAAATCGAGCTGAAAGACAAGCCGTTGCCGCCGGCATGAACCCAATGGACCTGAAGCGCGGCATCGACAAGGCGGTTGCAGCCCTGGTCGAAGAGCTGAAGAAAGCTTCCAAAGCCACCACGACGTCCAAAGAAATCGCCCAAGTCGGCTCCATCTCGGCCAACTCTGACGAAACCATCGGCAAGATCATTGCTGACGCGATGGACAAGGTCGGCAAAGAAGGCGTGATCACCGTGGAAGACGGCAAATCGCTGGAATCCGAACTCGACGTGGTCGAAGGCATGCAGTTTGACCGTGGCTACCTGTCGCCTTACTTCATCAACAACCCAGAAAAGCAATCCGCTCTGCTGGACAATCCGTTTGTGCTGCTCTACGACAAGAAGATCAGCAACATCCGTGACCTGCTGCCAACGCTGGAACAAGTCGCCAAGGCTGGCCGCCCACTGCTGATCATCGCTGAAGACGTGGACGGCGAAGCGCTGGCTACGCTGGTGGTGAACACGCTGCGCGGCATCCTGAAGGTTGTCGCCGTCAAGGCGCCTGGTTTCGGCGACCGCCGCAAAGCCATGCTGGAAGACATCGCTGTGCTGACCGGCGGCAAGGTGATCGCTGAAGAAATCGGCCTGTCGCTGGAAAAAGTGACGCTGGCTGACCTGGGTTCCGCCAAGCGCATCGAAGTGGGCAAGGAAAACACCATCATCATCGACGGTTCCGGCCAGGCTGCTGACATCGAAGCGCGCGTCAAGCAAGTGCGCGTGCAAATCGAAGAAGCTTCGAGCGACTACGACCGTGAAAAACTGCAAGAGCGCGTGGCCAAGCTGGCTGGCGGTGTTGCCGTGATCAAGGTTGGCGCTGCCACCGAAGTCGAAATGAAAGAAAAGAAAGCCCGCGTTGAAGATGCACTGCACGCTACCCGCGCTGCTGTGGAAGAAGGCATCGTGGCTGGCGGCGGCGTGGCATTGCTGCGCGCCAAGCAAACCGCTGGCGTCATCAAGGGCGACAACGCTGACCAGGACGCCGGTATCAAGCTGGTGATGCGCGCCATCGAAGCGCCCCTGCGCGAAATCGTTTACAACGCAGGCGGCGAAGCCTCTGTGGTGGTGAACGCTGTGCTGGCTGGCACCGGCAACTACGGCTTCAACGCCGCCAACGACACCTACGGCGACATGATCGAAATGGGTATTCTGGACCCCACGAAAGTGACCCGCACCGCGCTGCAAAACGCAGCGTCCGTGTCCTCGCTGATGCTGACCACCGAATGCATGGTGTGCGAGTCTGCCAAAGACGACGCACCTGCAGGCATGGGCGGCGGCATGGGTGGCATGGGTGGCATGGGCGACATGGGCATGTGATAAAAAATCGCGGGGACGGATGCCAGGCTGCCAGTCAGCCCGGACGCAGACCCCGCAGTTTTTTGGCTTGCGCCAGACAAAAAAGCCGCTGTGTACAACCACAGCGGCTTTTTTTATGTATTCGTTCGCCGCTTCGCAGGCGCGGCTCAATATCTCTAAACAGCGCGCTTACGCCGCCAGCAGCAACTGCTCCAGCTTCACCGCGTCGAGTGCAAAAGCGCGTATGCCTTCGGCCAGTTTTTCAGTGGCCATCGCGTCCTCGTTGAGCGCGTAGCGGAAACCCGCTTCGTCAAAATTCACCGCTGGCAGGTCCAGCGCCTTCGCCGCGTCGGCATCCAGGGCGCGCTCCAGTGGTGCCTCGGAAGCGGCCAGCTGGGCCAGCAGTTCCGGGCTGATCGTCAACAAATCACAACCGGCCAGCGCCGTGATCTGGCCGACATTGCGAAAACTCGCGCCCATGACTTCGGTGGCAATGCCGAAATGCTTGTAATGGTTGTAAATCTCGCGCACCGATTTGACGCCCGGATCGTTCGCGCCCGCGTTCGCGGTCTCGTCCCAGGCGCTGCCGGCTGATTTCTTGTACCAGTCGTAAATCCGACCGACGAAGGGCGAAATCAGCTGCACCTTGGCCTGGCCGCAAGCCACCGCCTGGCAGAAGGAAAACAGCAGCGTCAGATTCGTGTGAATGCCGCGCCGCTCCAGCCGCTCGGCGGCCTGGATACCTTCCCAAGTGGCGGCGACCTTGATCAGCACGCGGTCGATGTGAATGCCTTCGGCTTGGTACAGCTCGATCAGGCGCTCACCCCGGGTGAACATCGCATTGGCATCAAAGCTCAGGCGGGCGTCCACCTCGGTCGAGACCCGGCCCGGAATCAGCGACAGGATTTCGCAGCCAAAACGCACCAGCAGCCGGTCCATCACATCGTCCAGCGGCGCGCCCCGAAAGCGGCTGACCGTCTGGGCCAGCAGCGGCTGGTAATCGGCTTTTTGCACCGCCTTGAGGATCAGGGACGGGTTGGTGGTGGCGTCCTGGGGCTTGAACTGGGCCAGCTGCTTGAAGTCGCCGGTATCGGCCACCACGGTGGTGAACTGTTTCAGGGCATTGAGTTGAGTCATGGCGTGAACAAAATTACCATTATGCCCATAGAATTCGAAACTTTATTACGAAGCTTTTTCATTAAAAGCTGACTCTGGATTGGAACATGCTGGATCGAATCAAAGCCTCCCTGTCTTCGCTGGCGCCCGCCGAGCAGCGCGTCGCCCGCCTGGTGCTGGCCGATCCGCGCAGCTTTGCCAAC
Organism: Polaromonas sp.; assembly: GCA_026400075.1. GTDB lineage: Bacteria > Pseudomonadota > Gammaproteobacteria > Burkholderiales > Burkholderiaceae_C > Polaromonas. Next base: position 10,973 of record JAPLPS010000299.1, read on the forward strand.
CACCCCATCACCGAACTGGCCAGCCGTGCCCATGTCAGCAAGCCGACCGTGGTGCGCTTTTGTCGCAGCGTGGGCTACGACGGACTGTCCGACTTCAAGCTCAAGCTGGCGGGCAGCGTCAGCGAGGGCGTGCCCTTCATTCACCGCAGCGTGGACGCCGACGACAAAACCAGTGACGTGCTGGTCAAGGTGATCGACAACACCGTGGCGGCGTTTCTGAAATACCGCAACGACGCCCGGCCGCTGGCGCTTGAAAAAGCCGTCACCGCGCTGCTGGCGGCCTACCATGCGGGCAAGCGGATTGAATTTTTTGGCGTGGGCAACTCCGGCATCGTCGCCCAGGATGCGCAGCACAAGTTTTTCCGGCTCGGCATCCAGAGCATTGCCTATAGCGACGGCCACATGCAGGTGATGAGCGCCTCGCTGCTCGGGCCGGGCGACTGCGTGGTGGTGATTTCCAACTCGGGGCGCACCCGCGACCTGATGGACGCCTGCGACATTGCGCGCAAAAACGGTGCGACCACCATCGTCATCACTGCCACCGGCTCGCCGCTGGCGTCGGCCGGGCATATTCACCTGGCCGCCGACCACCCGGAAGGCTATGACCGCTACAGCCCGATGGTTTCGCGCCTGCTGCATTTGATGATGATCGACATCTTGGCTACCTGCGTGGCGCTGCGCATAGGCCCGTCGCTGCAGCCACTGCTGAAGGAAATGAAGAACAACCTGCGCAGCAAGCGCTACGCTTGAGTTTTTGCGGCGCATGAAAAAAGCCGCTCCGGGTTGCCCCGGAACGGCTTTTGGATTCAGATTCAAAACTGGCGTTAAGCCAGCTTTAAATTAGAACGTGTGGCGAACGCCAACAGCAACCATAGAGCTCTTGCCGGTGGTGTTGTCTGCGCCATCTTTGAACTTCATAGCGTTCAGGCCAGCGTACGCCGTGGTGCGCTTGGACAGGCTGTAGGTGCCCAGCAGGCTCAGGCCGCTACCCTTGACGGTGGTAACGCCAGCGACTTGGCCCTTCGAGTAAGAGTAGCCAGCAGCCACGGTAGCAGCAGCACCAACTGGAGCGCTCACGCCGACTTGGAATTCCTTGTCTTTGGCAGTGCCTTGTTTGGCCATGTTGAAGCCACCGGTCAGCTTGGCAACGCCGAAGTCATACGAACCGGCGAGCAGGTTGTACTTGCTCGTTGTGGTGCCAGTTTTTTCTTCCTGGAATGCGTAGCCAGCCAGCACAGGGCCATTGGCATACTTGATGTGCAGGCTGTTGTTCTGGCTCACAGGGTTCGTATTCGACTTGTCTTCACCCAGAGCAACAACGGCAGCGCCGCTGACGCCGCTGAAAACTGGCGAGGTGTAGGCGATGGAGTTGCTGACGCGGTTCGCGTAGCCAGCAACAGCGTTGCCCCAAACCGTATTGGTGGTGGCCACGTTGGTGTCATACAGGTTATTCGTTGCGGCGCGCAATGCGTCGTAAGCGGTGTACTGACGACCCAGGGTCACAGCACCGAAATCGCCGGACAGGCCGACAAAAGCCTGGCGACCAAATGCCGTACCAGCGGCACCCACGGTCTGGGCATCAGTACCGGTATCGGTGTTAAAGCCGGCTTCCAGCACGAAATTGGCCTTCAGACCATTGCCCAGATCTTCAGTGCCTTTCAGGCCCCAACGCGAATTGTTCGCGCCGCTGCTCTCAACACGGTTTTGGTTGGTTTTATTGCCAGCAGCATCGGTCGCGCTGGTGTGCGCAACAGCAGCATCCACCAGACCGTACAGGGTCACGGAAGACTGGGCCATTGCGGCGCCGGAAGAAGCCAGAACGGCCAAAGCGATGAGGGATTTTTTCATTTGAGAGTTCTCCAAGGTTAAACAGAGGGCTCCGGAACGAGGTCCACTTCAGGCTTGCGCCAGTGGATTCCCCGGAGACCCGGGCCAACCCCCTTTCGGGAAGTTGAGGCTATTGCACCAGACTGAGCGCCATTTCGCAAAGAAATGGCCTTAAAAACAAAAAATTCGTTGCTTCTTGACAACAAAATAATAAAGCCGATCTGGATTTCTCCCGACCGGCTTTTCGCTTTTCAGTCAAAAACTGGCCTTGGCCAGCCCGAATCAGAACGTGTGGCGAACGCCCAGGCCGTACACGTTGTTCTTGACCAGGTTCTGATAAGCGTTGGTCTGGTTGAAGGCCGCGTAAGCCGTCGTGCGCTTGCTCAGGCTGTACTCGGCGCTCAGGCCCAGACTCTGGCTCTTGCCCAGATCGTCGCCGTTGGAGCGGGCGTACTGGGCCACCAGCGTGGTGGCGCCCAGCGGTGCGCGCACGCCGACAGACCATTCATTTTGCTTGGCCAGACCGGTGTACTTGGCCTGGTTGTAAGCCAGGAAAATCTTGGCAAGGCCCAGGTCGTAGTTGCCGCCGATGGCGGTGTTCTTCAAATGAAAGTCCCTGACCAGTTCGTCGTCCTGGTGAGCCAGACCCAGCGCGAGCGGGCCGTTGACATAGGTCAGGCTGAAGGAGGCGTTTTGGGTTGCAGCGGTGTTAGGTGGGGTGTTTTTGTCTTCACCAAAACCATAGACCACAGCAGCCTGGAAGCCGCTGATATTTGGGGTTTCATAACGGATGCTGTTGTTGATGCGGGCCTGGTAACCGGCCCAAGCGCCGATGCGGCCACCGACAGCAGCAGTATTGATGTCGTTCGCCACAGAACTGCCAGGAGGGAACGTGAAAGCGCCCTTCACAGCGTAGATAGCCAGCGTCTGGGTCAGCGGCACGCCATTGGTGGCATCAAACGCGGGGCTGTTGCCCTGCGCAGACAGGAAGGCGCCACGCACGTTGTCGTAAGCGCCATACTGGCGGCCCAGCGAGACCGCGCCGAAGTTGCCACTGAGACCGACGACAGCCTGACGGTCGAACAAAACGCCGCTGCTTGTGCTGGCGCCATTGGAAATATCAAAACCGCTTTCCAGAACGAAATTGGCTTTCAAGCCACCGCCCAGATCTTCAGTACCCTTCAAGCCCCAGCGCGAACCATTCAGGCCGCCGGAGTCGAGCACGCTCTGGCGCTGCTCAAGGGTCAGTAGATTGCCGCCGCTAAGGGAAATTCCGGTGGTCTGGCGCGAACCCACAAAAGCATCGGCAATGCCATACAGGCTGACACTGGATTGGGCCATGACGGCACCGGAGGCCGCCAATACGGACAGCGCGACAAGTGATTTTTTCATTTCAATATTTCTTTCAAGTTAGACACAGAACCCGGTCACGAAAATCTTTTCAGATTTTAATTTCCAACGGAGAAAGTGAAGACTATTGCACTAGATTGATCAATCTGGCGCAAAAAATCTGGACTAATTTAACCATCAGTCTCTTACCCACCACAATAATCCCAGATTTCACCATGAAAAAAGCCGTTCCGGCATGACCCGAAACGGCTTTTTGAATTCTGACCCAAGCTGGCCTAAGCCAGCCTCAGATTAGAACGTGTGGCGAACGCCCACAGCGTAGAGGTCGCTCTTCACATCAGCTACACCATTTTGCTTGGTGTTGGCAGCCTGAACGCCACCGTACACGGAAGTGCGCTTGGACAGCGAGTAGCTCGCAGCCAGGCCCAGACCGGTGCGTTTGGCGTTGCCCAGAGCGGCGTTGTCCTTGGAGCGGGCATAGCCGCCGGACAGGGTCAGCGCGCTGGTTACAGGGAAATCAGCGCCGATTTGCCATTCGGTCGTTTTGCCACCAAGGCCCAGTTTATCCTGGTCACTGACACGGCCATAGCCAGCCAGCAGCTTGACCACGCCCAGATCGTAGGAACCGTTCAGACGGGTGAACTTCACCGAATTAACCGGACCGGCTGCTTTTTCATACTGGTAAGCGAAGCCAACGTACACAGGGCCGCCTTCGTACTTGACGTTGAAGCTGCCGGTGCGGCCTGCCTTGTTGCCACCAATAATCGTGTTTTTGTCTTCATGCAGGCTGTAGCTGGCTGCGCCGCTGAAGCCGCTGAAGCTGGGGCTGGCGTAGTAAATGGTGTTGGCAGGATTGGCTGCGTAGTTGGTGCTCAGCCAAACATTCGAAGAAGGCGACAGCGCCGAATTGAAGCCAGGGGTGGTTGCGCCGCTGATATCGTCAAACGGTGTGAGGGTTTTGCCCAAGCGAACTTCACCCATAGCGGCGGAAGAAAGACCCACGTAGGACTGACGGCTGAACGCCTGGCTAGTGATCGCATCAGAGCCATTGTCGATATTGAAGCCTTGCTCCAGCACGAAGTTGGCCTTCAGGCCAGCGCCCAGATCTTCAGTTCCTTTGAAACCGAAACGACTCTGATCCACGCCGCCGCTGTCAATTTTGGTCTGACGAGTTGGGTTAATAGCCGCTTCGTTCTTGGTGCTGCCAAACCACACGTCAGCAATGCCGTACACCGTGACGCTGGATTGTGCAGAGGCAACGCCGGAAGCGGCGAGGATGGCCAGAGCGATCAAATTCTTTTTCATTCAAAATTCTCCAAAAAATGAGAAGCAAACAACTGCCAAACGCACCCGAAAGAAGGGTAATCTTTCATTGCACATTCAAAATTCTCCAAAAAATGAGAAGCAAACAACTGCCAAACGCACCCGAAAGAAGGGTAATCTTTCATTGCAGCAGTGTTGAGTTTAAAAGGAGGAATAAAAATTTCTCCAAATAACCCATGATGCTGGTCAAAAATGTCGTTTTAACGCAACATCAACACAGGGTTTCCCCTTTGTCGCTTTTTTAATTTTCCCAGCCTGAATCAAAATATCGCATGACTACCGTCCTTGACTTCACCCTGAACGCTGCAGACGGCGCGCTGCGCACCGTCTTTGCCAAACCCCGCGCCAGCAAGCCCTGCCCCACGCTGGCAGCCCAGGAAACCGAGCTCAGCCCCCAGGAGAAAGCCCTGTCCGGCGCGCTGATGCGCGTCAACCATGTCGGTGAGGTTTGCGCGCAGGCGCTGTATGCGGCGCAGGCGCTGGGCACGCGCGACCCGGCGCTGCGTGCGCATTTCCTGCAGGCCTGCCGCGACGAGGGCGACCATCTGGCCTGGACCCGCACCCGGCTCGACGAGCTGGGCGCACGCCCTTCGCTGCTGAATCCACTGTGGTACGCGGGCGCTTTCGGCTTGGGGCTGGTCGCCAGTCGGCTCGGCGACCCCTTGAGTCTGGGTTTTGTGGTCGAAACCGAGCGCCAGGTCGAAGCCCATCTGGCCAGCCACCTGGATCGCCTGCCCGAGGGCGACCACGAGTCCCGCGCCATCGTCGCCCAAATGAAGGACGACGAAGCCGTCCACGCCCAGGCGGCGCAGGACGCTGGCGCACGACTGCTGCCCGCGCCGGTCAAGGCCTTGATGCGCACAGCCGCCAAGGTCATGACGACCGTGGCGCACCGGATTTAAGCCGCTTCCACCAGTTCAAAACTGGTCGTGATCTCGGCAGTTTTGCCCAGCATGATGGTGGCCGAGCAGTATTTGTCGTGGCTCATCGCGATGGCGCGCTCCACCGGCCCCGCCGTCAAGCCGCGCCCGGTGACGACAAAGTGCATGTGGATTTTCGTGAACACCTTGGGATCGACCGGCGCCCGCTCCGAGCTGAGCTTGACCGAGCAGCCGCGCACATCCTGGCGCCCGCGCTTGAGAATCAAGACCACGTCGTAAGCGGTGCAGCCACCCGCGCCCGCCAGCACCGCCTCCATGGGCCGGGGCGCCAGATTGGCGCCGCCGTTTTCCGGCTTGGCCGCGTCCGGCGCGCCGTCCATCACCAGCGTGTGACCGCTGCCGGTCTGCGCCACAAACAGCATGTTCGAGCGCGGCTCCGCGTCTGACCCGGTGGCGGAATTGTTGGCGGCCTGATTGCCTTCCCAGCGAACTGTGCATTCCATATCTAGCATTCCTTTTGTAAAAATTTATGACAACAGTTAGAAATACTTACTTTTCACAACATCGTTATTGTGCAGTGCAACATAAATCCGCTATACTTAATCTACGCGCATAAGTACGTATCGCCGTCATCAACGCAGCGTATTTTTGCACCGGTTGTCTCCTCCACCTCCTCAAAGGGTGGATTTACAGGCCCAGACCCAATGGTCTGGGCCTTTTTTTTCTTGCCCCTATGATGCTCAGGCTCTGTTGCGAGAAAAACATGACCTCTTCAAAAAATCTGACCCCCGCCGACTACCTGAAAAAAATCCTCACCGCCCGCGTCTATGACGTGGCGATTGAGTCCAATCTGGAAAAGGCCAAAAACCTCAGCCAGCGCCTGAACAACACCGTGCTGCTCAAGCGCGAAGACCAGCAGCCCGTGTTCAGCTTCAAGCTGCGCGGCGCCTACAACAAGATGGCGCATCTGAGCGCCGAGCAGCTCGACAAAGGCGTGATCTGCGCCTCGGCGGGCAACCACGCGCAGGGCGTGGCGCTGAGCGCGAAAAAGCTCGGCACCCGCGCCGTCATCGTGATGCCGACGACCACGCCCAAGCTCAAAATTGATGCCGTCAGGGGACTCGGCGGCGAAGTCGTGCTGCACGGCGACAGCTACTCCGACGCCTACGCCCACTCAGTCCAGCTGCAGCAGGAACAAGGGCTGACCTTCGTCCACCCCTTCGACGATCCGGATGTGATTGCCGGTCAGGGCACGATTGCGATGGAAATCCTGCGCCAGCTGCAAACGCTGGGCTCGCGCCGCCTCGACGCGGTGTTTGTCGCCATCGGCGGCGGCGGGCTGATTTCAGGCGTGTCCAACTACATCAAGGCCGTGCGCCCCGAGATCAAGGTCATCGGCGTGCAGATGAACGACTCTGACGCGATGATGCAGTCAGTCGCCGCTGGCCAGCGTGTCACGCTGCCCGACGTGGGCCTGTTCTCCGACGGCACCGCCGTCAAGCTGGTCGGCGAAGAGACCTTTCGCATCAGCCGCGAGCTGGTCGATGAATTCATCACCGTCGATACCGATGCCGTCTGCGCCGCGATTAAAGACGTGTTTGTCGATACGCGCAGCATCGTCGAACCGGCGGGCGCGCTGGCCGTGGCCGCCATCAAGCAGTACGTGGAAACGCACCAAACCCAGGGCGAAACCTACGCCGCCATCCTGTCCGGCGCGAACATGAACTTTGACCGCCTGCGCTTTGTCGCCGAGCGCGCCGAAGTCGGCGAGGAGCGCGAAGCCCTGTTTGCCGTGACGATTCCCGAGGAGCGCGGCAGCTTCCGGCGCTTTTGCGAGCTGATCGACGCGCTGCCCGGCAGCCCGCGCAGCGTGACCGAGTTCAACTACCGCATCAGCGACAAAAAACTGGCCCATGTGTTTGTCGGCCTGACCACCTCGGCGCGCGGCGAGAGCCGCCAAATCACCGCGCAATTCACCGAGCACGGCTTCAAGGCGCTGGATTTGACGCACGACGAGCTGGCCAAGGAGCATATCCGCCACATGGTCGGCGGCCACAGCGCGCTGGCCAGGGACGAGCGGCTGCTGCGCTTTGTGTTTCCCGAGCGTCCCGGCGCGCTGACGCGGTTTTTGTCCAGCATGCAGCCGGGCTGGAACA
>JAPLPS010000116.1 GCA_026400075.1 Polaromonas sp.
GAGCCGCAACTCATGCATGGCCACGGCCTTTAGCGCTTGTGCTGTTCAAGCCAGTGTTCCAGGTAATGGATGTTGGTGCCGCCGGCCATGAACTTGGCGTCCACCATCAGTTCGCGGTGCAGCGCAATGTTGGTGTTGATGCCTTCGACCACGGTTTCGCCGAGTGCAGTGCGCATGCGTGCCAGCGCCTGCTCGCGGGTGTCGCCGTGCACGATCACCTTGCCCACCATCGAGTCGTAGTTGGGCGGAACGAAATAGTTGGTGTAAATGTGCGAATCGACCCGCACGCCCGGCCCGCCCGGCGCGTGCCAGGTGGTGACGCGCCCCGGCGACGGCGTGAACTTGTACGGGTCTTCGGCGTTGATGCGGCACTCAATCGCATGGCCCTTGATCTGGATGTCGCGCTGGACAAACGGCAGCTTCTCGCCCGCCGCCACCATGATCTGGGTGCGCACGATATCGACGCCGGTGATCCACTCGGTCACCGGGTGCTCGACCTGCACGCGGGTGTTCATTTCGATGAAATAAAACTCGCCGTCTTCGTACAGGAACTCAAACGTGCCCGCGCCCCGGTAGCCGAATTTTTTCACCGCAGCGACGCAGCGCGCGCCAATGCGATCAATCAAGCGACGCGGAATGCCGGGCGCCGGGCCTTCCTCGATGACCTTCTGGTGGCGCCGCTGCATCGAGCAGTCGCGCTCGCCGAGCCAGACGGCGTTTTTGTACTGGTCGGCAATGATCTGGATTTCGATGTGCCGGGGGTTCTGGAGAAATTTCTCCATGTACACCTCGGGATTGCCGAAGGCCGCACCGGCTTCCGCCTTGGTCATCTGCACCGCGTTCAGCAGTGCCGCTTCGGTATGTACCACGCGCATGCCGCGTCCGCCGCCGCCGCCAGCGGCCTTGATGATGACCGGGTAACCGATCTGCTTGGCCACGCGCTTGATGAAGGCCGGATCAGCGGGCAGCGCGCCTTCGGAGCCGGGCACGCAGGGCACGCCCGCCTTCAGCATCGTTTGCTTGGCCGAGACCTTGTCGCCCATCAGCCGGATCGACTCGGGCGTGGGCCGATAAATTTGAAACCGCTTTCGGCCTTGACGCCGAGTTCCCGGCAGGCGCGCTGGATACGCAGGGCAATCTCGCCCCGGTTGGCGATCAGTATTTTTTTGAACATACGTCGAAGTACCTGGTCTGGCCGCTGCGGGCCGCTCTGGTAAAGAAGGAAAAAGGGGCCGAAGCCCGCTTACTCGATGATGAAAAGAGGCTGGCCGTATTCCACGGCCTGGCCGTTTTCGGAAAGGATTTTAGTCACGGTGCCGGACTTGTCGGCTTCGATCTCGTTGAGGATTTTCATCGCCTCAATGATGCAGATGGTCTCGCCTTCCTTGATCACGCTGCCGATTTCGACAAAGGACTTGGCGCCCGGTGCCGAAGCGCGGTAGAAGGTGCCGACCATCGGCGACTTGACGGCGTGGCCTGCGGGCGCGGCAGGCGCCTCGGGGGCGGCGGCGGCAACCGGGGCTGCGCTCATCGTGGGCGCGGCCATCATCGTGGCGGGCTGATGCATCATCATCATCGGCGCGCCGCTGGACTTGACAATACGCACCTTGCCTTCGGCCTCGGTGATTTCCAGCTCAGACACATTGGACTCTGAAACAAGGTCAATCAGGGTTTTGAGTTTTCTTAGATCCATGGATTTTCTCCGATGACGGTGAGATGCAGGCGCGGCCGATGGCCACGCACAGTTTTGATGTAACCAGCAAGCTGGCGCTGACGCCAAACTTCTTTCTTTTTTCGCTTACGCTGTGCTTTGAAGCCCTACAGCGCCTATTTGCCAATTATTTTATCCGCCCAGACGCCAGACAAGCTCAGCAAAGCGCAAAGTGTACCTCATGCCAAACCGGGCCAAACTGCCTATTTAAGCCGCATCCAGGCCGCCAGGTCTTGCGCCAGCACGCTGCCGACCTTGCGCTGCTGCAACGCCCCGAGCGGGTCAAACAGCACCGAAAAAGGCAGGCCGCCCTCAGTATTTCCCAGCGACTTGCCCAGCGCGATGCCGCTTTGGGCAGCCAGGCCGACCGGGTAATTGAGTGGCCGGTTTTTCAGCCAGTCCCGCACCACGCCGGGCTGATCGACAGCCAGGCCGAGCAGTTGCCAGTTCTTGTCGCGGTTTTCCTGGTAAAAATAATCCAGCAAAGGCAGCTCATCGACGCACGGCGGGCACCAGGTCGCCCAGAAATTGACCAGCAGCCGCTTGCCGCGAAAACTGCTCATCGGCAGCGTTTGTCCGTCCAGGGTTTCAAAGCTCAGGCGCCAGAAGGCGGCCGTCGCCTCCTTGTCGGCGTCGCCCGGCGCCGGAGCTGATGCGGGTGCCAGCGCTGCCACGGCTGCCACCTGACCGTAATGGGGCGCCGCCTGCCCCTGCCCGCTTTTTAGCCGGTCTGTCCACCAGGCCACGCCCGCGCCCGCCAGGCCTGCGGCGACTGCCGCGCCGCCATACAGCATGTTTCTGCGCTTCACGAGCCCAGCTCCAAAGGGGAAATGGACAACAATTTGCGCACCGCCGCGATGTCGCCACGCGGCGCCCGGCCCTTCGCGTCGGGCCGCAACGCGCCGCGCAGGTCGTCGTGGTCATAGACCATCAGGTGTACGCCGACGGTTTCGTTCAGCGGCTGGCACAGGCTGCTCAGGCTCAGCGCCTCGACCTTGCCGCCGGTAAAGCCGGTGACGGTGCGCGGCTCGTAATCGACGTTGTGGTCGATCAGTGCAATCTCCGCCGATTTCGGGTCATCACAAAACAGCTGGATGTAAATGTCGGACAGGCGCGTCGCCGTGCCGTTCCAGACGGCCCCGGTCAGGTAAGGGCGAAACTGCGGCAGGCGCGCCATCCAGACCAGCGCCAGTTCGCGCAGCGCGGCCAGCTCGGCGGGCTGGGTGTCGGCGCAAAACACCGCGATGTACTCACGCACCGCGTCTTCGAGCATGTCGTTATCGGGCAGCGCGGTGCGCTGGGGCAGCGCCAGCTGCTTGACGGCGCGGCGTTTGGCCGGGCCGTATTCCAGCCCCTCTTCAACCACCAGCGCCGCAGCGGTGGCGGCAATTTCAGACATCAGAGTATTCACATTCAGCAGGCGACGGGCGGCAAAGCCCAGCGCGAAAAGTTAAGAAAATTCAGCCGGACAAGCGCAGTCAAGCCATTGTGCCCACAACAGGCTTGAGCCTGCAACGCGGTAAAAAGTTCACCATGCTGCGCGATTGCCATTCAATCAGGCGCTGCCTGCAGGCGTTTTTATTGTCCCTAAAATCAAACCATGCACATACATATTTTGGGAATTTGCGGCACCTTCATGGGCGGCCTGGCCGCCTTGGCGCGTGAAGCGGGGCACAAGGTCACAGGCTGCGACACGGGCGTCTATCCGCCGATGAGCGACCAGCTGCGCGGCCTGGGTATTGAGCTGATCGAGGGCTACAGCGCCGACCAGATGGCACTCAACCCGGACGTATTCGTCATCGGCAACGTGGTGTCGCGCGCCCGGCTGGCCGACGGCAGCGCCCGATACCCGCTGATGGAAGCGATTTTAAACAGCGGCCTGCCCTACACCAGCGGGCCGCAGTGGCTCTCGGGCCACGTCTTGCACCACCCGACGCACCACGCGACCGGGCCGCGCCACGTTCTGGCCGTCGCCGGCACGCACGGCAAGACCACGACGACCGCGATGCTGGCCTGGATTCTCGAATGCGCCAATTTAAACCCCGGCTTTTTGATCGGTGGCGTGCCGCTGAACTTTGGCGTGTCGGCGCGGCTCGGCGTGGGCAACACCTTTGTCATCGAGGCCGACGAGTACGACACGGCGTTTTTTGACAAGCGCAGCAAGTTCGTTCATTACCGCCCGCGCACGGCGATTTTGAACAACCTCGAATTCGACCACGCCGACATCTTTCCCGACCTGGCCGCGATTGAGCGCCAATTTCATCATCTGGTGCGCACCGTCCCGTCGCAGGGCCGCGTCGTCGTCAATGCGACCGAAACCAGCCTGCAGCGCGTGCTCGCGCAGGGCTGCTGGAGCGAAGAAGTCTTTTTTGGCGGCAACGC
>JAPLPS010000124.1 GCA_026400075.1 Polaromonas sp.
AGGCGGCGTATCCGTCGTCGGTGCTGATGAATGCTATTCCGGCGCACGTCGCGGGCGTTGGCGATATCATCATGGTCGTGCCAACGCCCAAGGGCGAAAAAAATGCGCGGGTGCTGGCCGCCGCTTACGTGGCGGGCGTGACGCGCGCCTTCACCATCGGCGGCGCGCAGGCCGTGGCCGCGCTGGCCTACGGCACGGTGACGGTGCCGAAAGTGGACAAAATCACCGGCCCCGGCAATGCCTACGTTGCCAGCGCCAAAAAGCGCGTCTTTGGTACCGTCGGCATCGACATGATTGCCGGGCCGTCCGAAATTTTGGTGCTGGCCGACGGCTCCACGCCCGCCGACTGGGTGGCGATGGACTTGTTCAGCCAGGCCGAGCATGACGAGTTGGCGCAGTCGATTTTGCTGTGCCCGGACGCCGCTTATCTGGATGCCGTGCAGGAAGCCATCCACCGCCTGCTGCCCGAGATGCCGCGCCGCGAGATCATCGCCAAGAGCCTGAACGACCGGGGCGCGCTCATCCTGACGCGCAGCATGGAAGAAGCCTGCGAGATCAGCAACCGCATTGCGCCCGAACATCTGGAAGTTTCCAGCTCCGAGCCGCACCGCTGGGAGCCGCTGCTGCGCCACGCGGGCGCGATTTTCCTCGGCGCTTACACCAGCGAAAGCCTGGGCGACTACTGCGCCGGGCCAAATCACGTCCTGCCGACCAGCGGCACGGCGCGTTTCAGTTCTCCGCTCGGGGTTTACGATTTTCAAAAGCGCTCCAGCCTGATTGAAGTCAGTCAAGCGGGCGCGCAAATCCTCGGCCCGATTGCCGCCGAACTGGCGTATGGCGAAGGGCTGCAAGCCCACGCCCGCGCCGCTGAGCTGCGCCTCAGCGTCGTGCCAGCCATGCGGGTGGCGCCGTGAGCGCCAAGGTTGCTGCGCCGCTGCTTACGCCTGAGCTCAAAAAACGGATCCGCCAGGATGTGCAGGCCATGCACGCCTACGCGGTTCAGGACGCGGCCGACATGGTCAAGCTCGACGCAATGGAAAACCCGCACCGCCTGCCGGAGCCTTTGCAGGCGGAACTCGGCCAGCGCCTCGGCGCGCTGGCGCTGAACCGCTACCCCGATGGCCGCGTCAACGACCTGCGCCACGCGCTGGCCGACTACGCGCAAATGCCCGAAGGCTTTGACATCATGCTGGGCAACGGCTCGGACGAGCTGATCTCGCTGCTGGCGCTGGCCTGCGCGGTGCCGGGCGCTACCGTTCTGGCGCCTGTGCCCGGTTTTGTGATGTACGCGATGAGCGCGCAATTGCAGGGCTTGACATTCATCGGCGTCGATCTGACCGCCGACTTTGAACTCGACGAAGCGGCGATGCTGGCCGCGATTGACCAGCACAAGCCCGCCATCACTTATTTGGCCTATCCGAACAATCCGACGGCCAATCTGTGGGATGACGCGGTGATTGAACGCATCATCGAAGCCGTCGGCGCGCAGGGCGGCCTGGTCGTGATGGACGAGGCTTACCAGCCGTTTGCCAGCAAAAGCTATATCGACCGCCTTTCAAAACACCGCCATGTGCTGCTGATGCGCACGCTGAGCAAGTTCGGCTTGGCCGGTGTGCGTCTGGGCTACATGATGGCCCCCAAAGCCCTGATCGCCGAAATCGACAAGGTGCGCCCGCCCTACAACATCAGCGTGCTGAACATGGAATGCGCGCTGTTTGCGCTGGAGCACCAGGGCGTGTTTGCCCGCCAGGCGCAGGATCTGGTGGCCGAGCGCACCCGGCTGCTGGCTGCGCTGGGCGCCTTGCCCGGCGTCAAGGTCTGGAACAGCCAGGCGAACATGATTCTGATCCGCCTGCTTGACGCCGCTCAGGTTTTTGAAGGCTTGAGAAACCGCAAGGTTTTGGTGAAAAATGTTTCTAAAATGCACCCACTGCTGGCCAACTGCCTGCGCCTGACCGTCGGCACCGCTGATGAAAACACGCAGTTGCTGGCCGCCCTTGAAAAATCCCTATGACCACCTCTTTTTCTGACTCCTCCAAACTTCTGGAGTCCTCGCCCCGCATCGCCGAAGTCTCCCGCGTCACCGCCGAGACGCAAATCAGCGTGCGCGTCAATCTCGACGGCACCGGCGCGGCCAACCTGTCCACCGGCATCGGCTTTTTTGACCACATGCTCGACCAGATTGCCCGCCACGGGCTGATCGACCTGGACATTCAGGCCGTCGGCGACCTGCACATTGACGGCCACCACACGGTCGAAGATGTCGGCATCACGCTGGGCCAGGCCGTCGCCCAGGCCGTGGGCGACAAAAAAGGCCTGCGCCGCTACGGCCACGCCTACGTGCCGCTGGACGAGGCGCTGTCGCGCGTGGTGGTTGATTTTTCCGGCCGTCCGGGGCTGGAGATGCATGTGCCGTTCAAGAGCGGCATGATCGGCGCCTTTGACACCCAGCTGACTTATGAGTTTTTCCACGGCTTTGTGAACCATGCCGGTGTCACGCTGCACATCGACAACCTGAAAGGCGACAACGCCCATCACCAGGCCGAAACCGTCTTCAAGGCCTTTGCCCGCGCGCTGCGCATGGCGCTGGAAATCGACCCGCGCTCGGTGGGCGTGATTCCTTCGACCAAAGGCTCGCTCTAACATGCCTAACTTGAAAACGGTGGCCGTCGTCGATTACGGCTCGGGCAATTTGCGTTCAGTCTCGCAGGCGGTGCAGCATGTGGCGCAGGACAGCGGCTATCGGGTCGTGGTGACTTCCTCGCCGCAGGCGGTGCTGGACGCCGAGCGTGTCGTGCTGCCCGGCCAGGGCGCGATGCACGACTGCATGCTGGCGCTGGAGCAATCGGGCCTGCTCGGCGCCGTGCTGCATGCGGCGGCAAACAAGCCGCTGTTCGGCGTGTGCGTCGGCATGCAGATGCTGCTCGACGAGAGCCATGAAGGGCTGAACGGCGCGCCCACGCCCGGTCTCGGCCTGATTCACGGCGACGTGGTCAAGTTCGATCTGGCGGGTCAAATCCAGCCAGACGGCAGCCGCTACAAGGTGCCGCAAATGGGCTGGAACCAAGTTTATCAGTCGCACTTTGACGGCGCCCCGGCCCATCCGGTGTGGGCGGGCGTACACGATGGCGCGTATTTTTACTTTGTTCACAGCTTTTACGCCCGCCCGTCGGATGCGCGCCACATTGCCGGCGAGGCCGACTACGGCGCGCGCTTTGCCGCAGCGATTGCCCGTGATAATATTTTTGCTACCCAGTTCCATCCGGAAAAAAGCGCGGATCACGGTCTGGCCCTGTACCGCAATTTCCTGAACTGGAAGCCCTGAGCCCATTTCCCCGCCGCCGATGACATCCGAAGCGTCGGGTGAATCGCTTTTTTTAACCTCACTTTTCGTTTTTTAGCCCAACATGCTACTCATCCCCGCGATTGACCTGAAAGACGGTCACTGCGTCCGCCTGAAACAGGGCGACATGGATCAATCCACCATTTTCAGCGAAGACCCGGCGGCCATGGCGCGCAACTGGGTCAACAAGGGCGCGCGCCGCCTGCATCTGGTCGATTTGAACGGCGCGTTTGCGGGCAAGCCCAAAAACGAGGCGGCGATCAAGCGCATCCTGGCCGAAGTGGGCAACGAAATCGAGGTCCAGCTGGGCGGCGGCATCCGTGATCTGGACACCATTGAGCGCTACCTGGATGCGGGCCTGCGCTACGTCATCATCGGCACGGCGGCGGTGAAAAATCCCGGTTTTCTGCAGGACGCCTGCACCGCCTTTGGCGGCCACATCATCGTCGGCCTCGACGCCAAGGACGGCAAGGTTGCCACCGACGGCTGGAGCAAGCTGACCGGCCACGAAGTGGTCGATCTGGGCAAGAAGTTCCAGGACTACGGCGTCGAGTCGATCATCTACACCGACATTGGCCGTGACGGCATGCTCAGCGGCATCAACATCGACGCCACCGTCAAGCTGGCCCAGGCGCTGACGATTCCGGTCATCGCCTCCGGCGGCCTGTCCAACATGGCCGACATCGACGCGCTCTGCGAAGTCGAAGAAGAGGGCGTGCAGGGTGTGATTTGTGGCCGCTCGATTTACAGCGGCGACCTCGATTTTGAAGCCGCCCAGCTGCGCGCCGACGAGCTGAACGGCTAAAACGCCATGCTCGCCAAACGCATCATTCCCTGCCTTGACGTGACCGGCGGCCGCGTCGTCAAAGGCGTCAATTTCACCCAGCTGCGCGACGCGGGCGACCCGGTGGAAATTGCCGCCCGCTACAACGACCAGGGCGCTGACGAGCTGACTTTTCTCGACATCACCGCCACCAGCGACGAGCGCGACCTGATTCTGCACATCATCGAGGCTGTGGCTTCGCAGGTGTTCATTCCGCTGACGGTCGGCGGCGGCGTGCGCACGGTGGAAGATGTGCGCCGCCTGCTCAACGCCGGGGCCGACAAAACCAGTTTTAATTCGGCGGCGCTGGCCAATCCGCAGGTGATTGAGGACGCGTCGGCCAAGTACGGCGCGCAGTGCATCGTCGTCGCCATCGACGCCAAGCGCCGCACGCCGGAAGACGCGGCCCTTCGCGGCCCCGGCTGGGACGTTTACAGCCACGGCGGGCGCAAGAACACCGGCCTGGACGCTGTCGCCTGGGCCACCGAAATGGCGCGGCGCGGCGCGGGCGAAATCCTGCTGACCAGCATGGACAGAGACGGCACCAAATCCGGTTTTGATCTGGCGCTGACCCGCGCCGTCAGCGACGCCATCAGCGTGCCGGTGATTGCCTCGGGCGGCGTCGGCACGCTCGACCATCTGGCCGACGGCGTGCAGTTGGGCGGCGCCGATGCGGTGCTGGCGGCGAGCATTTTTCATTACGGCGAATTTACGGTGGAACAGGCCAAGCGGCACATGGCCGGGCGCGGCATTCCGGTGCGGCTCTAAAGCGCTGGATTTTTTGCGCCTGCTCGTCGGGCGCAAAAATCATCAATTTCATGTTCATCGGGGCTGCGCTGCAGCCCTTCACCATTGCGGACAAATAGCTTATGAACTGGTTAGACACAGTCCGTTGGGACGAAAAAGGGCTGGTGCCCGTCATTGCGCAGGAAGCTGCGACGGGCGACGTGCTGATGTTTGCCTGGATGAACCGCGAGGCGCTTGAAAAAACCGCCGAGCTGGGCCAGGCGGTGTATTTCAGCCGCTCGCGCGCTCGGCTCTGGCACAAGGGCGAAGAGTCCGGCCATTTCCAGACCGTGCATGAAATCCGCATTGACTGCGACAACGATGTGGTGCTACTCAAGATCACCCAGCAAGGCCACGAGCCCGGTATTGCCTGCCACACCGGCCGTCACAGCTGCTTTTTCAGCATTTACCGGGACGGCCAGTGGGTCGCCACCGAGCCGGTCTTGAAAGACCCTGGCAGCATCTATAAATAACGGGCACTCCATCATGACCTCCAATGACACCCTCCAGCGCCTGGCGCAGATCATCGAAGGCCGCAAGGCGATCAACGGCGGCGACCCAGAAAAAAGCTATGTCGCCCGCCTGCTGCACAAAGGCCCGGACGCTTTCCTGAAAAAAATCGGCGAAGAAGCCACTGAAACCGTGATGGCCGCCAAGGACATCGACTGCGGCGGCCCAACGCCCGAGTTGAAGGGCAAACTGGTCGGCGAAGTGGCCGACCTGTGGTTTCACTCGCTTGTCGCGCTGGCCCATTACGGCCTGAGCCCGGCTGACGTGCTGGCCGAACTGGAGCGCCGCGAAGGCACCAGCGGCATTGAGGAAAAAGCGCTGCGCAAGGCGCAAAACCGCGCTGCCCAGGAGTCGGTTGAAAAGCCTTGATGGAGTTCCGGCAGCCGCATTGAATCCCAACCCAGGAGTCTGAGCATGGCCAATGATGTGATTGATGTCGAGGCAAAAACCTCCGGTGAACGGCTCATCATGCATGTGCTGTACGGCCTGCATACGCTGGCCTGGTTCAGCGGCGGCACGTTTGCCGTGGTGGCGCTGATCGTCAACTACCTGCGCCGGGACGGTGAAACCGACAGGCTGTACGTCGATCACCACAGCTACATGATTGCCACCTTTTGGTGGACGGTCATGTGGCTGGTGCTGCTGTCGCCGCTGTGGCTGCTGTTTTTTGTGCCGGGGATGATCGCCCACGGTGTGGTGTTGCTCTGGTATCTGTACCGCTGCATCAAGGGCTGGATGCGCTTTAATGACAGGCGCTACCCCTAAAAGTTTTTCAACCTGTTTTCAGAGACAACGCATGAGCCATTCAGACAACTGCATTTTCTGCAAGATCGCAGCAGGCACCATTCCCAGCCGCAAGGTGTACGAGGACGACGAGATTTTCGCCTTTCACGACCTGCACCCCTGGGCGCCGGTGCATTTTTTGATGATTCCGAAGGCGCATATCGCCTCTATGGCCCATGTCGGCCCGGAGCACGCCGCGCTGCTGGGCCGCATGATGGTGCTGGCGCCAAAGCTGGCGCTGGAGCAGGGCTGCAACCCTTACCCGGAAGGCGGTTTTCGCATCATGACGAACACCGGTGTGGAGGGCGGACAGGAAGTGCATCATCTGCACTTTCACGTCATCGGCGGCGCCCGGCCGTGGCGCAAGGGCTGAGGCGAATTTTTGCCGCTTCGGGAACCCTTTCGGCCGCCAGCGAACTAACACAAACCTGTAGCCTGAAGGGGTTTTCGGGGCTGTCATGCAAGGCCTTTAGAATCAAGCCTTGTTGCATGCAGGTTCAGCAATTCGCAATTTGTATTTTTGCAATCCTAGAGTAGGAGTAAGACATGGGTGGTTTTTCCATATGGCACTGGGTGATCGTGCTGCTGATCGTGGTGATGGTGTTCGGCACCAAAAAGCTCAAGAACATGGGCAGTGATCTCGGCGGCGCAGTCAAGGGTTTCAAGGATGGCATGAAGGACGGCGGCCAGCCCGCAGCGGATGAACAGTCTGCCGCGCAGGTCACCAGCGCCCAGGCGGCGGTCAAGGCGGAGCGCAACACGATTGATGTTGAAGCCCGGCAGAAGTCCTGATCTGCTGTGATTGATCTCGGCATTTCCAAAATCGCGCTGATAGGCGCGGTCGCGCTGATCGTGATCGGCCCTGAAAAACTGCCCCGCGTGGCTCGCACCGTGGGCACGCTGCTCGGCAAAGCCCAGCGTTACATCAACGATGTGAAGCAGGAAGTCAACCGCTCGATGGAGCTTGACGAGTTCAGGAAGATGAAGGAAAGCGTCGAGTCCACTGCCCGCGAGGTCGAGAACTCCATCCAGAGCGGCGCCAGTGAGTTTGAAAAATCCTGGGCTGACGCTACCAGCGGCGCTGCCGATTTTTCTGGCGGACTCGATAGCGTTCCGCAATACCGGCATCCGAAAAAGAACTGGCGCCTCAAGCAGGGCGCCACGCCGCAGTGGTTCAAGGCCCGCTCCGGCGTTCGCACCAAGGCCCAGTCTGGCGCCGCCCGCGTGGCGCGCTTTCGTCCCCAGCCCAGCCGCAAGGCTTGAGCTTTTCTCCTGATTTTTCCGTTGCGCGCAAGTCGGCGCAATGCACACAGCGCAGACTTCCCTCATGAGCGATTCCCTTCCTCCCGGCAGCGACAAGCCCGACGAACTCGCGGGCACCGAGCAGCCCTTTGTGCAGCACCTGGTGGAGCTGCGCGACCGGCTGATCAAGGCGGTGATTGCCATCGGCGTGGCGGCGCTTTTTTTAGCCTTCTTCCCCGGTCCGGGCGCGCTTTATGACTTGATGGCCGCGCCGCTGGTGGCTACCCTGCCCAAGGGTGCCACCCTGATCGCCACCAACGTCATTTCGCCATCCAGAGCTTTGCGCCCAAGTCGATTACCGCCGCGCCAGACATCGAGGAATACCTGAACTTCGTGCTGGGCATGTTTCTGGCGTTCGGCCTGGCTTTTGAGGTGCCGATTGCGGTGATTCTGCTGGTGCGCATGGGCGTGCTGACCGTGGCCCAGTTGCGTGAATACCGGGGCTACTTTGTCGTTGCTGCGGCCATTGGCACCGCGCTGGTCACGCCGCCCGATGCGGGCTCCATGCTGATGCTGCTGGGCGTCGTGATTGCCCTGTATGAAGTTGGCATTCTGGCCGCCCAGATGGTGGTCAAGCACACCAAGGCGCCCGATGAGGCGGGCACCGGAGCGACCCACTCCTGAAATCGGGCGCCCGCTCCTGCCATGAGCGCGGCGCTTTCCCGATGTTTTAGCGTTGAAGTT
>JAPLPS010000205.1 GCA_026400075.1 Polaromonas sp.
ATTTTTGCTTTCCTCCGCCAGTGAACCCGTTGCGCTTGAGCTGATCGCTGCCACAATCAGGGCACAGATGCTTGATTTCTTCGACGATCATGGGTGGAACTCCTTTCAGTCTGCCGCAAAAGTCAGATTAAATCACTACCATATTTTGGAACTTGTTTTGAACAGTTGTTGATGCACACAAATTGGTTCTTCTTTTGGGTATCCTTCTTAGCGTAAATTACTCCGCGCAAGAACGATGGCTCGGCATTGGGTAAGCAAATTATCGCCACGGCAGCGTGGCTTTCCGGGAACAAAGAACAACCAGTGCCACGAATGCTCCCGGGCATCAACTGCCCGCTGCTCGTCCAAGTTTTAGGCTGTCTAAAAATGCGAATACTTGAAGCGCTAATAGCCTCATTGTCAGCGCTATCGACGTAAAAGCTAAGCGTAAAGCCGCCCGGTCCTTGCTGATCGAGACCCACAAACTCTCCGTCTCCCCCGGCTGTTGCAGCAGTATTGAGGATTAGGACTGATATAAAAAAATAGCCAACGTGGTTTCATGAACGCTAAAGTAAAACGGTCACTCAAAAAGGTCTCAGAGTTGCGCCAGCATTCAATCCCGCGTCGCATGCCGCTGCACGCACTCGATATACGCCGCGCCGTCGGGCGGGCGTCCGGCGCGCTGGCTTTCCCAGACCATTTTCCCCAGGCAGTCCATCGTTGCGTGATGGGCTTCGTGCAGCGAGTCGCGCCGGTCGGTCATCAGTTCGACGGCCTGGCGGATGCCGCGTGGATGGTCAATCGAGCATTGCTCGCTGATCGACAGGTGCATCGACAGGTGCAAGAACGGATTCGTTTTGCCGCCGTCCACGTCGTACATTTTTTCCAGCGCCGTTTCAACGTCAGAAAAATCGGCGTGGTATTCGGGGTGCTCGTCTATCCACAGGCCCGCGAGGGTTTCCAGTGCTTCGAGCGGCTGGCCCGTGCGGGTTTTGGCATAGACGGCGCAAAAAAAGCGCCGGACATCGGCTTGAGAGGGCGTAAACATGGCCGCAAGCGTATCATGCGGCCCGATTTTTCTGCCGGTGGCCGGGGAAAATCTGCGAACATCGTGCCGTGACTTTTCCTCTGATCCACGATCCTTTTTTCTATGCCGTCGCGATTCCGGCCGTGTTGCTGCTGGGCGTCAGCAAAAGCGGCTTTGGTGCCGGTTTTGGCTCGCTGGCCGTGCCGGTGATGGCGCTGGCCGTCACGGTGCCGCAGGCCGCCGCGATTTTGATGCCGCTGTTGCTGCTGATGGACTTGCTCGGCGTGGCCGCTTTTCGCAAGGACTTTGATTTCAAGTTCATCAAATTTTTGCTGCCGTTTGGCCTGATCGGAACGCTCATCGGGGCGCTGCTGTTTCGGCTGCTCGATGCGCGGCTGGTGGCGGGCATCGTCGGCGGTTTTACGCTGCTGTTTTTGGCGCAGCGCCTGCTGTTTCCGCCCAAGCCCGACAGCCCGCCGCCGCCTAGATGGCTGGGCGCGCTGCTGACAGTGACTGCGGGCTTTACCAGCTTTGTCGCCCATGCCGGTGGCCCGCCGCTGAGCGCCTATGTGATTCCGCTGCGCCTGAGTCCGCTCCGGTTTACCTCGACGATGGCTTTCTTTTTCTTCGTCATCAACCTGTCCAAGTGGATTCCTTACGCCTGGCTGGGCCTGCTTGACTGGCGCAACATGGCGACTTCGCTGGTGCTGCTGCCGCTGGCGCCGCTGGGCGTGTGGATAGGCGTGCGCATGGCCAAAACCATCAGCGAACGCTGGTTTTACCGGATTCTTTATGTCGGCATGCTGCTGACCGGCCTCAAACTGCTGTGGGATTGCTGGGCCTGAGGATTTTTATGAATTTTTGCTTTATTGCAGCGCGCTTTCCGCCGCCAGCGCGGCCTGCGCGGGCGGGTAGCTCTGGCTTGCCGAGCGTTTCAGCCAAACCAGGCTTTTGCCCAAGTCGCGCGTCTGGCCCTTGCCGGTGCGGTACATCACGGCCAGCGCGTATTGCGCTTCGGCGTCGCCGTCTTCGGCGGAGCGTTCAAAAAGCCGCGCTGCCTCTTCCAGGCTGCGTTCGACGCCCCGGCCCGCTTCGTACATCCAGGCCAGCCGGGTGCGCGCGCGGCTGTTGCCCGCATCGGCGGCGCGTTGGTACAGCGCTGCGGCTTCGGCTTGCTGGCCGCTGCTGCTGAGGATGTCGGCCTGCTCCAGCTCGGTGGGCGCACGCTGCGGCTGGTCGAGCGTGGCGAGCCGCTCGGCCGCATCCTTGTCGCCGTGGGCGGCGGCCAGGTTCAGGAAATGGCGCGCCTTGGTGGCATCCTTGGCCAGGGTGCCCCCCGTGCTGTAGAGCATGCCAAGCCGGTATTGCGCCTTGAAGCCGCCCGCCTGCGCCGCTGCGGTGTAGAGCGACTCGGCTTTTTTCAGATCACGCGGCTCGCCCAGGCCGTCCTCGGCGAGGATGGTCAGGTTGAACAGCGCGTCTGTATTGCCCAGCCCGGCCAGCACTTGCCAGATATGGCGCGCCGATTCGTAGTGCGCCATCTTGAATTCGGCATAGGCCTGGTAGTTGCCCATCGCCGGATTTTTGATCCAGTCGCTGGCGTCGCTTTCCTGGGCATGTACACCGCTGAGCATGGCCCACAGAGCGCCAGCGCAGACGAGTTGATGCTTGGATTTCATCGAAAGACTTTCACAGGTTGCGGGAAGGCGCAAGGGCGCGAGAGTTTCGAATGGTATCCGTTTACCTGTTTTCGCTCTGTCCTTGGGGTTGGTGCTGCGCCATCTGCTCGCGCTCCTGCGCCATCTGCGCTTCCAGCTGCAGCCGTCCCTGTTTGGCCACGGCGATGAATTTTTCGCGGTCATTGCGGTGCGGGTACATCTGCTCGAACAGCGCCAGGTTGTGCTGGCGAAAGCGCTCGGCGGCCTGCAGCGCGGTGTCCGGCGTCTGGCCCAGCAGCTCCAGCACATTGCGCGCATTGCGCAGGCTGGATTCAAACAATTCGCGCTCGACGCGCAGCACGCCCCGGTCGCGCAGCGCGCCCCAGTGCGCCACATCCCGGGCGCGGGCGACGATTTTCAACTGCGGGAAATGCTCCCTGACCATGTCGGCGATTTTCAGCGACTGCTCCATGTCATCGACGGCCAGCACCAGGACTTTGGCGCTGGCCGCGCCCGCTGTGCGCAGCAAGTCGAGCCGGGTCGCGTCGCCGTAAAACACCCGGTAGCCAAAGCGGCGCACGCTTTCAATCTTCTCGGCGTCGTGATCCAGCACGGTGGCGGAAACGCCCTGCGCCAGCAGCATGCGCCCGACGATCTGGCCGTAGCGGCCAAAACCGGCAATGATGACCGGCGCTTCCTGCGGCTCGGAGATTTCCGACAGCGGCGGCTGCTCGGCCTGCGCGTAGCGCGGCAGCAGCAGCCTGTCCACGGCCAGCAGCAGCAGCGGGGTGACGAGCATTGACAGCGCCACCGCGCCAATCAGCAGCGAAGCCATTTCGTCGGTAAAGACATCGGTGCCCGCCGCCGCCTGGAACACGACAAAGGCAAATTCGCCGCCCTGGGCCAACAGCAGCGCAAACACCGGGCGCTCCTGGTAGGGCAGCTTCATTGCGCAGGCCAGCGCGTAGATGGCGGCCAGTTTCAGGCCCAGAAAGCCGACCACGATCAGCAGCATGTGGACCGGAAATTTCCACAGCACGCCAAAGTTGATGCTCATGCCGACGGCCATGAAAAACAGGCCCAGCAGCAACGCCTTGAACGGCTCCAGATCGGTTTCCAGCGCGCGGCGGTATTCGCTGTCGGCCAGCAGCACGCCGGCCAGAAAAGCGCCCAGCGCCATCGACAGGCCGACCCGTTGCATCAGCGCGGCAATGCCGACCACCAGCAGCAGCGCGGCGGCGGTGAAAATTTCGGACGTGCCGCTGTTGGCAATCCAGCGCAGCAGCGGGCGCAGCAGCACGCGTCCGCCCAGAATGATGCCTGCGATGGCGGCGACGATGCGCAGCGCTTCAAGCAGCCGGTGCGGATGGGCGACAGCCGCGTTCTCGCCGCCGACGGCTGCCAGCAGCGGCACCAGCGCCAGAATCGGAATCGCCGCCACGTCCTGGAACAGCAAAATCGAAAAACCGGCCTGGCCGCTGGACGTGCGCATCAGGTTGCGCTCGCCGATGGACTGCAGCGCAATCGCGGTCGAGGACAGGGCCAGGCCCAGCGCGGCCACCAGCGCGGTTGGCCATTCGATGCCAAAGGCCACGCCCGCGCCGGTCAGCAGCGCCGTGCAGCCGAGCAGCTGCACGCTGCCCCAGCCGAAAATCGGGCGGCGCAAGCTCCACAGGCGGTGCGGTTCAAGTTCTAGGCCAATTAAAAACAGCATCAAGACCACGCCGAATTCGGCAAAGTCGAGAATTTCCTGCACCTCTGTGACCAGTTTGAGCCCCCACGGGCCGATGGCGATGCCTGCGGCCAGGTAGCCGATGATGGCGCCCAGGCCGAGCTTTTTGGCCAGCGGCACGGCAATGACGGCGGCGCTCAGGTAGATGAAGCTGTTGATGAGCCAGACGGGGGCGTGGGTCATGGGGTGATGTTCATAAGAGCGTGAAGGGCGGCATGAGCCGAGGGCGTTTCAGGGCGCGGGCAGCGCCCCTTCAAAGCCATTTTGCCGCCACGCCTCGAACACCGTGACGGCGACGGTGTTGGACAAATTTAAGCTGCGCTGGCCGGGCAGCATCGGCACTTTCAGGCGCTGCGCCAGCGCAAACGAGTCGCGCACCGTCGGTGCCAGCCCCTTGGTTTCGGAGCCAAAGACCAGCCAGTCGCCGGGCTGGAATTGCGCGGCGTACATCGAGCTGGCGCCCTGCGTCGTCAGCGCAAACAGGCGCTCGGGCGGCGGCTGCTGGCTGGCCAGAAAAGCGGGCCAGCTGGCGTGGCGCAGCACCTGGGCGTATTCGTGGTAATCGAGCCCGGCGCGGCGCATGTGCTTGTCCTCCATCGAAAAGCCCAGCGGCTCGACCAGATGCAGGCGGCAGCCGGTGTTGGCCGCCAGGCGGATCACGTTGCCGGTGTTGGGCGGAATTTCGGGCTCGACGAGGACGATGTTGAACATGGGCGGGCGGTGCAAAAGGCTGAAAAGTGAGAAGCGCAAAGTGCGCGGCAAAGCGGGTGCTGTGCGGGCGTCTGAGCGTTGGCGGGCAATCGGGTGGCAGCGGCTGATTTTGTTCAAGGCGCAGCCGGGCAATTTTAGGCTGCGGCGGTGCGCGCCAGCACCACGGCGGTGACGCTGGCTGCGCCCGCTTCACGCAGCGCCTGGGCGGCTTCAAACAACGAGGCGCCGGTGGTCATCACGTCATCGACCAGCACCACGGCGCGGCC
>JAPLPS010000075.1 GCA_026400075.1 Polaromonas sp.
TCCATGTCGTAGTCGCCGCCCTTGACCAGCACATCGGGGCGGAGTTCGGCGATCAGTTCGAGCGGCGTGTTTTCGTCAAACCAGGTCACCAGGCTGACTGATTCGAGTGCCGCCATCAGCGCGGCGCGGTCTTGCTCGCGGTTCAGCGGGCGCTCCGGGCCTTTGCCCAGGCGCCGGGCCGAGGCGTCGGTGTTCAGCGCGACCACCAGGCTGGCGCCGAGCTGGCGCGCCTGCGCCAGATAAGTGGCGTGGCCGCAGTGCAGCACATCAAACACGCCGTTGGTGAACACGACGGGGCGCGGCAGCGCGGCCACGCGGGCCTGCGCGTCTTCACGCGTGGCGATTTTTTCCAGGAATGCGGGGGGATTCATCAAAAAAAAACTTACATCTTGCACGGCGGTGCGGGTTGACAGAGAATGGAGTTTTGCTGCGAAGCCTTCTGGCCAGCGAAGGCCGGATTGTCCATCCGGGGCGGCGCTTCTCCTCCCTCCTCTATTCGCCTTGGGACGCTTCGCAGCATTTTTATCTGTCAGCTTGCCTTGATTTCGACAAAGCTCGGACGCAGGGCCAGCTTTTCCTGCAGTCTGGCAAGGTTCGGATGGCGCTGGCGCCAGGCAATCTCCGGGAAGCGAAAATCGAGGTAGCCCAGCGCGCAGCCAACCGCCACATCCGACAGGCTGAAATAGACACCGCTGCAATAGGTTTTTTCCGCCAGCCCGCCGCTCATCGCGTCAAGGGCGCGGTCAATTTTCTGCATCTGGCGCGCTATCCAGGCGGCGCTGCGCTGCTCGGCGCTGCGCCCGTCCCAGGTCGCTTCGAGCCGGGCCAGAATCGCCGCATCCATCACGCCATCGGCCAGCGCCTCCCAGGTCTTGACCTCGGCGCGCTCGCGCCCCGGCGCCGGAATCAGCTTGCCCACCGGCGACAGCGCATCAAGGTACTCGACGATCACGCGCGAGTCAAAAATGGCGTCGCCGCCCTCCATGATCAGGCAAGGCACCTTGCCCAGCGGGTTGGAGGCGCTGAGGCCGGCGTTTTCGGCCCAGACATCTTCCAGTAAAAATTGGTAATCCAGCTTTTTTTCTGCCATCACGATGCGCACTTTGCGCACGTAAGGACTGGTGACTGATCCGATGAGTTTCATCAGTTTTCTCGTGAAACCCCGGCCTTCAGGCCGGGGAGGTAGAGCGCCGACTGCGCAGTAGTCGTTACCCCTTGGACTTACCTAAATCACGCTTGCCTTTCTTAGTCCGTTGTAAGGTGCAGGCTTTCCACCTGGCTGGGCCGTGAGGCTCTGTCCGTAAAGACCTTGTGACCCACACCTTGCGGTGTATGTCCCCTCGGGAATGTCAGTAACCGGCTCCTGATCTTGCGATCAGCGGCTAAAACCTTCGCCCCTTTACCTTTGGGCTGCATGATTAAAGCCTTGCAGAGCAGCAAACTGAGGAAGCATTTGCTGGTGCGTCTGAACGACCTGTGACTAACGTAGCGGATTGGTTACCGCTTTCCCTGCTTCAACCTAACTCTTTGTCTTTCGACTCCAAGCTCCAGCCTTTAGGCCGGGGTCATTGACGATAAGGGTGAAGTCTGAACCGTGGTCCGGGGAGAAAAGTGCATTCTATCGACTCATTGAACTGTCAGCCTGACGGCAGGCGCTCAGACGGGCCTGCGCGCCGGTCTTGAACGCCTCCCGGCCCCAGCCTACAATGGCGGCCATGAGCCTTTCACCCATCAATGCCCTGTCGCCGCTGGACGGCCGTTACGCTGGCAAACTTGCCAATCTGCGCCCCCTGATGTCCGAGCAGGGCTATATGCACCGCCGGGTTCAGGTCGAAATCGCCTGGTTTATCGCGCTGTCGGACGCCAAATTCGCCGAATTCAAGCCGCTGAGTCCCGGCGCCCGCACCTACCTGCTCGGCCTGGTCAAGAACTTCTCGGAAGCCGACGCCATCGCCATCAAGGCGATTGAAAAAACCACCAACCACGACGTTAAAGCGGTCGAATACTGGATCAAGTCCAAGTTTGACGCCCGCCCGGAGTTGCTGGCCGTCGCCGAATTCGTCCATTTCGCCTGCACCAGCGAGGACATCAACAACACCAGCCAGGCGCTGCAGATCAAATACAGCCGCGAGCAGGTGCTGCTGCCAGCGCTGGACAAGGTCATCGACCGGCTGCGCCAGATGGCGCACGACTACGCCGACGAGCCGATGCTGAGCCGCACCCACGGCCAGACCGCCAGCCCGACCACCGTCGGCAAGGAATTCGCCAATGTGGTGGTGCGTCTGGTCAAGACCCGCGCGGCCATTGCCAGCATCGACCTGATGGCGAAAATGAACGGCGCCGTCGGCAATTACAACGCGCACCTGTCCGCCTGGCCGGAGTTTGACTGGGAAGCCTTCAGCCGCCATGTGATCGAAACGCCCGAGCCGCTCGGCCTGGGCCTGACGTTCCAGCCCTACAGCATCCAGATCGAGCCGCACGACTACATGGCCGAGCTGTTTGACGCCGTGGCGCGCACGAACACAATTCTGATCGACCTGTCGCGCGACATCTGGGGCTATGTCAGCGTCGGCTACTTCAAGCAGAGCCTGAAAAAGGGCGAAATCGGTTCGTCCACGATGCCGCACAAGGTCAACCCGATTGACTTTGAAAATGCCGAAGGCAACCTCGGCATGGCCAACGCGATGCTGCGCCACATGAGCGAGAAGCTGCCGATCAGCCGCTGGCAGCGCGATTTGACCGACTCGACGGTGCTGCGCAATATGGGCGTGGCGCTCGGTTACGCGGTGCTGGCCTACAACTCGCTGTCCGTCGGACTGAACAAGTTAGAGCTCAACCACGAAGCGCTGGCCGACGACCTGGACAATTCGTGGGAAGTGCTGGCCGAGCCAATCCAGACCGTGATGCGCCGCTACGGCGTGCAGGGCGCTTACGAAAAGCTCAAGGAAGTCACGCGCGGCAAGACGGTCAAGGCCGAAGACCTGCACGGCCTGATCCGCTCGCTGGAAATCCCCGAGGCAGAAAAAGAGCGCCTGCTGGTGATGACCCCGGCCAGCTATGTCGGCATGGCCGCCGAACTGGCGCGGCGGGTTTAAACCTGCTTCGCCCGGAATTTTTTAGCGGTTTTCCAGCGCCCGGTCTGCGTAGCGGCCAAAGCGCCAAGCGGTGGCCTCTTTGGTGATGCGCCGCCAGGTGCGGCGCTTTTCCATCGGACTCATCGCCAGCCAGTGCTGCACCTCGCCGAAAGTGCGGCCGCAGCCCTTGCAACATTCATCGCCCTGACTGGTCGAGCAAATCGCAATGCAGGGCGTGTCCGCCGTGCTGTCGTACCAGCCGTGCCAGGCGGCCAGCGCCAGCGGCGCCAGAGCGGCTGCATCGACCACCTCTTCACGCCGGAATACCAGCAACGCATACGCCTCGGCCAGCGCCCGCACCTCGGGCGCCCGCGTCACGCCGTCGGGCGCGGGACGTTTGCCGCGCCAGTAATTGATGGCGGCTTCAAGGTCGGTGATGTGGATGCCAGGCATGAACAAAAAAAAGAAAAAGATCGCGCTGTGGGCGCTCGAAAAGACGACGGGGCCGGGAGGCTGATTATCGGCGGCAGGGAGAATCCTGCGGTTTTTCCGGGTGAAATAGCCGTTTTTTACGCCGCTTACCGCGCGTAGGCTGCGGCGCACATCTGCCTGGCGGTGGTATGGTTGAGCCATGAAACTCATTTTTCACTGGCTCTTGAGCGCCGCCGCCCTGCTCACCGTGGCCTATTTTTACCGGGGCGTCAGCGTCACCAGCTTCACCAGCGCGCTGATCGCGGCGGCGGTGCTGGGCGCGCTGAACCTGACCGTTCGACCCCTCCTGGTGCTGCTGACACTGCCGGTGACGGTGGTCACGCTGGGGCTGTTCCTGTTCATCATCAATGCGCTGATGTTCTGGGCTGCCGCCAGTCTGGTCAGCGGCCTGGCCGTCAGAGGCTTTGGCGCGGCGCTGATTGGCTCGCTGATCTATTCAGTGCTACAGCTTTTCATCGGCTTTATCCTGGACAGCCTGCTCTTTAACAAGTAGGCCGATCTGCCGGGTGCGGGTGTCGAGAATGGAAGCCTCCACGTAATCGGCACTGCCCGGCTGGCTGCGCATCAGGTTTTGCGCGGCCTTGAGGCGATCCAGCGCCCCGGCATATTCAAGCTGCGCGACCCGGCTTTCGGCATCGGCCCGGATGGCGCGCACCGGCTGGTTTTGCTGGCCATAGGCCTGCGCCAGCAACTGCCAGGCCAGCGCATCTTTCGGGTGCTGCGCCACCCACAGGCGCAGCGCCTGCGACACCTCGGGCGCCCGCTGGGCCGCCAGCAAGGCCCTGGCCTGGGTCAGCAGTTCGGCCCGGGAGGCGGCTTTTTCCAGATTTATCGCAGCGGCAGAAGGCGGAATTCTGCCTTCCAGCAGGTCGATTTCAAGGGCCAGCAGTTCGGCCGCCTTGCTGGCCTGCGCCGTACCGGCTACCTGCAGTTTGAGCCGAGCAAGCAGGCTGCGCGCATCGGCAAAATCGCGCAGCTTGGCAGCGGCCAACGCCCCGCCATACAGCGCGCCCGCATCCCGGACAGCCGCTGCGGCCGAAGCCGAAGCCGAAGCCGAAGCCGAAGCTGGTGCTGGTGCTGGTGCTGTTTGACCACGCTGAACCACCGCCGCCTGTGCTGGCTGGGCCGCCAGCGCGCCAGCGCGGCGCCTGGCCTCGGCCTGCACCGTGCGCAGCGTATCGACGCCCGGCGCGGCCAGAATACGGGCGCGTGCGGCCATCATCGCGTGCAACTGCTGCGCCCGGCCTTCGTCGGCCCGCTGTTCCTGCGAAGGCTGGGTGGGCGCAGCCAGCTGCACCCGCGCCTGCGCCTCGGCAATGCGCTCGGTGGTCAGCGGGTGCGAGCGCAGGTAGGGAAAAGCGCCGTTGTCATTAAGCCGGCTGGCCTGCTGCAGCTTGTCAAACATGCTGGAAACACCCCGGCTGGCATAGCCGGCATCGCGCATCACGCCAAAGCCGATGCGGTCAGCCTCGCGCTCCATGTCACGCGAAAAGTTGAGCTGCCCCTGCGCCGCCAGCGCCTGGCCGCCGACGATGGCCGCCGTGCCCGCGTCCGGGTATTTGCTGGCCGCCATAGCGCCCAGAATCATCGCCGCGATCATCCAGGGCGTCTGGCGCGACTGCTGCGTCATCAGCCGCGAGATGTGGCGCTGGGTGACATGGCTGAGTTCATGGGCCAGCACGGCAGCCATTTCGTCAGCGCTGCTGACCGTGCCAATCAGGCCCAGATGCACGCCAAAATAGCCGCCCGGCAGCGCAAAAGCGTTGACAGTGCGGTCGCGGACTAGAAAAATCTCCCAGGCAAAACGCTCGTCAAGCTCTGCCGACAGCTCGCCACGCGCGCGCGCCGCCGCCAGCAGCGGCTGCCAGATGCCCTGCACATAGTCGGCCAGCACCGCGTCATCAACATAGTCCGGGTCTCGGTAAATGCTGATGGCGATGCGGTCGCCAATGCGCCGCTCGGTCGCCGCCGACAGCTCGGAACTGTCACCCAGCGAGGGCAAGGCGGTGTTGCTGGATGCACCTAACTGGCCGCCAAGGGGCAGAGCCAGCACGGGCGCCGCTACCCCGGTTAGCATCAACAGAACGGCCAGCGCCAGCGGACGCCAGGCTGCCGAGCCGCGCAACAGAAGGCGCTCAGAAGGAGTCGATAGGGACAAAAGCGATAACCTCCGCAGTTTGTTTGTCCACCAAAACCGTCCAGAAGGCACTGTCACGGCTATTCAGGGGAACATAGCCGACGGACGCTGCGGGCCGGTCTTTGGAGGAAGCAGCTTTCAGGGCCTGGTCAATCTGGGCAGTCTGGCCAGGGAAGCGTTTTTTCAGGTCTTCCAGCGGGCGGGCGCGGGCGAGAATTTGCGGTTTGGCTTTTTGATAGTCCTGCCACATGCTGGGCTGGGCGCCAATCTGTGTGCCGGCGAAAGCCGCATTGGTCATTGCGAAGCTTTCATCGGAATTCTTGAAATCACGCACGGACAGCAGCGTGGGGCCAGTCAGCGGCAGCTGCTGCCATTGGGCGGAGGCCTGCTTGAGCGATGGCTGCTCCACTTCAAACGCATGCACCGCCCGAAAACGGTCCATTTCAAACACCAGATGCACCGGCCGGGCCTGCGCCACCGTCCACAGGCCATAGCCCAGCGCTGCCAGTTGCAGGATGCCGATGATAGCCAGGTCACGGCGCAATTCGCTGATCGGCTTGCTGCGGTTAAAAATGACCAGCGTCAGCAGCGGCCCCATGACCACGTCAATAGCAACCACCATCCCAAACAGGCTGCGCCCGCCCGAGATTTCACGATAGGGGTAGGGATACCAGACAACAAAAACCAGTGTGGCAGCCAGCGCGGCCAGCCCCAGGCTGATGCCCAAATGAATCCCTGCTGCAATAAAACGGCTTTTCCAGTGACTTTGAACGGTTGACATGGTCTTATATGATGATGAACAGTTATTAAAGGTTTTTAAGCAGCATGACGACGTCTTCTTCAACACTCACCCATTTCGATGCCCAGGGCCAAGCCCATATGGTGGATGTGGCAGCCAAAACGGCCACGCACCGCATCGCCGTTGCGCAGGGCCGCATCGTCATGCTGGCGGCGACACTTCACATTATTGTTGAAGGAAACGCCAAAAAGGGCGACGTGCTGGGCATTGCGCGCGTAGCGGGCATCATGGCGGCCAAAAAGACCAGCGACCTGATTCCGCTGTGCCATCCACTGGCGTTGACCCGGGTGGCACTTGATTTTTCCATCCTTCCCCCGGCAGAAATCCCGGCCAAGGACGGCGACACGCCAGCGACAGGAGCCGTCATCTGCACCGCCACAGCCGAAACCGTCGGCCCAACCGGGGTCGAGATGGAGGCACTCACCGCTGTCAACATCGCGCTGCTGACGATTTACGACATGTGCAAGGCGGTGGACCGGGGCATGACTATCACCAACGTGAAGCTGCTGGAAAAGCACGGCGGCAAATCGGGCAGCTACCGAGCAGGTGGTTGAATGGCATTTTCCCTGGCCCAGCGCGCATGGTCTTGCGGAAAAGCTGCCTGGTAGCGAATCAAATAGGCCAGAGCATCCTGATCACGACCCAGCATCACGGCACTTTCAACCAGCTTTTCAATGAGGCGCGGCTCGGGCGAATAGTGAAGCAACACGCTTGCCGTATCGAAAGTCCACTGCGCATTTTCCCGCGCAAGCGGCGTGACGGACAATTCGGCAAACTGCACCTGACTGGAGAATAGCCAGGAGTTGCGGATTTTATTAAGGGTATCGTCGCGGTATGCCGGATCACGCGCTTCAGGTTGCAGGTAAATCTGGCTGATGCGGTGATAGTCCCAGGCGGCATAAGTCCACAGCGACATCAAAAATCCAGCCAGCAGCGCGCGCATGATCTGGCCGGACAGACGCAGCGTAAGCGGCTGGCCGCCCGGCGACACACAAGCGCCCGCACCGCGCCACAGAATCAGCACGCACAGGCCTGCTGCGATCTGGAACGGTCCGTACCACAGCGGGTACTCCAGCAGGCTGTGCAGGCCAATGACGGCCAGCACGCCCCAGGCCATTCGCCGGGCCGGGTCTGTCTCGCACCAAGGCCGGGCGCGCAGCACCAGCCAGGCGGCACCGCCGCACAGAGCCAAGGCGGCGGGCACGCCCAACTCGACCGCTAGATGCAGCGGCAGGTTGTGGGCGTTGTCCAGGATTTCGCAAAAACGCTCGCCAGGATAGAGAGTGATGAAATGGGCGTAGTCCAGCTCGCCCCAGCCCCAGCCCAGCCAGGGTTTTTGGCTGATCAGGGTGAGCACGTTGGACCACAGCACCTTGCGGCTGGAGCAGCCTGCGTCGGTCGCTAGTCGGCCAAACAGGCCGCCGCTGTGCGCACCGGTGCTCAAGGCCAGCAGCCAGGGCAAAGCGAACACCGCAATACCGTAGGCCAGCAAAGCCTGCAGGGCCAGGGCCAGGGCCAGCAACTGCCGCCTGCCCGGCAGCGCCCACCAGGCGGTGAGCAGGGGAATCAAAAGCCACTGCAGCAAGCCGGTGCGCGAACTGCTGGCCGCATTGCCAAGCGCCAGCAGCACGGCCAATACGCCGGCCCACCAGGGCGTGCGCCATGCCTGCCGGAAAGCTGGAAGCTTTTCCCGCATCGCCAGCCTGGCCAGCAGCGCCACCAGCCCGATGCTGGTCAGCGTGGCAAACTGGTTGCGCTGGCGCAGATTGGCAAACGCGTCGCCCCCCTGGGTAAAGCTGACCCACGGACTCAAAATCGACGAGAAACCAAAATATTGCACCAGCCCCACGAGGGCGCTCAGGCTGGCGGCCAGCACCCAGGTGAGCACGATCAGCTGGCTGTTAAAACTGCGTTTAAAAATCCACAGAAGAAGCGCGCAGAGAGCAGAAATCAGCCATGGCCAAGTGTTGGGCGTGGGGCCTGCGGTGCAGGCGTTGAGCCAGGGCAGGATCAGCAAAGCGCCTAGCCCGCAGCTTGGCAGATACCGGGAATTTACAGGCGACATGGGTAATTTAGAAATAGCCAGAACCCCAAATTCTGGCATTCAGATGCATTCCCGGATGAAGCTCCATCTCCCGGGCTTCAAAGCCCGGCAAATCAATTATTTCTGGCCATACGCCTTCCACAGCAGAAACCAGCATAAACAAACACAAAAATATAAAAAATATGCTTTTTTTAATAGAAAAATGTGGCTTCTTAAATCCATCATTTTTACCTTCAAATGATGAAACCCAACCCCAGGCACAACCCATATAAACAACAACCCACAGCTGACTAGATGGCATGACAATCAATCCCGACACCAAGCCGTCCACCAGAATGGCAACTCCCGTTGCCAGCCAAACTGTCAGTACGGACTGATTCTTTACATCAGCGAACTCGATAGCATGTCCGCCATTCAACAATCTTCTAAATGAAATAAAAATAACTACAGTCAAACACAGCAATGCAGGCAAGCCCCATTCAGAAGCGATTTGCAGTATCCAGCTATGCGGATGAGCACCATTATTAACATTCCTGCCATAATGTGCAAAATGCAGGGGGCCGACACCCAGCAAAGGATGAGTAGCTACTATTTCGATGGCACGCTTCCACAATCCACCACGATTCCCACTTGGATCTTCAATAGAGCGCTCCACGATTCCATTCAAAAAATCAAATGACTGCAAGCCCATCAACACAGGAACCAGTATGAAAAACACGCCATACGCCAACAGGCCAGTCATGGCACTCCCTAGCATGACACGGCACCATGACCATGCTTGTCGGCCACGCCAGAAAATTACCATGACCATCCCTGCCAAAACGCCCATCAAAGTACCGCGTCCGGCGGACAAGAACAACAACATCCACCATAAGGATAGCAGCCCCCACCAGCAGTGCGCCAGATCCCTAGCACTTGAGCCCCGCTGCACACTGCGCAGCGTCAGCAATCCCAGCAACGGAAGACTGGTCGTCTGTACATGGTTAAAAAACCGCCTGTTATCAAAGCCAACAATCAATTCAGGTGCCTGCAGCGGATTGCCTGACTGTAGCTCCCAGATATAAATCAGGGCCACCCTAAAAACATACACTGCACAGCCAATTCCGATCACCAACAAGACTTTATCCAGAAAATATACCGGATTGCTAGCCATTTCATTAGCGATCAACCAGACTAGAATAAACATCAAACCAAAACTTGCCCATTCGTACAAAGCATAGCGGGTGGAATAGGCTGTAATGCTGGAGAAAAATCCCAGTGTAAAAAATACTGACAGCAACCAGGCGGCTGTTTTCCCAAAAGTTGCAAGCATGGGCTGGCCACGCCACAGAGTGAAGATAGCCAATACCGCCCGAAAATGGAAATTGAAAATTTCTGCAGAAGCTGTAAATCAGCAAGTTTTCTCAGCGAAATCATCACATTTATCATAGATTATTTTATTTATGAAAAAATTCTAGCACGCCGCTAAAACCGCACCATCAGCAAGACAAAAAAAAAGACGGCCCGAAGGCCGTCTTGTCAGCTTAATTCAGAGAATTAAGAGCCTGGGCAAGAAGTAGGGGCCAGCTTGGCAGCAGTGGTGCTGGCGCAGCCCCATGAACCTGTCACGCCAGTGGTGGCATTGTCAGCGCTACGGGTCCAAGTGACAGTCTTGCCTGCAACCTGGGCATTGCCTTTGATTGCACAAGCGATGGTTGCTGCACCAGTGGAGGCGTAGGCGGTGGTGGTGGCGCAACGATTCGTTGTAGCCGTCAACCCGATCACTGTTACATCGGTATAACTAGTTCCAGATACCAGAGCACCGCCGGAAATTTTCTCTTCGATCTGCACTTTGCCGGGGGTGATTTCGGCAATGGCGCCGGTCACTTGTGACTTGGCAATGTAATCCTGGTAAGCAGGCAAAGCCACGGCAGCCAGAATACCGATAATCGCCACAACGATCATCAGTTCGATGAGGGTGAAACCCTTTTGGATAGAACGCTTCATTTGAAAACTCCTTGGTTGAAAAACTTGATACTTCACATCAGCAGCTTCCGTGCCAGCCTGTTCAGGCCTGAAAACAAGGGGTTTCAGGTTAAAAAAGCAGAACAAAATTACATTTTTGACGTCTTGTTCCAAATTAGCTGACTTTTTTGTCATGAGGTGGGAGTTGTGGGCCAAGTGCGCCGCCTGCACCTGCATCAACGCAAGAAACCCGAACTCACAGCTCAAACACCTGCCCAGCCTGCAGCCAGGCAATGGGGTTGGTCAAATGGCTGCCCAGCGGGCCGGAGCGCTGCATTTGCGCTATTTCGCGCATGATGAGTTCACCCTGGTCTGGCTTGACATGGGTCAGATAAACCGGGTAACTCCTGCCCGCCTCGATGCAATCCAGCTCGGCCGCCAGTGACTGGGGACACAGGTGCTGGCTGCGCTCTGCCAGGTCGGCCTCTCGGTTGCTAAAAGCGGTTTCAATCACCAGCATGGCCACTTCCATGCGGTTCAGGCGCGTCCACAGGGCCGGGTTGTGCGTAGTGTCACCGGTGAAGACCCAATTCCCCCCCGAGCTGCCCCGCACGGCATAGCCAACAGCTGGCACGCTGTGGACGGCGGGCAGCACCTCCACCTGCTTGCCTGCCAGCAAAATGGTCTGCCCTGTCACCAAGGGATAAAAAC
This sequence comes from Polaromonas sp., assembly GCA_026400075.1. Taxonomy (GTDB): domain Bacteria; phylum Pseudomonadota; class Gammaproteobacteria; order Burkholderiales; family Burkholderiaceae_C; genus Polaromonas. The sequence continues at coordinate 11,202 of JAPLPS010000075.1, forward strand.
GGATAAAGGGAGCGGCTGGCGTCGGAATGCTTGAAAAATCCGGCCAGATGATGTCGTTGAACACATGGGTTTTCAGCGCGTCAATCGTTGCCTGCAGCGCATAGACCCGCAGGGGGCTGCGCCGCCGGGCCGCCACCGCATCAACCATCAGCGGCAGCGCCGCCACATGATCTAGGTGCGAATGGGTCAGCAGCACATGGTCAATGGCCTGCATTTCCGCCAGCGTCAAATCCCCGACGCCGGTGCCAGCATCGACCAGCAAGTCATCGTCGAGCAGAAACGACGTGGTGCGCAAATCCCTGGCAATGGCGCCCGAACAGCCCAGCACGCGCATCTTCATGGCATTTATCCGCTGAACCTGCTCAGTTAAAGGCAACCCACTTGGCCTGCTTGGTCGTCAATAGTGCAGGAATTCCATCTGCGTGCCAGCCAGTTCGATCACGTCACCGTTTTTCATCGCCATCGGCTCATCGCCCACTGGCCGTCGGTTGAGCGTGACCCGCTTGGCGCCTTCCACATGGGCGAGCACAAAACCGTGCGGCCTTTTGGTGATGGCGGCCACGGCAATGCCGGGCTTGCCAATCGTCGTCACCACCTTGAGCAGGGCGACTTCGCGGCCGACCGCACTGCCCGACATGACGCGAATCAACGCCGTTCCGGTGCTGGTGGCATCAATGCCTTCCGGGGGGGAAGGGGGCAATTCATTGAAATACTGGATATGGTATTTGCCAATTTCGATGACATCGCTGTGCTGCAGCAGCTGCTTTTTCACGCTCTTGCCATTGACATAGGTGCCGTTCGTGCTGTTGAGGTCTTCGATGGAGACCTCCTGACCAACCAGCTGCAACACAGCGTGCTCACCACTGATGGCCAGATTGTCGATCACGACATCGTTATAAGGCCTGCGGCCCAGGGAAGTACGCTCTTTTGACAGCTCGACTTCCTTGATGACGACACCTTCCATAGAGATGATTACTTTCGGCATGACCGACTCCTGTCTATTTTTAAAATTTGCATCATTTGGCTATTTGCCCAGCATTCTCGACAGCAGTCCGCGTCGGGCCGGGTCTTCTGTCACCTGCACCATTACAACAGAGATATTATCCCGGCCGCCGCCGCGTTTTGCGGCTTCGATCAGTGCCAGTTTTTTTTGCTCCATGCTGCGGGTGCTGACCAAAATCGCTGCAATATCGGCATCGCTGGCCATGTCGGACAGGCCATCAGAGCACAGCAGGTAGATGTCGCCAGGCTCCAGGCGGAACTCATTCACATCCAGCAGCACCTGATCGTCAACGCCCAGCGCGCGGGTGATCAGGTTGCGGTTCAGCGCTGTCAGCGCCTGCGCGGGCGTAATCAGCTGGGCGTCAATCTGCTCTTGAAGCAGGGAGTGATCTTTGGTGAGCTGAACCAGCTCGCGCCCGCGCAGGCGGTAGCAGCGGGAGTCGCCAATGTGGCCCAGCACCAGCCGGGCTTCCTGAAAAACACCGATCACCAGCGTGGTGCCCATGCCCTCGTAGTGGTGGTTGGCGCGGGCGGCATGCAGAATCGAATGGTTGGCATTTTCGACGCAGATTTCCATCGCCCGGCGCACCTCTTTGGTAGTCGCCTGCGCACCAGCCTGCGCCAGCCAGCGCCCCATTTCAGAGTTGATGAAGGACACGGCCATCGCGCTGGCCACTTCGCCCGCGTTGTAGCCGCCCATGCCGTCGGCCAGCAGGCACAAGCCGGTGTCCGAGTCAAAGGCAACCGTATCCTCATTATTTTTACGCACCAAACCAGGATCCGTCTGGGCACAAAATTCATACATCATCGTCGTGGTGCCAAGTCTGGTTCGCGGTATCGGTCAGCGTTCATCGCTACGCTTTCAAAATGTCATGGTATGGTCAAACGCTGTAATTTTCGCTGTCAGCGAGGGGCGAGGCCGCTTCATTGACAGGGTTGCCAATTGTCCGGCATTTTTGCACATGGCTCCGCATGTTCACTAACATCGAACTGAATAAACGCTGCACATTAACAGACAGTTTCGTATTGGCGAAGGCAGTTTTACACGATTTTTAACTTTTCAATACCGCCCGCCCACGGTCGCATCGTCCAAAAAAAAGACCGCTTGCCAGTGCTGGCAAGCGGTCTTTTTGGTAACTGCCAAGCGCCATGCGCGCCAACTTGCGCCAGCGCGTGGCACAGGAGCGCCGCTTATTTCAGCAGCGCCTTGAGCAGCTTGGCCATTTCGGACGGGTTGCGCGTCACGGTGAAGCCGCAGGCTTCCATGATCGCCAATTTAGCATCCGCCGTGTCGGCGCCGCCAGAGATCAGCGCGCCAGCGTGGCCCATGCGCTTGCCAGCCGGTGCCGTCACGCCAGCGATGAAGCCGACGATTGGCTTTTTCATGTTGGCCTTGCACCACTCAGCCGCTTCAGCTTCGTCCGGGCCGCCGATTTCGCCAATCATGATGACGGCGTCGGTGTCTGGATCGTCATTGAAAGCGCGCATCACGTCGATGTGCTTCAAGCCATTGATCGGGTCGCCGCCGATGCCGACAGCAGAAGACTGGCCCAGACCGATTTCGGTCAGTTGCGCCACGGCTTCATAGGTCAGCGTGCCCGAACGGGACACAACGCCGATGCGGCCAGCGCGGTGGATGTGACCGGGCATGATGCCGATCTTGATTTCGTCAGGCGTGATCAGGCCGGGGCAGTTAGGGCCGAGCAGCAGCGTGCGCTTGCCGCCAGCGGCTTCCTTGGCCTTCATGCGGTTGCGCACTTCGAGCATGTCCTTGACCGGGATGCCTTCGGTGATGCAAATCGCCAGATCCAGATTCGCTTCAACAGCTTCCCAGATCGCAGCAGCGGCGCCAGCGGGCGGCACGTAAATCACAGACACCGTCGCGCCGGTAGCCTGAGCGGCTTCGGTCACGTTGGCAAAAATCGGGATGCCTTCGAAGTCTTCGCCAGCTTTCTTGGGGTTCACGCCCGCCACGAATGCTTCACGGCCGTTCGCGTACTCGCGGCACATGCGGGTGTGGAATTGACCGGTTTTGCCGGTAATGCCTTGCGTGATGACTTTGGTGTTTTTGTTGATGTAGATCGACATGATGTTTCTCCTGGCTTACTTGGACACGGCTTCGACGATCTTCGTCGCAGCGTCGGCCATGGTGTCTGCGGCAATGATGGGCAGACCGGAGTCAGCCAGCATTTTCTTGCCCAGGTCTTCGTTCGTGCCCTTCATGCGCACCACCAGCGGAACCGACAGGTTCACGGCCTTGCAGGCGGCGATGATGCCGTCGGCAATGGTGTCGCACTTCATGATGCCGCCGAAGATGTTGACCAGAATGCCCTTGACTTCAGGGTTCTTCAACATGATCTTGAACGCTTCGGTGACTTTTTCAGCCGTTGCGCCGCCGCCCACGTCCAGGAAGTTGGCTGGCTCGCCGCCGAACAGCTTGATGGTGTCCATCGTCGCCATCGCCAGACCAGCACCATTCACCAGGCAGCCGATGTTGCCGTCCAGCGAAATGTAAGCCAGGTCAAACTTGGAAGCTTCGACTTCAGCTGGATCTTCTTCGTCCAGATCGCGGAAAGCGACGATGTCGGCATGGCGGAACAGCGCGTTCGGGTCAAAGTTGAACTTGGCGTCGAGGGCCATCAGCTCGTTTTTGCTGTTGCGGTTCAGCGGGTTGATTTCAACCAGCGACGCGTCGGTGTCCATGTAGCACTTGTAGAGCTTCTGGAAAATGTCCACAGCCTGGGCGGTGGATTCAGCAGGCAGGCCGATGCCGTTGGCAATCTTGATGGCTTGCTCTTCGCCCAGACCCGTCAGCGGATCGATGAACTCGGTGATGATTTTTTCGGGGGTGGAATGCGCCACTTCCTCGATGTCCATGCCGCCTTCGCTCGACGCGATGAAGGCCACTTTTTGCGTGGCGCGGTCGGTCACCAGGGAGACGTAGTATTCTTTTTGAATGTCAGCGCCGTCTTCGATGTAGAGGCGGCGGACTTTCTGGCCTTCAGGGCCGGTCTGGTGCGTGATCAGTTGCATGCCCAGGATTTCGCCAGCGATGCGCGCCACGTCTTCAATCGTCTTGGCAACCTTGACGCCGCCGCCCTTGCCACGGCCACCGGCGTGGATCTGGGCCTTGACCACCCACACTGGGCCGCCGAGCTTTTGAGCGGCTTCCACCGCTTCTTGCACCGTGAACGCAGGAATACCGCGCGGCACCGGCACACCAAAATTGCGCAAGATTTCCTTGCCTTGGTACTCGTGAATTTTCATGAAAAAACCTTCAGAATTCGGTAAAAGAGGGGGTGCAACAGGGATTTTGGCAGGGCTGTTGTAAAGGCTAAAACAGGCCATATCGGTTCAAAACCAGCCTGTTAGCGCTTACTGCAGGCAGCAACCCAGAAATGTATCATGATGCGGCGCGTAATCCTTGTGCGCACCTTACACCCGCAAGAGAGCCAAAATAAATAATTATGTTGGCTTTCTCCCTTGCTCCTGAAAGTTCTTATGCCGAAAATTTTTATCGATGGTGAAGCCGGTACCACCGGCCTGCAAATCCGCGAACGCCTGCAGGCGATGCCACAAATCGAGCTGGTCAGCATCGCGCCCGAGCTGCGCAAAGACCCGGCCGCCAAGCGCGATCTGATGGCCCAGGTCGATCTGGTGATCCTGTGCCTGCACGACGACGCGGCGCGCGAATCGGTGGCGATGATCGACTCGCTGCCGGGCAAAAAGCCCAAGATCATCGATGCCTCGACCGCACACCGCACAGCGCCGGGCTGGGTGTTTGGTTTTCCCGAGCTGGTGCGCGGCCAGCGCGAAACTGTGATGGCCGCCGAGCGGGTCAGCAATCCGGGCTGCTACGCCACCGGCGCCATTGCGCTGATCCGCCCGCTGGTCGATGCCGGGCTGTTGCCCGCCGATTTCCCGCTGTGCCTGCCCGCCGTCAGCGGCTACTCCGGCGGGGGACGCCAGATGATCGAGGCTTACGAAGCCGGCAGCGCGCCCGCTTTTGAACTCTACGCGCTCGGCCTGGAGCACAAACACCTGGCTGAAATCATCAAATACACCGGCTTGAGCCGCCGCCCGGTGTTCATCCCGTCGGTGGGCAATTTCATTCAGGGCATGTTGGTGCAGTTGCCGCTGCATCTGGATCTGCTGCCCGGCCAGCCAACCGCCGCCCAGTTGCAGGAAGCCCTGCGCGCGCATTACGCAGGCAGCCAGTGGGTGACGGTGGAAGACGCACCCGCCTCCGGCAAGCTCGACGCGCTGGCGCTGAAAGATACGAACAAGATGGAGTTGCGCGTCTTTGGCAATGACCACTATCACCACGCGGTGCTGGTCGCCCGGCTGGACAACCTGGGCAAAGGCGCTTCAGGCGCTGCAGTGCAGAACCTGCAATTGATGCTCGGACTTTAAAGCGCGTCGGCGCATTCAGCGCATGCGGGAGCGGGAGTGCTCGACAATGGAATACAAGCCTTCCAGGTCTTCGCCTACCGCTTTGGAAAAGGCAGAGAAAGAGCCGTCCAGAATCTTGCGGGCTTCAGCGTCCTTGCCCACCTGCGACAGCGCCACGACGTTGGAGGCTGCGTAATGGAACATCTTGTGGTGCTCCAGCAGCGCCGTGAAGCCGGCAAACTTGCCCAGGTTGGCCTGCCCCTTGCCATGAATCCACTGACCCAGGTCGCAGTGGTTGTCAAAGCAGATGATTTCGGGGGAAAACTGCTCGCTTGAGCTGCCCTCCAGATAGGCCTGCAGGCGCAGCTTCCAGTTCTCGTGAGCCGCCATCGCCGTCTGAATATCCAGCCCTTCCATCGCCGCGCCAACAACCGCGTTCAGTTCACTGTCGATGGTGGACGAACCAAAAAAATTCTTAAAAAACCCAAACATGTAAAACCGCCTCACTAAGTAAATCTGTAACCAAAGTATTGGACTCCAAATTTACCCTTTGGTACATTTCTATTTACAAACCCTCATACGTATGTCAAAGAAACCGGCTATAAGCTGACGCCGCATTCAGGTGCTGCGCATCACCTTGCGGATCACGTCGCCACCAAAGCCGCGTGCTGCCAGAAAGCGCATCTGCTTGGCCTGCCCCGCCGCATCCACCGCCGGGCCGTCAAACTTCTTGCGCCAGACTTCGCGGGCGCGCTCCAGTTCGCTGCCCTTCAGGCTGTCCACCGCCTCGGCCACCGCTTGGGCGCCCAGGCCTTTTTGCTGCAACTCGTATTTGATGCGCGCCGCGCCAAAGCGCCCGGCGCGCCGGTTAATCACCGACGCCACCACCCGCGTTTCGCTGATGAAATCCTTGGCTTGCAGCTCATCGAGCACCTGCGCCAGCTGGCCGGGCTCTTCCTCGTGGAGGCGCAGCTTGCGCTCCAGCTCGGTACGCGAATGCTCACGCGCCGCCAGGTAGCGCAGCGCCCGGCCCTTCAGCGACAGGCCGAAGCCGGAGCGGGCCGGGGGCTTTTCGTCACTCATCGCGCCAGCTCCCGGCCACAGGCGGCGGCCCGGCACACCAGCGCCAGTTTTTCACAAATGCACCGCCACGCGGCAACTCTTGGCGCCAGACAACGCATCAGGCGACGCCTCAAGACGCAGCCGGAACGGCCTTGCCCGCTTTTTCGGCCTTTTCAGCCTTCTCCGGCTTGCTGGCGACTTCAACGCTTCCGGCTGCGGCCTGCAGCAGCGGAATGCCCAGCGACTCGCGCACCTTGTTTTCAATTTCAATCGCCAGCGCCGGATTTTCTTTCAGGAATTCGCGCGAGTTGTCGCGGCCCTGGCCGATTTTTTCGCCCTTGTACGCATACCAGGCGCCGGATTTTTCGACGATGTGACCGGCCACGCCCAAGTCCAGCACCTCGCCGAGGCGGCTGATGCCCTCGCCGTACAGAATGTCAAACTCGGCGGTCTTGAACGGCGACGCCACCTTGTTTTTCACCACCTTGACGCGGGTTTCATTGCCGATGATTTCCTCGCCTTTTTTGATCGAGCCGATGCGGCGAATGTCGAGCCGCACCGAGGCATAAAACTTCAGCGCATTGCCGCCGGTCGTCGTTTCCGGCGAGCCGAACATCACGCCAATCTTCATGCGGATCTGGTTGATGAAAATCACCATGCAATTGGCTTTTTTGATCGTCGCGGTCAGCTTGCGCAGCGCCTGGCTCATCAGCCGTGCCTGCAGGCCGGGCAGCGAGTCGCCCATCTCGCCTTCCAGTTCGGCCTTGGGCGTCAGCGCGGCCACCGAGTCGATGACGATCAGATCAACGGCGCCGGAGCGGGTCAGCGAATCGACGATTTCCAGCGCCTGCTCGCCGGTGTCGGGCTGGCTGATGAGCAATTCCTGCAGATTGACGCCCAGCTTTTGCGCGTACTGAATATCCAGCGCGTGCTCGGCATCAACGAAGGCGCAGGTGCCGCCGATTTTTTGCATTTCGGCAATGACCTGCAACGTCAGCGTGGTTTTGCCCGACGACTCCGGGCCGTAGATTTCGACGACGCGGCCACGCGGCAGCCCGCCGACGCCGAGCGCAATGTCCAGGCCCAGCGAGCCGGTGGAGACGACTTGGATGTCTTCAATCACCTCGCCCGCGCCCAGCTTCATGATCGTGCCTTTGCCAAATTGTTTTTCAATCTGGGCCAGCGCGGCGGCCAGCGCCTTGGCTTTTTCGGTGTTCAGGCCGGGGGCGGATTTGATCGGTGCGTCCATGAAAATCTCCTTGAATATCAACGGGGTAAAAATTTTTGCGTGCCCTTTTGAGCAAGGGTCAGCGCCGGTTTTGAAGCGGTGGCTGAAGGCATGGCCTGTACTTTAGAGGCCGCATAGGTGAAAGTAAACCCTATTTTTAATCAGTTTGCCTGACTAAAAAAGGCCAAAAATCGGCTAGCATGGCGCCATGCAGGATCGCTCTTTTTCAGACTCCCAGTCGCCCGCCGATACCGGCTGGCGCGTCACCCATCTGGGGCGGCGCATGGGTCACGCGCTGCGCCGTTTTGACGCGCGCGTGCTCTCGCTGATGGCCAGCAGCGTGCATGTGCCGCTGGCGCTGTCGTACCTGGCGGCGCGCGACCAGGTGGGCGCGGCGCACATCCACATCACCCGGCACCTGGCCGTGGGCGGTTCGCGCCTGACCGATCTGGCCGCTAGTGCCGGCATGAGCAAGCAGGCAATGGGCGATCTGGTCAACCAGTGCGAAGCCTGGGGGCTGGTGCGGCGCGAAGCCGATCCGCACGACAGGCGCGCCCGGCGCGTGGTGTTCACCGAGTCCGGCCTGGCCTGGCTGGAGGCCTTTCGCCGCGCCGTCGCGCAAGCCGAAGACGAGTTCCACCAGGCCGTGGGCCGCGACATTGCCACCGTGGTGGCGCTGGGGCTGGAGGCCTACGCTGGCCCCTGAAGGCCTTGTCAAACCGGAGGGCGCTTTTCAAAAACAGACAATTGACGCCAGCAACGCAATAATTTCCAGCCCTTGCGTGTATTTGCCCACATTTGCCGACGCTGGCCCGGCGCTAAACGCCTAGAATTTGCACGACAAAAAACCCGTCATTCCGCACACTTGGGTGCGGCTGATCTCTGGAGACAAGCCCCATGCGTATCTTGATTGCCGAAGACGACCAGGTTCTGGCCGATGGCCTGCTGCGCACCCTGCGCGCTTCAGGCGCGGCGGCCGACCATGTGGCCAGCGGCACCGAAGCCGATGCGGCGCTGCTGACCAACACCGAGTTTGACCTGCTGATTCTGGACTTGGGCCTGCCGCGCATGCACGGGCTGGAAGTGCTCAAGCGGCTGCGCGCGCGCGGCTCGGTGCTGCCGGTGCTGATCCTGACCGCCGCTGACAGCGTCGAAGAGCGCGTCAAAGGGCTGGACTACGGCGCCGACGACTACATGGCCAAGCCGTTTGCGCTGCAGGAGCTCGAAGCGCGGGTGCGCGCGCTGGTGCGCCGGGGCGTGGGCGGGGCCAGCAGCACCATCAAACACGGCCCGCTGGTCTATGACCAGGCCGGGCGCGTCGCCACCATCGACGGCCAGATGCTGGAGCTGTCGGCGCGCGAACTGGGCCTGCTCGAAGTGCTGCTGCAGCGCGCCGGGCGCCTGGTCAGCAAAGACCAGCTGGTCGAGCGCCTGTGCGAATGGGGCGAGGAAGTCAGCAACAACGCCATCGAGGTGTATATCCACCGGCTGCGCAAGAAAATCGAAAAAGGCCCGATCCGCATCGCCACGGTGCGCGGGCTGGGCTACTGCCTTGAAAAAATCCCCGGCTGAGCGTGACGATCCCCATCTGTTTTTCGCCTGCAGCGCACCGCGTTGACTGAGCCGCCCGCCGCATGGCCTTGAGACTCTTTCAGCGCGAGCGGCGCAGCCTGTTCGGCGAAATCCTCGACTGGATGCTGACGCCGCTGCTGCTGCTGTGGCCGATCAGCATGGCGCTGACCTGGCTGGTGGCGCAAAACATCGCCGGCAAGCCCTTTGACCGGGCGCTCGAATACAACGTGCAGGCGCTGGCCAAGATGCTGGTGGTGAAAAACAACCATGTCCGCTTCAACCTGACGGCGCCAGCACGCGAAATCCTGCGCGCCGACGACACCGATCAGGTCTATTACCAGGTGATGGACACGCACGGCGAATTCCTCAGCGGCGAGCACGGCCTGCCCGCACCGCCCGAAGAGGAAGAAAAACCGGCCAGCGGCGCAGTGCGGCTGCGCCTGGACCAGATTCAGGGCGAGGAAGTGCGCGTGGCCTACACCTGGATTCAGCTGGAGGGCCAGCAAGGCGCCCCGGCGCCGCAGCCGGTGCTGGTGCAGGTGGCTGAAACGATGCAAAAGCGCAAGACGCTGGCCACCGAAATCGTCAAGGGCACGATGGTGCCGCAGTTCGTCACGCTGCCGCTGGCGGTGCTGCTGGTCTGGCTGGCGCTGGTGCGCGGCATCAAGCCGCTGGCGCAGCTGGAGCGGCGCATCCGCGCGCGCAAGTCCGACGACATGAGCCCGCTCGACGAAACCGCCGTGCCCGAAGAAGTGGCGCCGCTGGTCTCCTCGATCAACGATTTATTGAGCCGCCTGACGGTCTCGCTCTCGACGCAAAAGCGCTTTCTGGCCGACGCCGCGCACCAGCTGAAAACGCCGCTGGCGGGCTTGCGCATGCAGGCCGATCTGGCGCAGCGCGAAACCAACGCCGACGAGCTGAAAAAGTCGCTGAAAAACATCGGCCTGGCCAGCATCCGCGCCACCCACACCGTCAACCAGCTGCTGGCGCTGGCGCGCACCGAAACCACCGGCCGCGCCCTGCCCAAACACCGGCTCGACATGGTCGAGATTGCCGCCGAAGTGATGGCCGACTCGGTGCCGCGCGCGCTGGACAAAAAAATCGACCTCGGCTACGACGGCCCCGAAGCCGGTGACGCCAGCACCCACCTCGAAGGCAACCCGACGCTGCTGAAAGAAATGGTGCGCAATCTGGTCGATAACGCCATCAACTACACCCCGGAAGGCGGGCAGGTCACGCTGCGCCTGATGCCGGATCGCTTCAGCGGCGTACTGGTGCTGATCGTCGAAGACTCCGGGCCGGGCATTGCCGAGTCCGAGCGCGAACTGGTGTTCCAGCCGTTTTACCGCACGCTGGGCACGAATGTTGATGGCTCCGGGCTGGGGCTGGCCATCGTGCTGGAAATTGTCACCCAGCACAACGCGCTGATCACGATAGAAGACGCCGAGCTGCCCGGCCACGCCCAGTCGCCGGGCACGCGGATGACGGTGCGCTTTGTCGGCATGGGCCTGCCCGGCATGCTGTGAGCGGGCCGCGCGCCTTTCAGCGGGCCACCCGCGCTGTTCAGCTCAAATGCTTGCCGACAATCCCGGCCAGCTCGAACATCGTCACCTGCTCGCGGCCAAAGACCGGCAGCAGCTTGGCATCGGCATTGATGGCGCGCTTGTTGGCCGCGTCCTGCAGCCCTTCGGCCTTGATGTAGTCCCAGAGCTTTTTAATCACCTGGGGCCGCCCGACTGGCTCGTTGCCGATGACGGCGGCCAGCGCCTCGCTGGGCGTCAGGCCCGCGCCCGGCGTGACCTTGCGCTCGGCTTTGGGCTTGGCGGCGGCGCTGGTTTTGGTGGCGGCTGCGGCGCCGGTCTTGGCGGGCGCTTTTTTCGCCGCCGCTTTTTTGGCGGCGGGCTTGGCGCCCGCTTTGGCGGCCACCGTCTTGCCAAACGGCGTCTTCACCGTGCCGCTCTTGGCCGCTGCGCCCGGCTTGGGCGGGAACTTGGATGGGGCGAATTCAAAATTCACCTTGCCCGCTTCCGCGTCCCAGACCAGATGCGCCTTGAAGGCGCGGCGCGTGCGCATCGAGACAAATTTATCGAGCAAATCGGTCTTGCCGGTGCTCAGCAATTTGACCATCTGCTCGCGCTCGACGGGCTGCTGCAAGATGACGTGGCCGGTCTTGAAGTCGCAGCTCGGCGTCGGCTGGGCCAGCGTCGGCACCGACTTTTCGCAGACGTAGTTTTTCGCCAATTCATAGACGGCGCTGGCGCATTTCGGGCAGGCGCCCAGCGATTCCTGGCCCGTGAAATCGACGATCTCGCCGGACTCGGCGTTCTTGTCGTCGCCAAAGTCGAATTCGAGCTTGTAGTTTTTCGTTTCCTCGTCGAATTTCAGCACCATCTCGGCAGTGAACGGCCAGCCCGCCTTGGAGCGGAAACCTTCGAGCGGGCCGATTTTGTGTTCGGTCAAAAATTGCTCGACTTCGGCGGTTTCAAAGGTGCGGCCCGCTGGCGTTTTGCCAAAGCTGAAGCCGCAGCCTTCGCCGCCGCCGTTGACGCCGGTGCAGGTGTAGCGGCGGTAGTTTTCCTTGATGACGCCGCCGCAGTTCGGGCAGGGCGCTTTCAGCGTCGCGTAGTCGCCGGGAATCGAATCGCGGTCGTAGCCCTTGGCCTTGGCAACGAGGTTTTGCGTCATCGCGGCAATTTCGGCCATGAAGGTTTCGCGGCTGAGTTTGCCCTGCTCCATTTGCGCCAGCTTGTGTTCCCACTCGCCGGTCAGCGCGGCTTTGGACAGTTCCTGCACGTCCAGGCCGCGCAGCAGCGTCATCAGCTGAAACGCCTTGGCCGTCGGAATCAGCTCGCGGCCTTCGCGCAGCATGTATTTTTCGGCGATCAGGCCTTCAATCGTGGCGGCGCGGGTGGCCGGTGTGCCCAGACCCTTTTCCTGCATCGCTGCGCGCAGCTCGTCGTCGTCGATGGTTTTACCGGCGCCTTCCATCGCGCCGAGCAGCGTCGCTTCGCTGTAGCGGGCCGGTGGACGGGTTTTGAGCGGCTTGGGCTCGACGCTTTCAACGCCGACGCGCTCGCCGGGCTGGACGGCGACCAGCGTCTTGCTGTCCTTGCCGTCCTTGTCCTCGGTTTCGGCCTGGGCTTCCTTGCCGTAAATGGCCAGCCAGCCGGATTTGACCAGCACCTTGCCCTCGGTTTTAAAACTGTGACCGGCGGCAACTGACACCCGCGTCGTCACCAGAAATTCAGCGTTCGGGAAAAACACCGCCATGAAGCGGCGCACCACCAGGTCATAGAGCTTTTGCTCGGTTTCAGACAGGCCGGTCGGCGCCTGCAGCGTCGGGATGATGGCAAAGTGATCGCTGACCTTGGCGTTGTCAAAAATGCGCTTGCTTGGCTTGATGTAGCCACCCTTGAGCGCGGTGGCTGCGTGCGGCGCCAGGTGCGTCATGCTGCTCGCGGCCAGCATTTGAAAAGTCTGCTCGACCACCGGCACATAGTCTTCCGGCAGCGCCCGCGAGTCGGTGCGCGGGTAGGTCAGCGCCTTGTGCTTTTCGTACAGGCTTTGGGCAATCGCGAGCGTGGTTTTGGCGGTAAAGCCGAACTTGCCGTTGGCCTCGCGCTGCAGCGTGGTCAAATCGAACAGCATGCCCGGCGCCTGCGTGGTTGGGCGCGATTCTTCCGTCACGGTGGCGCTCTGGCCGCGCACGGCGTCGGCGATGGCCTGCGCCTGGGCGGCGCTCCAGACGCGGTCGGCTTTCAATTCCGGGTCGGGTTCGGCGCCTTCGCCGTTGCTGGCGTTGGCGTTGGCGTTGGCGGCC
>JAPLPS010000452.1 GCA_026400075.1 Polaromonas sp.
TTAACAAATATTTTTACCAGCACAAGCCGCTGCGCAGTCTGGAAGAAGTGACCCGAGAAATCCTCGCGCTGGAAGCTGAAACCGACGGCCTTGTGAAAGCGCTGGTCAGCTGTGTGGGGGTGAAGGCATGAGCTTGCGACCCGTGGCCGGCGCGCCCGGTGCGGCCCTGCTGGGCGAGATCAAGGCGCTGATTCAGCAGGCGCGCTCGGTGGCCGCCCGCCAGATCAACAGCCTGCAGGTGCGGGCCAATTTCGAGATTGGCCGGCGCATCGTCGAGGAAGAGCAGCGCGGCGCGGAGCGGGCCGATTACGGCAGCCAGTTGCTCAAGAGCCTGGCCACGGCCTTGACCGAAGAATTCGGCTCTGGTTTTTCCAAGCGCAATCTGGACTACATGCGCAAGTTCTTCCTGGTGTACCGGGACCGGCTCGCGCCAATTGTGCAGAAGCCTTCTGCACAATTGCCCGCGCTGGCCGCTTCGCTCAACGGCAGCCATGACACCAGCGCTGCTTTTCGGCTTTCATGGTCCCACTACGTTTTCCTGATCGGCGTCAAGAACCCGGACGAGCGCCAGTTTTATGAAATCGAGTCGGCGCAAAACGACTGGTCCCTGCCCGAGTTGCGCCGCCAGTTCGACTCCGGCCTGTTCGAGCGCCTCTCGCTCAGCCGCCAGCCCGACGAGGTGCTGCAGCTCAGCCGCCAAGGCCAGGTCATCGCCAAACCGGCGGACCTGATCAAGAACCCCTATGTGCTGGAGTTTCTGGGGCTGCAGGCGCACAGCAGCTACTCCGAGTCCGAGCTTGAAAGCGCCATCATCGGCAAAATCGAGCATTTCCTGCTGGAGCTGGGCAAGGGATTTTTGTTCGAAGCGCGGCAAAAGCGTTTCAGCTTTGCCGAAGAGCATTTCTTTGTCGATCTGGTGTTTTACAACCGGCTGCTGCGCTGCTATGTGCTGATCGACCTGAAACTGGGCAAGCTGACGCACCAGAACCTGGGCCAGATGCAAATGTATGTGAATTATTTTGACCGCTACGTCAAGCAGGCCGACGAGAACAGCACCATCGGCATCATCCTGTGCAAGGAAAAGAACGACGCGCTGGTGGAAATCACCCTGCCGCAGGACGCCAATATCCACGCCGCCGAATACCAGCTTTATTTGCCGGGCAAGGAAGAGCTACAGCGGCGCTTGCAGGAATGGGCGGCGGAGAGCGCGTTGGCCCGCAAGCCTGCGACGAAAAAGAAAGGGGGCGGTGATGCAGCGGTATGAGAGTTACAAAGCCAGTGGCATTCAATGGGTCAAAGAGATTCCCGGCCATTGGGGCGTAGAGCGAGCCAAGTGGCTGTTCAATCGCATGGAGCGTTCTATTCGTCCTGAAGATGGTGTCGTCACAGCGTTTCGCGATGGTCAGGTAACTTTGCGCACGAACCGTCGAACCGAGGGTTTTACCAACGCGATTCAGGAGCACGGCTACCAAGGAATTCGCAAGGGTGACTTGGTGATTCATGCCATGGACGCTTTTGCAGGGGCGATTGGTGTATCGGACTCCGAAGGGAAGGCAACGCCTGTGTATGCAGCTTGCGTTTCTCGTGGGGAATATCCGGTTAATAGCTACTTCTATGCTTACTTGCTGCGGTACATGGCGCACTCGGGGTACATCGAATCGCTCTCCAAAGGTATTCGTGAACGATCAACCGACTTTCGATTCGCAGAGTTTCGTGAATTGCCATTGCCCATTCCCTCAAAGGATGAGCAAGACCGCATCGTTACTTTCCTCGATCAGAAAACTGCTGAAATCGACGCCGCCATTGCCAAGAAGGAGCTGCTAATTGATCTGCTGCAGGAGCAAAAAGGAATCCTGATCAATCACGCTGCAACGCGAGGCTTGAATCCGAACGTGCCAATGCGCAGCGGCCTGGAATGGATTGAGCAGGCTCCTGCGCACTGGGAAACCTTTCCGCTCAAACATGTTTCAACAGTCCAAAGCGGTTTGACTCTTGGCAAGAGCTATCCGCCATCACAAGGCGTCAAGTCTTACCCTTATCTCAGAGTCGCCAACGTACAAGATGGCTTTTTAGACCTGACCAAGATTACGCAGGTCAACCTTCCTGTTCGGGAAGCAAAAAACTACTTTTTGCAAACGGGCGATATTCTTGTCACCGAAGGCGGCGACATCGACAAGCTCGGACGCGGCAACTGCTGGTACGGGGAAATTGATGAATGCCTGCACCAGAATCACGTTTTCGCTGTCCGAATGACCCGCAAGGTCTTGCCGGAGTATGTCAGCCTCATCACCGGCGTCGCGTATGCCCGGCGCTACTTCACCACCACGGCGAACAAGACAACCAACTTGGCTTCCACCAATAAAACCAAGCTGGGAAATCTTCCTTTGTTCGTGCCGCCCGAAGAGGAGCAGAAGGAAATTCTGGCCTACTGCAACGACATCAAAGCCAAATTCGAGGCGCTGACAAAAAACGTCGTCAAGGAAATCGCTGCGTTGAAGGAAATGAAAAGCGTACTGATTACAGAATCAGTCACCGGAAAAATAAAAATCTAAAGGGAAAAAACCATGCCCAGCCAACCCCACGAAGCCGCGCTTCAAACCCACATCGACACCGCCCTGGCCCCGGACGGCCCAATCACCGCCGCCTTGCGCGCCGCTTTCCCGAATGCGCTGGCGATTCACGCCTTCGGCAGCCGGGTCCACGGCACGGCGCGGCTTGACAGCGACCTGGACCTGGCCATTCTGGTGGCCGGTTATGCCGATCCGCTGGCGCTGTGGGACGCGGCGGGCGAGCTGGCCGGGCAGCTCGGTTGCCCGGTGGATTTGCTGGACCTGCGCGCCGCCAGCACGGTGATGCAGCACCAAGTGCTCACCCAGGGGCGGCGGCTGTGGGCCATCGAGCCGCAGGCCGGGCTGTTCGAATGCTTTGCGCTGAGCGAAATGACCGCGCTGAACGAGGCGCGCGCCGGATTGCTCGCCGATATTGCCGCCACAGGGAGGATTCATGGCTGATGACGTGCTCTTGAACAAGGCGGCGCTCGATATCGGCCATCACCTGATTCGCCGCCATCGGCTGGGCCTGCCGCAAAGCGCGCACAGCGTCTTCGATCTGCTGGCCCAGGCCGGCTAGATCGAGGCGGCGCTGGCCGAGTCGCTCAAGAGGATGGTGGGCTTTGGCAACATTGCCGTGCATGCCCCATTTTGAGCGACAAGCCTCGGGGTTCAGCCCGAGGTCTCAGCGATCAGGCCGGGACGGCCTGCCACTGAAAAACGCCTCGGCGATACTTCGTTGCTAAGACCTGATCCGCATCGCTTGCAAAAACGCAGTGCCCGCCTTCTAATCCCTCCACCGTGAACACGATCAAGACCCTCAAGCTTCGCATCAAGGACAAGCACGCCAGCGCGCTTGCGGCGATGGCGCGGGAGGTCAATCAGGTCTGGAACTACCTCAACGAATTGTCCAATCGCTCCATCCGTGAGCGCCACAAGTGGCTCAGCGCCTACGACTTGCAAAAGTACACGGCGGGCTACAGCAAGTGCGAGGGCGTCAAGGTTGGCAGCGCCACTGTTCAATTAGTCTGCGAGGAGTACGCCACCCGGCGCAGGCAGTTCAAGAAGGCGCGCCTGAACTGGCGCGTGTCCAATCCAAAGTCGCCCAAATGCTCGCTGGGCTGGATACCGTTCAAAAAGGGCGGCGCCTCTTATCGCAACGGGCAGGTGAAATTTTGCGGCTTGGATCTGGGCCTGTGGGACAGCTACGCCCTGAGCAAGTTTGAACTGCGCGCCGGCTCCCTCAGCCAGGATGCGCGGGGCCGGTGGTATTTGAACGTGGCGGTAGAGGTTCAGGCCAAGCCGGGCGCTGGAACGGCCAGCATCGGCATCGACCTGGGACTGAAAACCGCTGCGGTTTGCTCCAGCGGGAAGCCTTTGGAGTCGCGTATTTACCGAAAATACGAGCCCGCGCTGGCAGCAGCCCAGCGCGCGAGAAAGAAAGACAGAGTGCGGGCGATCCACGCAAAAATTGCCAATGTGCGCAAAGACGCCATGCACAAGTTCAGCACCCGGCTGGTCAAGGAGAATGCCGTGATCTTCGTGGGCAACGTGAGCAGTGCCAAGCTGATCAAAACGAAGATGGCCAAGTCTGTACTCGATGCAGGCTGGTCAACACTGAAAGCGATGCTGGAATACAAGAGCCATCAGGCCGGTATCGTCTTTGAAGAAGTCAATGAGAGCTATACAACCCAGACTTGCTCGTGCTGCGGGGCCATTCCCGCCAGTAGTCCGAAAGGTAGGGCAGGCCTTGGAATAAGAGAGTGGACTTGCAGCGATTGTGGAGCGGTACACGACCGCGACACCAACGCGGCCAGGAACATTCTCGCGGCGGGACATCGCCGTCTGGCTGCAGGAATCCTCGCCCTTTAGGGCGGGGAGGATGTCAATACCAGAGCCTGCTGCTGCCCATCACCGTGAAAATCATCACCTCGCACCTGGACGAATTTCTCCAGTTCACCGCCGCCTTGCTGCGCCGCGACACCCAGGGAATCTGAATGGTCAGCCAAACCAACGAAGCCGCGCTCGAAACGCATATCGAAAACGCCCTACTCAAAGACGGCTATTTTCCCGGCGATCCGGCTGACTTTGACCGCGAATTCGCCATCGACGCCAAGCGCTTCTGGGCCTTTCTCGAAGCCACCCAGCCGCAGGAGCTGGCCAAGCTGGCGGAGCGGCCCAACTGGCGGCGGCTGGTGCTGGAGCGCCTGGCCAAGAAAATCAAAAAAGACAGCGTGCTGGCTGTTCTTAAAAAGGGCTTGGACATTGACGACGCGCATTTTGATCTGCTCTACCGCCTGCCCTACAACGGCCTGAACCCCGAGGTGCTGGCGCGCTTCGAGGCCAACTGCTTCAGCGTGACCCGGCAGCTGCATTACAGCCAGAGCGAGCCGTTCAAGTCGGTCGATATGGCGCTGTTCGTCAACGGTCTGGCGGTGGCGACGCTGGAGCTGAAGAACCCGTGGACCGGCCAGAATGTGCAAAACGCCATTCGCCAGTACCAGCAGCGCGACGCGAAAGAGCCGCTGTTTGACTTTGGCCGCTGTCTGGTTCACTTTGCCGTGGACCCGGACGAGGCTTTTATGTGTACGCAGCTCGCGGGCAAGGAGAGCAACTTTTTGCCCTTCAACAAGGGCCATCAGCACGGCAAGGGCAACCCGGTGAACCCGCAGGGGCACAAGACGGCTTACCTGTGGCAGGACATTTTGCAGCGCACAAGCCTGGCCAACGTCATCGAGCAGTTCGCCCGCTTCACGCTGGAAAAGGACAAAAAGACCGGCAAGGAGCGCAAGGCGCTGTTTTTTCCGCGCTACCAGCAGCTCGACGTGGTGCGCGGCCTTTTGGCCGATGCCCGGCGCTCTGGCGTCGGCCAGACTTATTTGATTCAGCATTCAGCCGGTTCGGGCAAGTCCAATTCCATCACCTGGCTGGCTTATCAGCTGGTGGAGCTGTACGACGCGGCGGGCGCAGCCAATTTGTTCGATTCGGTGGTGGTGGTGACAGACCGGCGCGTGCTGGACAAGCAGCTCAAGGACAACATCCGGCTGTTTTCGGAAACCAAAAACATCGTCGCCCACTGCGAAAGCGCGCACGACCTGACGTACAACCTGGCGCTGGGCAAGAAAATCATCATCACGACGGTGCAGAAGTTTCCCTTCATCGTGGACTGCATAGCGCAGCTGGCCGAGCGCAGGTTTGCCGTCATCATCGACGAGGCGCATTCGTCCCAGTCCGGCGTGGCCGCTGACAAGGTCAACGAAACCCTGGCCGGGCAGAACGGCGAGGAGGGCGACGAGCCGGTCGATGTGCAGGACCAGATTCTGGCGGCGATGAACGAGCGCAAGATGAGCGGCAACGCCAGCTATTTCGCCTTCACCGCCACGCCCAAGCCCGCGACGCTGGAAAAGTTTGGCCACCGGGCGGCGGACGGAAAGTTTTACCCGTTTCACCTGTATTCGATGAAGCAGGCGATTGAGGAAAAATTCATCCTCGACGTGCTGGAAAAGTACACCACTTACAAGAGCTATTACGAGGTGCAAAAGTCGGTCGCAGACAACCCGCTGTTCGATACCGCCAAGGCGCAAAAAAAGCTCAAGGCCTTTGTCGAAGCCAGCCCGCGCACTATCGAGGTGAAGGCCAAAATCATGACCGATCATTTCGTGGAAAGCGTCTGGCAGGCGAAAAAGCTCAAAGGTAAAGCCAAGGCGATGGTGGTGACGCGCAACATCGAATGCGCGATTCGCTACTTTTTTGCCATCCGCGCCGCGCTGAAGGAGGCCAATGCCCCGTTCAAGGCGCTGGTGGCTTTTTCAGGCGAAAAAATGGTGGACGGCATCAAGTACACCGAAGAAAGCCTCAACGGCTTTGCCGCCCGCGACCTGCCCGACGAGTTCGAGAAGGACGAGGCCAAGATTCTGGTGGTGGCGAACAAATACCTGACCGGCTTTGACGAGCCGATGCTGCACACGATGTATGTGGACAAAAAACTGCAAGGCGTGCTGGCGGTGCAGGCGCTCTCCCGGCTGAACCGCTGCAACTGGAAGCTGGGCAAGACGGACACTTTTGTGCTTGATTTCTGCAACTCGGTGGAAGACATCAAGGCCGCGTTTGACCCGTTCTACACCTCCACCAGCCTGAGCGAACCCACGGACGTGAACGTGCTGCATGACCTGAAGGACGTTTTGGACAGCGTTGGCATCTACGAGTGGGCCGAGGTGGTGGGCTTCACCGAAAAATTCTTCGCCAGCGCCGGGGCTGAAGAACTCGCCCCGCTGATCGACACGGTGGCCGCCCGCTTCGACGCCGACCTGGATGACGAGGAGCGAATCGACTTCAAGATCAAGGCCAAGCAGTTTGTCAAAATTTACGCGCAAATTGCCGCCATCATTCCGTTCAACAACGTGAACTGGGAAATGCTGCACTGGTTCTTGAAATTCCTGATTCCCAAGCTCAAGGTCAGGGATGCCGATCAGGACAGGCTGGACGAGTTGCTGAACAGCGTCGATTTGTCCACCTACGGCCTGGAGCGCTCACGCCTGGAAGCCCGCATTGAGCTGGACCCGGACGATGCCGAGCTGGAAGCGCAAAACCCCAATCTGCGCGGCTTTCACCAAGGGCCGCAGGATGAAGACCCGCTGGAAGAGATCGTGCGCGCCTTCAATGAGCGGCATTTTGGAAGCTGGGAGGCCACGTCCGAAGAGAAGCGGGTGAAGATCATCAACATTGCCCGGCATGTGGTGAACCATCCAGACTTTTTGGAGCAGGTGCAAAACAACCCGGACTTGCAAAACCGTCAATTGGCGGAGAAGCGGCTAACGCAGTTTGCCGTGAGCCAGGAGCGGCGCAGGGAGCTGGATTTGTACAAGCGCTACGCGTCAGACCCTGATTTCAAGCGGGCTTTTGATGCCAGCATTTCGCAAGTGATTGCAGGCCGGATGCAGGAAAAAGGCCTGAGTGGAGAAGTGCGCAAGGCTGGGCGATTCAGTTAGAGGGGGGCCGTGTGTGTGAAATTTTTGGCCGTGGAGTGCCTTGCTGATTCAAAAGGGGATGTAACTTGAAAAACAAGCTAATCGTGTTCTTGCTCACCATGAGCGCTGCGGCGCTGGCTCAGCCAGGAGGCGCAATGACCTACAAATGCGTAACAGGCAAAAAAGTGACCTACACGGACGAGCCATGCGTTGGCGCAAAAGTGGTGGACACCACGCCGACGCACGGACTGGACAAAATTTCTGGCAGCAGCCGCAAAGGTGCTGATGTCATAAAGACCGAGCACAACAAAATGATGGCTGATGCGCTCAGGCCAATTTCGGGCCAAACGCCGGAAGAAAGAGCCAAAGCCATCAAGCGCGTGTCTCTGTCCCCACAAGATAAATTGGAATGCTCCATGCTGGACGGCCAAATCCTTGACGAGCGGACGCAGGAGGTAGCGCTTTACCAGGCCCGCAAAAGGTTTAAAGACCTGAAGTGTTGAGTCGCCAGGCCTTCAGGGGGTGAAAATACCAGCTCAACAAAAGGGAGGAAATGGCTGTGAAAAACTTGATCTGGTTGGGATTGCTTCTGGCATTGATCGCTGTGGCTGCGATAGCAATGAAGGGAAAGGAAAAACCAAAAAATGAAAAGGCGGAACGAGACCTGCGCCCAAGACGGCCGCTGACCGAGTACGAAGAAAAAATGTTCTTTCTACTGCGAGAAACATTTCCACAGCACATCGTGCTGGCACAGGTGGCGTTTTCAGCACTGCTGGACACCCGGGCAATGGTCAACGCGCACCACTTTCAGCCAAAAAGTGACCGATTTTGTTCTATGTGATCGAGGGCTCAATGTCGTGGCAGTGATCGAACTTGATGACAGCAGCCACAAAAACCGAGAAGAACAAGACGCCAAACGAGAGGAGTTATTGACGGCGGCAGGGTATCGGGTCATCCGATACGGACGAATCCCGGAAGCTGCCAAACTCTTGGAAGACTTCAGTCCAGCCTTGAACCGTAAGCGAGCAGCTTGAACGCCGGGTAGCACGCTATTGCAGCGGCTTAAAGATTGCCAAAAAAATTGGCGGAAGCGGTTGCTTCAGAACAACAGAAGGCCCGGCAAAGTCCGGGCCTTTTTCATGGTCAACGAAAACTGAAATGTCCAGAAAGAACCAAGTTACCAGCCGAAAACTTGGAAAATCGCGCTTTTTTGACCAGCGCCGGGCAAAAAAGTACCAAAGTTACTTAAAGCAAGCTGGAATGGCCGGGTTTCGTTACGCGATAGACAGCGCGCTTGATAGTTGACGAGTGAACACCAAACCGGAGCGCCAATCCGTCAAGCGTGTGAGCGCCGGTCCGATACAAACTGACGATTTCAGCCTCAGCTAAAGCATCAAGACCGCGAGGGCGACCGCAATGCGTACCCCGATCTTTTGCCGCCTGCTGGCCCGCCATCGACCGTTCACGAATCATGCCCCGCTCAAACTCTGCAAAAGCGCCGAGCATAGCCAGCATCATCCGACCTGCCGGGCTGGAGGTGTCGATGGATTCTGTAAGGCTTCGGAACGTGGCGCCCGCCGCTTCAATCTTCGCGACGATGGCAAGTAAGTCGGCCAGAGACCGAGCGAACCTGTCGAGCTTGTACACCATAACCGTGTCGCCCTTGTTCAGCCGTGCCAGGAGCGCCATGAGCTGGGGCCGTGCGCTGATGCCGCCCCGCTTTTCCTGCACCACGTTGACCAGATCAACCCCGGCGCGCTGCAGTGCGTCAAGCTGCAAGCTTGTGTCTTGTTCTTTGGTTGAAACCCGTGCGTACCCAATGAGCATATTTTCCTCAAAGGGCCTTTGAAGATAGACGAGTGGAGCCGCTTCGCGGGATTTTTTGGCATGACAGGCACCGTGCCTTATCAAACTTCACCCCCCAACCCCCTACTACACGTAGGGGGAGCAAGTCAGCTGCAGCCAGCGACGAAGGAGGGGCTTTTGGATGTTGACCGCATGCTGCGCGGTCGGTCCTGGTGCTTACGCGGATCCCGCACACCAGCGGCTTAGATGTGGATAGCGTGACCGGCAAGACATGGAGGCGGCCTAGTGGCAGTGTGAGCACATCGACGGGCCTATCTGCCGGGCCAGTCCGAACACAGGGGAGTGCCCCTGTACCCCCAACAGCCAGACCTGTACCATATCGTATTTCATATAATGTATCGTATCATGTTTAGTATGTATGATGTAATATACGATACATTACAGATTGTTTCATATTTCATATAGTATTTCGTACTGTATCGTATGATATTTCATAGTGTATTGATGTATAATATACACATACGCAGGAAGAAACCAGCGTACCGCAACCTGACGGAATCAGGCACAAAGGAAAAATCATGGCACGTCCTGGCATCACTTACGCACAAGTCGCGCAGAGCGCCGAAGCACTGACGACAGCAGGCACGAACCCGACAATTGCGGCCATCCGGCAAGCGATGGGCGGCACTGGCTCACCAAACACAATCCACAAACACCTGGCCGCATGGAAGGGCGAACGTCCACCTGCCACCAGTCCAACCACTGCAAGCCATGAGCTGCCCGCAAAGTTGATCATTGCGATCCATGACGTGATCAGCCAAGCAGCGGCCAACGCCAAAGCAGAGACCGAGGCCGCATTGCAGCAAGCGCAGGGCGAAGCCGTCGAACTGGCACGAGCTGGGGAGTACATCGAGGCCGAACGCGATGCGCTGCTGGAGCAGATCGAAGCCCTCAAGACCGAGCGGGACCAGGCGCAGGCCGTGGCCGCCGAACGGGCGAAGGAGATTGAGCGCCAAGCCCTGAAAATCGAACAAGAACAAACCACGAACAAAACGACACTGGCGGAGCTGGAGCGCGCCAGGTCAAACAGGGAAGCAATGGACAAACAAGCCATCACCCTGACGAAAGAAATCGCAGAACTACGGCGTGAAATCGCCATAACCGTCAAAGAACGCCAGGAAGCCCACGAGCGGGCCGCAGTGATGGGGGCCGAACTCAAGGCAGCAGAGCGCCGAGCGACAGAAGCTGAGAACCGGGAAACGGCAACTGCAGCGAAGCTGAACCGGTGCGAAGAGCAGGAAAAGGCAACAATGGCCGAACTGCAGCAAAGCCGGATCCACACACAGGCGCAACAAATCGCACTTGACACAGCAGCCCGCGAACTTGAAAAAAAACCCGCAAAAGTTGCAGCACCAAAAAAGACCACGGCAAAAAAACCAGCAGCGGAAAAATTAATTTAATGTGCAGGAAATCGTAAGCTGTTGATTTTGCTTGCGATTTCGGATTTTTCAACGCGATGCAACAGAAACGCCAGGCGCATGCGCAGGCACTGGCAATGCTAATGCCGGTAACGGCGCTGGCGCTGGTGCCAATGCTGCAGCAGACACCGCAGGCGGCAAAGATGAGCGCCCAGGTTGAGCATCAGACGGCAGCGTGTCATCAAACCAACCACCAGCAGCAATGGAGCGGCAAACGTCATCAGGCACCTGAACGGGCGTTGCTTGCTGGGTGTAACACCTGCAAACATCCCCTTTGTCACGCTGACCAGGACGAACACCAGCAAGGCAAGCAGCGGGCTTAGGAGCCTGCGCAGGCTTTGATATGTCGTCATACCTTGATGCAGACTGAGGGAAACCAATCACACGCGGCTGAAAGCTCTGCGCGTACTCTGCAACAGTTAGCACCTTTTTTTCTTCCCGCACACCAGGACCAGCAGGCGCACCGAAAGCAGGGGCAGCGGGTTGAGTTTTTTGCAAAGTGGCAGGTTTCATTAACGATGAATAAGCAAAATACATCATCAAAGGGACAATAAAAAGCAATGCGGCCAAAAAATATATTTGTTTTGGAATAGATTTTTTGCCAGTGTGAAGGCTTGCTGATTTATACCAGTCATAAACCTCTTTTGGAAAAGGCACCATGGACACCTTGGCATCTTTGCCCGAGCCGGTGCGTTCACAACCATCTTTGACCGCTGACCATTCAAGCATTGACACCAGATCACTGCCGAATGTCCTCTTGAGGTGGCGATGCCAGCCAGGAGAACCGATAAGGCGACGCACAAACAGATCAATATTTTGCGGATGCTGGGTTATCAAATAAAAGTCAAAACCGCGCCGCCGATGTTCAGCCAGCATGCGGACATGAACAGGCGGCGGAGCGCTACCCTGACGCAAAGGTAAATCGTTATGGCATTCATCCAAAACAATAATAGCGCCGTCTGGCAAGGTTTGCCAATCTTCAAATTTAAATACTTTCCATCCAAAATCGGCCGTCATTTCAAAACGACCATTGTAATAAACTTCGCGACTCTCCTTTAGCTGGCGATCCCGAACCCATTTAAGCGTGTTCAGTGTTTTGCCTGCACCATTCGCACCTGTTGTTAAATACAAAAAACCGCGTTGACGGGAGCGCATAGAGTAAATTTTAGAAATCATTTTGTGACCCAGCGTTTAACTGTTTCACCGGTCATTCCCTGAAAAAGCAATCTAACCATAATCGCAGAAAAAATAATACTAATAGAACTGCCAACTTTCATAACGGAAAGCATCCCAATAATTTCAGGAGGCAAACCAGATGCGCTGGAAACAATTTGATTCTTAAGCCAATCGAAAGTGGAATTAATACCCGTATAAGCGACAAAGCCAACACCCAAAGATACTAAAACACGAAGCACCATAGAGCCCGCGATGTTAAGCAAAACACCACCCAGAGCAGCTAGAAAAATAGGCATATTACCCTCTTGCAACAATACGCGCAGCAAGCGCAAAAGAAACCATTAATAAAATAGATCCCATATATTCCAAATATGGGCAAACTTTTGAAAATGGCAAAGAATAAGACTTTGACATAATAGTAATATTCTTATCAGGAATACAACCGCCACCGCCTAATATATTTGATGAATCAAATTTTGAAGGACTTATATCAACATCTTTTGTTAAATCTTTTGTTACTGGCTGCGTACTATCTAATGCTTTAGCTTTGTCATATAAATCAGACTCGGATGATTTATTAACAAATAACTCACAGTCTCGTTGATGTTGTTCACTAGAAATAGCACAAAGCAGAGCATCACCATCACAAGTAAACGCAGATGCACAAGACCCACTAAAGCTGCTAGATGGAGCTGACGCCGCACCAGTCGGAGAACCGCTAGTGCCTGTTCCTGTTCCTGTTCCTGTGCCTGTGCCTGTGCCTGTGCCTGTTCCTGTGCCTGTGCCTGTGCCTGTGCCTGTGCCTGTACCTGTACATGTAGCAGTTCCATTAACATAACCGCCAGAAGTACCAGAAGGACAAGGCGGAGGATTAGAAGTAGGCGGCGAAGAAGGCGGTTCAGAACAAGTCGCACCCGTTTTATAACCTGTGTAATGAGTTGACCAAGTACAAACAGTACCAGCCTCTCCCATTAAACCAATGCAAGACAAAAAAGGAGAGCCCGGATCCATGACATTAACACAACCGGCAATACAACTATTAAAACCGGAACCACTACCCGCAAAATCACCTCCACCACCAGATTCACCAGGAACACAAGCCGGAGCATCAGATCTAGAAGTAGTCCCAACAGAAACACCATCAGAACGAACACAATAAACGGAATTGTCGGTAGGTAAAGCAGCAGGATCAGCATGAAAACGAGTTGAAAATGCTTGACAAGCAGCATCAGCCGAATAATAAACAGATTCACCAGTGGAAAGCGAAGACCAAAGACTAACAGAAAAAGAAAAGCTGCTATAAAAACCGAGTATTAAAAATATAATCAAGCGGTGAAAATAAGCCATCCCGCCCCCAATAATGCGATTATTACAAATATACCCATATTAGCCTTTTGAAATCGCCAACACCTGACGATTACAAAAAGCCCCCCGAAGGGGACTAGTCGATTAGCCCATGGCGGCGCGAACCCACTTGAATGCCTTGATGCCCAGGAAGATCAGCAGGATGGCACCGCCAACAGCGGCAACAGGAGCGGCCTGGGCAGCGATGTCAGTAGTCAATGCAGCAACGTCAATCGCGGCAGCTTGAGCCGACACCGAGGCAGCAGCGGAAACGACCAGGACGGCCAGAGTTTTGGACGCAGCAAATTTTTTGAACATTTTTTCAGCTTTCATTGGTTGAATTTCCATCAATATTTAAGGCCCGGATAACGGAACGAAAACCGAAACCCACGGCCCATACTGCGAGGATGGCACCCGCAATTGCTCCACCCTCAGCCGCAGTTAATTGCAGCGGAGGAAGAGATAACTCATGCACTAAAGTGACGGTGCAAGATGAGTTACAAGATACATAAATTGGTTGCGTACTTACAACCGAAACAGATTGAGCCATTTAATCTGAACTCAGTTAATCAACCAAGTCTCTTTTCATCGACTAATTCAAATTTTCCATCAATAGAAGTATCTAATATTTCAGTGTCGCCAAAAGAAAAATTATTCTCCGCATACTCACGCCGTGCCTCATGATTGTCATCAGCATAATGACGCTGTAAATCATGATAAGCCTCAGCAGCAATCATTGATGATTCGATTTGATGATCGTCAGGCATTCCAGCTTCAAACCGATGAAGAAGCTCCTGATATTCTTGAGAATCAAAAGCAAGCCCTGTTATATGGTCATACAAATGGCGATCTGGATCATCAGGTTCGTTTTGAGCTGAACCAAAGCCCATAACATCCAGAATGGATTTAAACCCAAAAATCAAAACATAAATACCCAAAATAGCAACAGAAACAGAAGCTATCGGAAGCGCGACGCCTGCAATACCATCAACAAGTGCTGAAACATCAATAGCGGACATATTAAACCCCATTGAAATTATGCAAGACGCCCGGATTTGCCGAACTCATCATCGTTATAGGCATTCAGTTTGCCACGCTTAACCACACTATCAGATAATGATTTCAAATCTGATAATTCATTGTATTTTTCAGAACCTTCTTCAAGTCCTTGGATAGCAGTTGAAAGCCGATCATGTTGCCTTTCTGCCCATGATGTAATTTTTGCAGCTTGTTCACTGGTGTAATCCATTGGAGGATTATTTAAATAATCAAGCTGGTCTAGCAGTTTTGAAGCCGCATTCTCATATTGCTCAGGAGTCATTCCTGATGAAGCTGATTGAAGTACTGTTGACGAATCATGCTTGAAATTAACAGGCCCTGAATTGTTATCAGGAACACCATTAGACGGCGCTGGATTAAAAGAAACATCATTACGATAAATACGATCATCGTTACGAGCGCGATTAGCCGCCTGAATCTCATCGTTATTCATGACAAAACCGCCTGCGTCAGCATTCCAGCGCATAGACTGTGATTCAGTCATTGCAGGCGCTGTGAATGATGGCATTTTTGTGAAAATCTGAGCATCATTTCTTTCACGATGATAATCAGACAAATCCTGATGGCTATCACGAGCCATTTGGAGCGACTCTTTAACGGAAAGGCCAGCGCCACGCGCAAAAGCAAATGCTGATGTCTTATCAGAAATAGGAGATGCCGCAAAATCAATTTGCTTTCTGCTATCACGAGCCATTTTGAACGACTCTTTGACAGACAAGCCAGAGCCCCGAGCAAAAGTAAATGCTGAAATTCGATCTGAAACTTTGGACGAACCAACATCACCGTTAACACCGAGATTGGCAAACCACCAGCGCCGATGTTTATCAGATTTAAAGGCCATTTTATTAACCTCCCACCGGATAATCATCCGACGTTCCGAGCTTGTCCAGGTCAACAACGACCGGATGATCTTCCAAATCGCAGTTATCAAACAGGATTTGATAAGCCTCATCCATATCAGCCAGGACACCGCCACCAGCATCACGTAATGACTTGACCCAGACAGGCTCTCCCCCATCCAGATCAGGGCACATGAAAAGACCCGTTACCACCGACTGAATGAGGTAGCGAGGCATGATTAAGCAGCCACCGCAGGCGCGGCACGTTTAGCGGCTTCAATCGGCGCAAGAGCCAACAGGGTGACTTTTGAAGTGTTGTCACTCCCCGCAACCATGTCAAAAGTGGCGAGGCATGGCAAACCAGCGGCGGGCCACGATTTGTCCAGATGCATCCATTTATCAAACTCGCCCGCATCGCCCATCTTGAAAGGACGAGTTACGGCACCGATAGAGCGGCCCGAGGTGTTGTCCGGCAGGTCAACAGACAGATGAAAAGTAGTTGACGAGAAGGCGCGGCCCTCATAGTCGCCTTTGGATTCTTTGATAGCCGTGCAAATGACGTTGGCTTGCATTTTCATGATTGATTTCTCCTACCCCTTGTTTAAGCCGGTGCGAAGGGCGGGGAGTCCCCTTCTAGCTGTGCGAAAGCTGTGAAACGACCCATAGCGGCAGTAAAAGCGCGGGCCAGCTCAGACGATGCGAAGTTTTTCAGGCGACCGGGCAATGCTTTATGAGCAAAGGTTTCAATAAAGTCATCACCCAAATGCGTAAACAAAGCCCAAGCAGTAGGCGCACCCGTCGAAACAAACCATTTCAGATTTTTGTAGCACTCAGCTTCGACGGTATCGAGCGCAAGGCGGGGCACCGTAGGGACGGGCTCAGGAGCCACGCAAGTATCAGCAAGGGCTAACGCGGAGGTGTGCCAGTCGGACGCGCCCGCGAAAAAGTCGGCAGGACGGCGGAGCATGTCAGAAGGCAAGACGCGGAGCTTGTTGCCATAGCGCAGTTCAGCGCGTAACCAAGAAGAATTAGCATCTGGGCCAAAAAGCTGACGACCCTTTTCATAGCAATTTGTGATTTTTCCAGCTTGACGAGAACCCCAATAAATGGAGCGCCCTTTGTTGCCTAGCTCATCGTTAAGCCAATCGCCCATCACGTCAGAAGTAGGCTTTCGCCCATTGACATTACAGCGGCCCTGCTTGTAATCATCGGCAATGGCCTGAATTCCACCAGGATAACCATCGAAAAAATCCAGCGCCAAATCGCACCGGGTAAGAACGCCCTCAAGCTCATCAACGATGTCAGAAAGGCGCTGATTGAAACCGACCTGGGCAAAGGTACAGGCAGCGCCAAAAACGTTGACGTGAAGCGTTTTAGCTTGTGCTGACTGTCTGAGCGAATCGCTGGAGACCAAAAAGCCTACCCACGCGCACTCTTTATCGTTACGAGTGATGATCCAGCGGAATTTATAAAAATCGTGACCCTTGCCAACGTCGGGCGACACATGAAAATCAGGGCCAAGGGCGACGGCCACACGCCACGCAAGATTCAGAGCCTGATAAGACGGACAAAAATCAGGGTCTGGAGTCTCATCCAAGAGACCCAAAATAGCCTCTTTTGAGTTGTAAGGCTTAAGCTGCTCACCGCCGTGCGCAGGGTAAAAAGGGTCTTTTGGCGGAAAAATCAGATCCCGAACTTTTTGCTCAGTCCTGAACATGCGTTCAGCCAAAGTGCGAGCAACGGAGGCAGCAGGGTCGAAAGAAATAACTGGCTGATTTCTGCAAAGAGTGGTGAAGCGAATCCAATCGACATGGACAGGCGTTTTCGCTGCCAGCCGTTCGGCTTGCAAGCGAAATTTAACTTCGCCGCCATCAAGGACAAGACAATTTCTATCAGCGAGCTTGGTCACAGAAAACCCCTCAAAGACGCTGGGTTATTGATCTCCCCGTGGTTACCATCGGGGTGGCCAAGGCCAGCGCCGTGCGCCGCCCCGTCTCGCAAGCTCACCGAGTCAGCGCCCGTCGCTGAGTGGCCGCACATCGACCCGACAAAATCGAAAGAAACAATGTCCAATCGTTCCAGGAAGGCGCGAGCGCGGGAAAACTGGACCAGGGTGAAACGTTTTGAAAACCAGCCACCAGACAGGCCGGTGACAACAACGTAAGAGATAGAGCCGTTCATGCTGGCACCTTGGAAAACCAAGCCACGATGACCCGCTGCAACGGCAAAAGGACAAAGTGCATCAGCGCCGACGCCAACAGGACGTAAGCGAAAATCACCAGTCCAAAATCAGGAAGAAAAATGGCAGCAGTACACGTACCCGTAGAGCTGTACTGGGCAGTTGCAGCCGTGCTAACGGTCGGCGCAATCAGCACAGTCGTGAAAATCAAGGCCGACAGGTGGCTCAAGGAAAAGAGGCGGCGCGAACGCGAAGAACTGCAAGAGGCAAAAAGAGCGCTCAGGGCCAGCGGGCGGCGAAGATGAACGCCCACCCCCTGAGCTGCCGCTGGAACCGCCAAGTCTTGACGGCAGTTTGTATCAGGGGGTGAGGAAACGAGGGAAATTTGGTTCATGGCGGTTCCAAAGGTTAAATATGGACAGGGTGTCCAGAAACACAATTAGAAACGCCGTAATGACAGGTTGTCAATAAATTTCTTGACAGCCCGTCCTAAAATTTCACTGACTGGAGATCAAGCTATGCCGAATACGATGGATTTATTGCAGAAAGCGTTATCTGTGAAACGCGCTGCACACTGGTGTGATGAGCTGAACGTGGACGTATCCACAATCTCAAAAGCAAAGCAAAGAGGCCGCTTAAGCCCCGTGCTTGCTGGAAATCTTGCTATCAAATTAGGAGAGAATCCAGAGCACTGGATTGCAGTCGCGGCCCTTGAAGCAGAACCGGAAAGTGAATTGCTAACACGATTGTTAGCTGATGCCAATAAATGGCGGAAGCGGTGAGATTCGAACTCACGGAGGACTCACATCCTCGGCAGTTTTCAAGACTGCTGCATTCAACCGCTCTGCCACGCTTCCGAATCGGCTAGTTTAACCGCAGGGCAGGCGGGCGACGGCGGCGGGCTGGAAAAAAATCAGGCGCTTTGCCGCTGCCGGGGCGCTTTGGCGGGCCGGACAAGCGCGTTTTAGCTGGGCCGGGTACAATGGTGGGTTCGGTAACGCATCAGCGTTTTTCATTGAAGTCTTCTAGATCCGGCTTCTTTCTCAAATGCGGCGCTTTCCAAGAGCCCGAATTCACAGCGCTTTGCCAGTGCTTTCAAGGCCCACACAGCCTTGATCCGTCTTTGCACTGTTCCCTTTTCTAGCGAGCACTTTCTCCAACGGTGCCCACTGATGGCTCGATTCCAAGAACCGAATACCCGTTGGCCTGCTCGCAGGCTGCTTACCTTTTGCATTTATCAAGCCGGGAAACATACCCGGCCCGACTCTTTTATGACTATCAATACCAACCAGCTGGCCGTAGGCAAATACCTTGTCTCGCCGCTGGCAAAAATCCAGGGCGAAGGCCGCTTTGCCGCCTCCGTCTCCATCCGCTCCGGCCAGGGCAGCGCCACCCACGACCGCGTGTTGCGCTTTCACGACATCTTTGAAACGGCCGCCGCTGCCGTGCATTACGCTACCGAACACGCACTGGGCTGGATTGCCGAACGCTCCCAGCCCGCCTGCGCCTGACGCACTGCCAGCCTGTCCGGGCTGGTTTTTACAGAATTTTCACCAAATAGTTTTCAATTCTCAGGAGTTATCGACACATGGCCAAAGAAGAACTTATTGAAATGCATGGACTGGTTGACGAGGTCTTGCCCGATTCACGCTTTCGCGTGACGCTGGACAACGGCCACAAGCTGGTCGCTTACACCTCGGGCAAGATGCGTAAAAACCACATCCGCATTCTGGCGGGCGATCAGGTTTCGCTGGAACTCTCGCCTTACGACTTGAGCAAAGGCCGCATCACCTTCCGCCACATTGCTGGCCGTGGCCCCGGCCCAGCGCCGCGCCAAAACCGTTAATTTAGCCAGCGCGCCGCCCCGGCGCGCCCGGCACCCGTCCGCCCTCTCAGTGGGGCTTGACGTAATTCATCGCGTAGTCGAACTCTTCACGGGATAAAAAGCCGTCGTGGTTGGTGTCGGCCTGGTCAAAATGCCGGGCCACGCCGCTAAACCCGGCGGCTTCTTCGCGGCTGATTTTGCCGTCATGGTTGGCATCCATATAGCCGAAAGCCAGTGCCAGATTGCTGGCCGAGTAGCGCGGCGCGGCGGCAGGCCCTGACGCAGCGGGGGCTGGCGCTTCAGACGCAGGAAGCACAACGATGGTGATCGGTGTGGGCACGGCCTGCGCGCTGTCCGCGCTATGGGCTGGCGCAGCGACCAGCAGCAGGGCCGCTGCAGCGCCTGCCGCCATCAGCCTTGTCGGCGTTGACAGCAGCGCCTGCAGGCGCAAGGAAGCCGGGTTGGCGGGCAATAGCGTCATTGGTTTTTTAAAGCGGGAGTCAAACATCGTGCTATTGGACGACAGTTTGTGGCCCGTTGCCAGGCGAGGCAAAAAAAAGCGGCCCGCCTGCAACAGGGGGCCGCTTTCATGCTGAGCGATGAGCGCAGGCTCAGAAGGCTTTGACCAGGCTGACGCGAACGATGTTGCCCTTGGCTTCGGGGCCGTTGCCAGCTTTCACGCTGAACTCCTTGTAGAGCGCGCCCTTGAGGAACAGGCCCGCGCCGGGCACCGGGTACACCAGTTCCGCGCCGATGGCATGGCGTGCCGATTTTTTGTCCGTCATGCCCGCGCCCTGGTCGCGGCTGACCTGCCACTGGCTGTAGCCGACGACGCCCGCCTGCACGCTGCCCAGGTTTTTGCCCACGCCCCATTCGAGCGTCAGCTGGTTGCCCGCACGCAGGCCCGCATTGTCTTTGCCGTGGCGCTCAAAGCGAAACAGCGCCGAACCCGACACGGCCTTGGCCGTATCGAAGTAATAGGTGGCGCCAGCGGTCAGCATGGTGGACTTGTAGCCCTTGCCGGGCGAGGCCGCTTGATCGTCTTTGCCCGAATCGAGCCACAGGCCTGCCGCTGCCACCGCGTTCCACTGCGCGCCATGCCAGCCCAGCACCAGCGGGCCGAGGTACACATCGCCAACGCCGGACTGGCTGTTGTCCAGGCCAGCGGCGCCAATCTTCAGCGAGGTGCTGACCACCGGCACGATCATTTCATAGCCATAGTTGGCGCCCAGCACCTGGCTGGGGGTGATATGCACGAAGCGGTTGGCCAGCGCGGTGACGCTGGCGGTGTTGCTGCCGGGCAGGTCGCTGCTGGTGCCGGGGGCGCGAAAGCGGCTCACGTCGTAATGGACCAGGTAGCCCAGGTAGTAGTTGCCCGGCGGCGGCACGCTGGCGCCTTGCAGGCCTTCGACTCCGGCCACGTAATGGCCTTCTGCATGGGCTGTGGCGCCAGCCAGCGCGGCCAGCAGGGCGGCGACGGTGACGATGGATTTCTTAGCTTGTTTCATGGATTCAATGCGAATTTTTTAGTTGCGGATGCCGGACTTGCCGGGCGCCAGGATGCCGTTCGGGTCGAGCGCGCGCTTGATTTTTTGCTCGATGCTGCGCTTGACCGGGCCGTAGCTGTTGGCCACGCGCTCCTGAAAAGCGGTGTTGACGCGGTACACGGCGTAGCCTTCTTTTTCAAACTCGTCGAGCAGCTCGTTGAAGCAGGCGTTGGCGCGTTTGGTTTCTTCCGCGCTGGAGCGGTCGTACAGCACGTCAATCACATGGTGCATGTCGCGCCAGCCGACGATGAATTCGCCGACGTAGTCCAGGCCGTGCTTGTTCAGGATGGTCTTGGCCAGCTTGACTTGCTTGTCGCACTCGCTGCCGCGCGCCTGGCTGACCGGGGCGAACCACATCGAGCCGCCGCCGCCGCGCCAGTTGTACAGGCCAAACTCCTGCAAGTTCGGCACGCCCGACATCAGCTGCGCGCGGTACTTGAAGGGCTGGCGGTCACCGGCTTCTTCCTGGGTGACGATCCGGCCCTTGCCAGCGCGCTTGATGGTGTCGGTGACGATTTTCCAGTTGACTTCGACCTGCTCGGGCGAGCCGTACAGCGCGGCGTACACGTTCCAGGCGCCCAGATCCTTGTCTTTCTGGATCTGCTTGATCACCGAGTCCGGCGTGATGCCCGGCTCTTTGAGGTAGTCCGAGCGGCGGGTGTTGCAGGTGGAGGCTTCCCACAGCGTGCCAGCGATCACCACGGCGTTCGGGATGATGTTGGCAATGCGCAGCGGGCGAAGCATTTCGACGATGTCGTTGATGTCGGCTTCGTTCTCGAACTTGATTTCAAACGGCTTGAACACCGGCGGCTTGGGCATCAGCCAGAAACCCATCTTGGTGCAGATGCCGTAGTTGGACTGGGTGAACATGCCGTCCAGCGTCGGCCCGTAGCCCCACTTGAACACCTGCCAGGCCTTGTCGCCCTTGACGCCGCCCATGCCGGTACGCAGCACGTCGCCGTTGGCCATCACGATTTCCATGCCGCACTGCATCAGAAAATGCTCGCCGTAAGGCGTGTAGCCGACGCCCCGATCCATCGTGTTGCCGAGCGGACCGGCAATCGCCGACGGCGCCGAAAACGACAGCATCAGCGGCAGCTTGTTCTCTTCGATGTAGTCGTAGAGCATTTGGTAGGTCACGCCCGGCTCGACCAGCGCGGTACACAGCTCCGCATCCACATGCAGGATTTTGTTCATCTTCTTCAGATCCAGCACGATCTGGCCGCGCTCGACTGGCGCGGCCGAGCCGTAGCCGAAGTTGCGCCCGGTTGAAATCGTCCAGACCGGAATCCGGTACTCGTTGCAGATTTTGACGACTGCCTGCACCTGCTCGACGCTGGTGGCCATGACCACCGCCGACGGGGTGTGCTGGGCGGTTTCCACCGCGATCATGATCTTGGTGTAGGGCGCCAGGTGTTCGGCCGAGGTCAGCACCTGGTCGGTGCCCAGGGCGGCGGTGAATTTCTGGATGGCCGCGTCAAAGCGGTTTTCGCTCACGCCCTTGGGCAGGGCCTGGTATTTACTTTTTTTCATGGGGTTGTTCCGGTTCAGATCATGCAGCTCAGCGAAACACAGGTGCGGGCCTGTGTGCTGGCGGGGGCGTTCGGCGTGGCGGCGGGGCTGGCGCTGGCCAGCGACTGGCCCAGCGTTTTGGCCCACTGGCTGGCGGCGCTGTCATCGCCCGCGCGGTGGTGCTGCACGGACAGCACGCGCCCGCCTGCCGAGCGCACCAGCTCCAGCACGATGGCGGCTGAAGCGTCGTCGATCAGGCCGACCAGCAGGGTGGCGCTGTCGTCGTTGAGCAGCTGGTTCAGCCGGGCGAAGGTGGCCGCGTCCAGACCCTGCAGCGGCGCGGCTGACAGGGCTTGTCCGGCGGGCGCATTCACGCTTTGGCGCACACCGGCCAGGAAGGCCGCGTCCAGCGCCGAGCCGCTGACCAGGGCGGTCACATCGGTCAGGGCCGCGCCTGCAGCGGCGGCGGCCTGCGGCGCGCTGGCCTGTGCCCAGGACAGGTTGGTCATCATCAGGCCAGCGGCTGCCAGCCCTTTCAAAATCGAGCGTCTATCAGTACTCATGGCGGTCTCCTGTTATGGCTTGGGCTGGGTGGCCGAGAGGTATTTGGCCAGCTCTTGCAGCGTGGCGTCGTCGATGTCGGTCACGCGAAAGGCGGGCATCGCGTTCAGGCCGTGGCGCGCCATGTACACGTAAGTGGCCTCGGGCAGGCCCCGGCCGGTGATGACCGGGCCGATGCCGGTTTCATGGCATTTGGCGCAGACCTTCTGGAAAAACTGCTGGCCCTTGCTGATTTGCGGGGCGCTCTGCGCCAGCGCGCCGGGCGCGTGGCCTGCCAGCAGGGCCAGCAGCGCGGCCAGCACGGCCGATGGTTTGAGGATGGTTTTCAAAGCGTTGTCTCCTTGTTTTTGCCGGGGTGTACGGCCGTTCAGAAAGGGTAGTGGCGCGGGGCGGTCTGCACCGTGATCCAGCGCAGTTCGGTGAAAGCGTCAATCCCGGCCTGGCCGCCAAAGTGGCCGTAGCCGGAGTTCTTCACGCCGCCGAACGGCATTTGCGCCTCGTCATGCACGGTCGGGCCGTTGATGTGGCAAATGCCCGCCTCGATGCGCGCGGCCACCTGCCAGGCGCGGGCCACGTCGCGGCCAAAGACGGCCGAGGCCAGGCCGAACTCGTTGTCGTTGGCCGTGGCAATCGCCGCCTCCACGCCGTTGACGCGCACGATGGCCTTGACCGGCGCGAACGATTCCTCGCGGAAGATGCGCATCTCGGGCGTGACGTGGTCGAGCAGCGTCGCGGGCATCAGCGTGTTGTCGGCCTTGCCGCCGCAGACCAGCTTGGCGCCCTTGGCCAGCGCGTCGTCGATCAGCGCGTTGCCGCGCTCGACCGTGGCCATATCGACCACCGAGCCGAGCACGACCGGCCCCAGGCGCGGATCGCCCAGTGGCAGGCTTTGCGCCTTGG
>JAPLPS010000188.1 GCA_026400075.1 Polaromonas sp.
AAAACCGCTGCGGGCGCCGGTGAAACTGCCACCGGTGCTGCCCGCCGACGCCGATGCGTGGGTGCGGCAGTCCGAAACCCTGCACCCGGCGATTCGCCAGGCCAAAAGCGGCGTCGAAATTGCCGACCTCGAAGTCACCAAGGCCGAAGCGGGCCACAAGCCGACGCTGGACCTGAACGCCAGCTACAACGTCACGCGCAACCCCAGCACCACCGCAGCCAGCGGCATCTCGTCGCGCGCCAACACCAGCACGATTGGCCTGCAGTTCAACCTGCCGCTGTTTGCCGGTTTCGCCATCCAGAACCGCGTCAAGGAAACGCTGTCGCTGCGCGACAAGGCGCAAAGCGACCTCGAAGGCGCGCGCCGCAGCGTGGCCCAGGCGACACGCAGCGCCTTCTTCGGCGTGCAATCGGGCCAAGGCCAGGTCAAGGCGCTGGAAGCGGCCGAGCTGTCCAGCCAGAGCGCGCTCGAAGCCAACCAGCTGGGCTACCAGGTCGGCGTGCGCATCAACATTGACGTACTGAACGCGCAAAGCCAGCTGTTCCAGACTAAGCGCGACTTGGCGCAAGCGCGCTACAACGTGCTGCTCGGCGGCCTGCGCCTGCGCCAGGCCAGCGGCAGTTTGACGGCGGCGGATTTGCAGCCGGTCAATGGCTTGCTGGCGCGCTGATATTGGCGACGCTGGTTACCGTTTTCATTGGAAATACCTGTTTTCTTAACGAAATCAGGTAAC
Organism: Polaromonas sp.; assembly: GCA_026400075.1. GTDB lineage: Bacteria > Pseudomonadota > Gammaproteobacteria > Burkholderiales > Burkholderiaceae_C > Polaromonas. Next base: position 734 of record JAPLPS010000188.1, read on the forward strand.
GAATAACAAATTTGTGTTCAAGGCCGCGCCGCCGCTGCGTGAGGAATCAAATTGCGCTGGACGAGGTCGCCGGTTACCGGGTGGTAGTAAGCCTCGACCACATCGCCGTTTTTCTTGATGGCGTAGAACTCATAGCACTGCAGTTTTGAAGTTTTAAACTTCACATCCATGTACTCGCCGGTGCCGAAAATCGTCTTGATTTTGTCCTCGCCCAGCCACTTCTGGCCGGGCTGCACATGGCACGCAATCGGTTTGCCCAGACTGGTCGCCTGAACGGTGCTGGCGCCAAAAGTCGCCAGCACCAAACCGAACGCCAACACTGCCGCCTGAAATGCCTTGCTGTTTTTCATACCCGCTCCTTCGCTGAACCGTGAGCGCCACACCTTGCAGCGCTCTGGCGGCAAGATTAAGCGGCTCAGCTTAGGAAAGTCTGAAGGTCGCTGTTTTCAGCGGCGCCGGGCCGTCAATAAACCACCAGCCCCGGCGCAGGGAGCGGCGCCTTGCCCGCATGCTGGTGAGCCGCACTGGCTGGATTGGCAACACTCGCGGGACTCGCCGGACTGACTCCGCCTGGAATGCCATCGACAAGAATCGCGCCCCCGCTATGAAGCAGCACTTCATGCTCGACGACGGCGCCGGTGACCGGGTGGTAATAAGCCTCCACCACATCGCCATTTTTCTTGATCGCATGGAACTCGTAGCAGTTCGCGGCCGAGATTTTGAAGTCAACCGCCAGATACTCGCTGGTGCCAAAGATTTCCCTGATTTTTTTCTCGCCCAGCCAAGTCTGGCCGGGCTGCACGGCGCAAACCGCTCTTTCGCTCAGCGGGCTGGCCTGAACCGCGCCGCTGCCGCAAGCGGCCAGCAACACCCCGAACGCCAGTGCCGCTGCGTGAAAGTTCTTGTTCTTTTTCATGCCTATTCCTTCAATGACTATCCTCTGGCCGCCACCCTTTGCAGCGGCTTGCAGGCGTAATCTTAGGACGATCTGAAGCCGCCCGCCCTGAGCCGCTACGATAGCCACCCTGGATTTCAGGTTAACGTTTTCACCAAAAAATCTATTTTTTTAGCATAATCACATGCCAAATAAAGGATTCATGTAACCATGCTCATCGGATTCAAGGCGCTGGAAGCGCGTTACGCCCTTGCACTGGCCCAGCCCTTGCGCGTGGCATCGCGTATCGGCACGATGCGCAAATCCCAAGAATCGGCAGACCAGGTTCAAAACCAGTACCCGGCCAGCTACCGACCTGCCGATGACTTCGCCGGGCATTTCGAGTTCGGGCTTAAGTACGAGGAAATCCACCTCGAATTCTTCTGCCGCCTGTTCGCCGCCACCGGCCCGCAAGCCCTTGAAGACTGGTGCCGCCGCGAGCCGTTTGGCCAGTACGCCCGCCGCGCCGGTTTTTTGTACGAATGGCTGACCGGCCAGCGGCTAAACCTGCCCGACCTGGACAACGGCGGCTACGTCGATCTGCTGTCGGCCCAGCACTACATCACGCGGCTTGTGCCGCTGCGCGAGCGGCGCTGGCGCCTCAACAACAACCTGCCGGGCACGCCCGCTTTTTGCCCCTTGATCCGGCGCAGCGCCGCGCTGCAGCAAGCCTTGCGCTTTGACGCGGCAGCCGCGCTGGCCGAACTGGACGACACCTTCGGCGCCGACATGCTGCTACGCGCCGCCAGCTGGCTGACGCTCAAGGAATCGCGCGCCAGTTTTCTGATCGAAAAAGAAGCCGACCAAAGCGACCGCATCCAGCGCTTCGCCGATGTCATGGCCCGGCACTGCGGCCAGATTGACGACCCGCTCGGCGACGCCAGCCTGTACACGCTGCAAGCGGGCATTCTGGGCGAGCAGGCGCTGGGTCTGGGTCTCAGGCGCTCGCCGGTGTTTGTCGGCCAGGCCAGCCTGCGCGAAGACATCGTCCACTACATCGCACCGCATTTTGACGACGTGGCGCCGTTGCTCGAAGGGCTCAAAGCCTTTGAAGTGGCAACGCGGGGCGCCGAGCCCATCGCCCGCGCCGCCGCGCTGGCCTTTGCCTTTGTCTATATCCACCCGATGCGCGACGGCAACGGGCGCATCCACCGTTTTCTGATCAACGACAGCCTGCAGCGTGACCGGGCTATTCCGCACGGCATGATTTTGCCGGTGTCCGCCACCATCACCAGTTCCAGCGCATTCCGGACTGGCTACGAGCGCACGCTCGAAAGCTTTTCCCGGCCGTTCATGCGGCGCTACGCGGGCCGCTACCGCTTTGGCGAAACCGTTACCTGCGAAGACGGCACGCGCAGCAACTTCATCTTCGACGACTACCCAGACGCACTGGCGGCCTGGCGCTACCCCGACTTGAGCGCGCATGTGCTGTACACGGCGCAGGTCATTGAACACACCATACGCACCGAGATGGCCGACGAAGCCAGAGTGCTGCGCCGGTTTGAGCAGGCCCAGCAGCGCCTGAAAGAAGTCATCGAAATGCCCAACCAAGACGCGAACCGGGTGATTCGCGCCCTCAAGGACAACGGCTGGCACATTTCGGGCAAGCTGAAAAAAGAATACCCCCGCCTGGAACACGAACTGACGGCGCTGCAGGTGATGGAAGCCGTGCAGTCAGCCTTTGAAGACCGCGAGTGTTTGCCCATCGTGGGCTGAGCGCCACGCCCATTCGGCCATCAGCCGCCCGCCCAAGGCGCTACCATAGCCCCTCACCCAGCACCGCGCCGCTGCCCCGCTTTTTCCATTTTCCACGCCCGCCATGAACAACGACCGCCTACCAAACTGAACCCATGAGCATCGAAGAGAACTACAACATCGGCTTCATCGCCGAGCTGGCACTTCGAGAGAAGCAGATTCAGCAAAATTACCGCCCCATCATTGCGGTTCACAAGTGGTTCGCCCGGCGTCCGGGCACGCTCTTTCGCGGCCTGTTGCTGTCTGAATTTGCCAAAGGGCCGGTTGCCTCGAATTACTACCAACCGCACAGTTTTTCGGGCATCACCATCGCAGACCCATTCATGGGCGGGGGCACGCCACTGCTTGAAGCCAACCGAGTCGGTTGCAATGTGCTGGGCGTAGACATCAACCCCATGGCCGCGTGGATAGTGCGCGAGGAAATCGATGCGCTGGACTTGACCGCTTACGCCCATACCGCAGAGCAGCTCGCCCACAGCCTGGCGCAGGATTTGGGCCACCTGTACAAGACCCGCTGCCCAGTCACAGGCAGGATGGATGCCGACGCCAAATATTTCATGTGGGTCAAGACAGGCACATGCACAACCTGCCAGCAAACCTTCGATTTGTTTCCCAGCTATACGCTGGCCCAGAATGTGCGGCACCCGTCTTGGGTGCTGGTGTGCCACAGCTGCGGCGACCTCAACGAGGTGGATGACCCCAAAGCGCCCGGTGCTTGCGGCTGTGGCGCACTGCTGAGAACAGAAGGCCCGGTCAAGCGCAACAAGTGCTTTTGCCCGCACTGCGGCCATCCGAACGCGGCGCCGTTTCATGGGGACGGTGCGCCGCCGCACCGGCTTTTCGCCATCGAATACCACAACCCCGAGCTCAAGGGCCGCCCCGGCCGCCTTTTCAAAAAACCCGATGCCGACGATTTGGCGCGTGTCGCGCTGGCGCAGGCGGCCTTCAAGGACTCCAGCCCGTCCTTCGTGCCCGACGACGCCATCCCCGAAGGAGATGAAACGTCGCGCCTGCACCGCTGGGGCTACGGGCATTTTCGCGAGCTATTCAATGACAGGCAGTTGCTGGCCCTAGAAACCAGCGCCCGCTTCATCGCCGAAGTCAAAGACAAGCGCCTGCGCCGCGCCCTAGCAACGAACTTTTCCGATCTCCTACGCTACCAGAACATGCTGTGCCGCTACGACACGATGGCACTCAAGTCGCTCGATGTGTTCTCCATCCACGGCTTTCCGGTGGGCTACGTGCAGGTGGAATCGAATTTTTTGGGCCTGCGCAACCCGAATGGCTCGCCCATCGGATCGGGCGGCTGGGTCAACATCACCGAAAAATACACCAAGGCCAAAAGCTACTGCACCCGGCCTTTCGAGGTCGCTGTCAAGGGCAAGAGAAAAACCACCCATTACATCGCAGGAGAGTGGATCGGCGAAAAAAATCCCGAACAGCCAAACGCCGCGCCGCGTGAGATCGACATCCGCTGCGATTCGTCAACGGCTGTTGAGCTTGCCGCGCAAAGCCTCGATGGCGTCTTCACCGACCCGCCCTACTTCGGCATGGTGCAGTACGGCGAGCTGATGCACTTTTGCTATGTCTGGCTCAGAAAGCTGATGGGCAGCGACTTTCCCGGCCTCGAACTGAGCACCACACGTCAGCTGGAGGAGCTGACCGGCAACAACACGGCCGAGCGCCATATCGAACACTTCGCCGAAGGCCTGGCCACGGTTTACCAGCGAATGGCTGCAGCGCTGAAACCCGGCGCACCGCTGCTGTTCACCTACCACCACAACAAGCAGGCGGCCTACCAAGCGGCGGCCCTGGCCATCCTGGACGCGGGCTTGATCTGCACCGCCTCGCTGCCCTGCCCGGCCGAAATGGGCGGCTCGATTCATATTCACGGTACGGCTTCCTCCATTGTCGATACGGTGTTTGTTTGCCGCCATGAAGACGCCACGCCAGACGCCTGGCTGTTTGACAACGCAAATCAACTTGCGCAGCTAATGTCGCTGGAACTGGATGAATTGCGCGCCGCTGGCATGAAACCCACCTCTGGGGACGTCCGCTGCATTGCCTTCGGGCACATCACGCGCATGGCCATCTGGAATCTTCGCCCCAGCTGGGAATCTTATGCACCCACGACGGCAAAGATGAACGCCATCAAGGCGGCCATGAATGCGCTGGCCACCGTCGATCAAGTCCGCGAAGCGCTCGAAAATTCCCGCCCAGGCACAGCGCCCGGCGCCTCCAGCCACCCCAAAAACAACCCGGAAACCCGTCATGCCGCTGCGTTTTAACCTCGACTACAACGACCCCCAACTGCCCTTTGACCCGCTGATTGATGAAGTTTTCGGCGAGCTGCAGTCCAACTTTCTGGAAATGCCGCGCGGCGAAGGATTCACCGATTACGCGACGTTCGAGACCGGATACCAGGTGCTCAAACGCGCCACGAACAATTTTGAAGACATCTCGGCGGCCAGCATCGAGGCGGCAGTTGTCGCCGCGCCGATTGCCTTCATCGTCTTTCGGGCGATTCTTGGTTTCACGCCACCCGAGTGGGCGTACATCACCACCGAACGCACGGGCCTGAAAGTAGATCAAGGTGCGGCTCGCACCATGGACAGGAACATTCGCTTGCGACCACTGGTACCGCGATCCCTTGGAACGACCACCCTGGCCGACCAGCGCTTGCGCGCGATGATTCAAGCCGGGGTTGAGACGCTGGCCGCAGGCATCGGCCCGGACGCGCCGGGTCTCGTTCATCGGCTGGACAAGGTCGATACCCGGCAAGGCATGCGAAGCATGCAGCCGATTGCCGATCTTGGCGTGCCCTACGCGGTGCTGCTCTACGAGCGCTTTCTGGGGCGCCCATTTGCCTCGCACCGGGACGCCGTCAGCGAACTGGTCGGCCTTGTGGTGGAGAGCGCAATCAAGAACGTGCTGACGGCGGCGCGCGTGAGCTTTCGCGAAACGGGACGCGCCGAGCGCATCAATGGCTTTGATCAGGCGCCCGATTTCATCATCCCGGACGAGTTCAACCCGGTGGCGCTGATTGAAGCCAAACTCACCGAAGACGATGGCACCGCACGCGACAAAGTCGCCCGCGTTCAGCGCTTGCGCACGCTGCGCGACGAGAGTGGCCAGCACTACGACGTGATTGCCTGCATCGCCGGACGCGGCTTCAAGGTGCGCCGCGAAGACATGCGGCGCATGCTCAAGGCCACTGACGGCAAAGTGTTTACCTTGGAAACCATGCCGCTGCTGGTGGAAAACACACGCATCCGCGAATACCGGACAAGATAACTGAGCACATGATGAACCACGACTTCTTCCCGCAGCAATGGCTGAACAACACGCTGCTCGACGACGGCTTCATCGCGCAAAAAGCCGCCGAACTCGCCGCCCAGCCGCCCGCCTGCGCCGCCGCGCTGGCCGACTGGCTGACGGCGCATTTCAAGCCCGCCGCGCTCGCCGCCCGCAACGAAGCCCAGCTCGAAGAAAAATTCATCGCCCCGCTGCTGGCGCTGCTCGGCTGGCACAAGGCTTACCAAGTCGGCCTGACGGTGCAGGGCAAATTCGCCAAGCCCGATTACTGCCTGCTGCTCGAAGCGGCGCAGGAAAACGCGCTGATCGCCAGCAAAGACGCCGCGCTGATTACCGCCATTTGCGAATCCAAAGCCTGGGACAAAACGCTGGACACCGGCAAAGCCGACCGCAACAACAACCCGCACCACCAGTTGCAGGACTACCTGAGCACACTGCGCGTGCGCTTTGGTTTCCTGACCAACGGGCGCGTCTGGCGCGTCTATGACACCGACAAGATCACCGCCAAAAAGACCTTCATCGAGTTCGACCTCGAAGCCATTTGCGCCCTGAACCAAGCGGAGGAAAAAGCCAGCGCCCTCGCCCTGTTCGCCTTCTTCTTCGGCCAGGCGACTTACCTGCGCCCGGCCGAAAGCGGTGCGGCCAGCCCCATACAGCAGGCGATTGCCGCCTCCGCCGAGTTCACGCTGGCGGTTGAAGAAAACCTCAAGGCGGTGATTTACGGCTACGCGGGCGAAGACTCGCTGTTTGAAATCATGGGCCGCGCCATTCACCAAGCCAGCCCCGGCGCCACGCTGGCCAGCGTTTATGAAAACAGCGTCGTGCTGCTATTCCGGCTGCTGTTCGTGGTTTATTTTGAAGACAAAAACCGGGCGCTGCTGGCCCAGCATCCGTTCTACCCGCGCTACAGCCTGGGCCAGATTTTCCAGAGCCTGCACGGCCAGAGCGAAGCGCAAAGCAAGCTGCACAACGGCGTCCACGCGCTCAAAGAGCTGTTCACGCTGCTCGACCAGGGCGCGGGCGACATCGACATTCCGCTGTTCAACGGCGGGCTGTTTGACCCGGATCGGGCGCCGCTGCTACTGAAACCGAAAATTTTCAGCAACGGCGTGCTGCGCCAGTTGCTCGAAAAACTGCTCTACAAAACCCACCGGGGCGACACGCTGTTTGACGCCCGGCGCGACTTCAAAAATATGAGCGTCACGCACCTGGGCCGCATTTACGAAGGACTGCTCGAATTCCGCTTTGAGCGCGCTTTGGAAACTGCTGTTTATCTCGAATACCAAAGCAGCGCGACCAAGGGCAAAACCGTCGAAGCCTATTTCGACAACTACGACGCGGCCAGCATCCGCAAGGAAAAAGGTTTTAAAGCGTGGCGCGAAATCAGCGTCAAGGCGGGCGAGGTGTTTTTGAAAAGCGCCAGCAACTCGCGCAAAACCACCGCCAGCTATTACACCGAGCCGGTGCTGTCGCATCCGCTGGTGAAAGCCAGCATTGACCACGCCATCGCGGCAGCGGCGGCGATGGCGCCAGCAACGCCAGCCGACAACGACGACGCAACGCCCCTCGCCACCGCAGCGGCGGCCTCGGACAGCGCCAGCGCCAACGGCAAGGCGTTCATGGATTTAAAGATTCTCGACAACGCCTGCGGCAGCGGGCATTTTCTGGTCGAGGCGCTGAATTACCTGACCGACCTGGCGCTGGCCCGGCTCGACACCGATTTTGATTTGCAGCAGCTCGTGGCCGAAGAGCGCGCCAAAATCGCCGCCCAACTGGCGCTGTTAAATCTCGATTACCAGCCCGAAGACGCGCAGATTTTGAAACGCGCTTTGCTGAAACGCTGCATTTTCGGCGTCGATCTGAACCCGTTTGCGGTCGAGCTGGCGCGGCTGTCGCTGTGGATGGACAGTTTTATTTTCGGCACGCCGCTGTCGTTTATCGAGCACCATGTGCAGCACGGCAACTCGCTGATGGGCGCGAGCGTGCAGGAATTCATCAGCTACCACGCGGTGGAAGTGCAGCAAAACGACCTGTTTGTCGAAGACCTGGGCGGGCGCTTTGACGCGCTGCGCGACGTGATGCACGAGCTAGACGCGATGCGCGACACCACCGCCGCCGAAGTCGAGCAGTCCAAGGCGCTGTGGAAAAACGCCATCAGCCCCAAGCTGACGCAACTGTCGCGGGCGCTGAGTTTTATCTGCACGCGCCGCGCGCTGCTGGCCGAGGGCAAGGCCAAAGCCTGCGAGGCGCTGGGCAAAACCCCGGACATCGTGCGCCAGTTGTTTGACCCGGCGCCCGGCCCGAATGCGGCGCTGGCGCTGATCGAGGACTACGCGGCGCGCTACCGCTTTTTCCACTTTGAAGTGGCGTTTCCCGAAGCGTTTGCGGGCGGCAAAAAGGGCTTTGACATCATCGTCGGCAATCCGCCGTGGGACAAAACCAAGTTCTCGGATGCGGATTTTTTCCCGCAGTTTTGCAGCAACTACCGCACGCTGAGCAACTCCGAAAAAGCCGCCGTGCAAAAGCGCCTGCTCGGCAGCGCCCACATTGCCGCCGCTTACGCGCAAGCGCAAAGCGGCATGGAAACGGCCAACAACTACTACAAAGCAGCTTTTCCGCTGAACAAGGGCGCGGGCGACGGCAACCTGTTCCGCTTTTTTGTCGAGCGCAATTTGAAGCTGCTGGCTGATGGCGGCAGCCTGAACTACGTGCTGCCCAGCGCGCTGCTGTTTGAAGAAGGCTCGATGGCGCTGCGCAAGCACATCTTCACGCACTGCCACATGCCGTTTTTCTACAGCTTTGAGAACAACAAAGGCATTTTCCCGGACGTGCATCGCAGCTACAAATTCGCCCAGATGCAGATCGTCAACCGCCCGCCCGCGACAGCGCCGGAAGCCGTCATCGACTCGGCGTTTTATGTGCTCGACCCCGCCGAGCTGAAGCAGCCAGCGCGCCACATCGCTTACCCGCTGGCCACGCTTAAGGCGCTGTCGCCCGAGCAATGGGCGCTGATGGAGCTGCGCGACGGCGCGGACTTGCCGATTTTGCAAAAGTGCTACAGCGCGTTTGCTGCGCTCTCGCCCGACTGGCTGGATTTCCGCAACGAGCTGCACATGACGAACGACAAGGATTTGTTCCTTGAAAAAGCCGCGCCCGGCCTGCTGCCGCTGTTTGAAGGCAAGACGATCTGGCAATACAGCCACCAGCACGACCAGCCGCAATACTGGCTGGATGCCGCCAAGTTTGACGAGCGGCTGACCAGCAAAGAGCTGTACCGCATGGCGCAGGATTTGAAAGTGCCCAAGGCGGAAGTGGCAAAGCACGCCAGCGCCGTGCGCTACGACCGCGATTTTGTCCGGCTGGCGTTCCGGGAAATTGCCCGCGACACCGACGAGCGCAGCCTGATTTTTGCGCTGCTGCCGAAAAACAGCGGCTACGGCCACACGCTGTTTGCCAACACGTCCAAACGCTATGCACTGGGCAGCGATGGCAACGTGAACGCACCAGCCGCCGCCCCGGTGCGCCCCGCGCCGGCAGACGCAGAAAAGCAGGCGGCGCACGCCAACGTGTGCATCAAAGCCGTTTCCCCGCTGCGCCTGCTGTTTGCGCTGGCCTGGTTCAACAGCGTGCCGACGGACTGGCTGGCGCGCTTCATGATCCAGATTCACATCAGCAAAACCTACCTTTACCGCCTGCCGATGCCGCAGCCCACGGACGACGAAATTCGCGCCAACCCGGACTTCAAACAGCTCGCCAAAAACGCCCTGCTGCTGAGTCTGGCCGCGAGCTGGGACGACTTTGCCGAACTGGCCCCGCTGCTGGATGTGGCGCGCCAAGACCTGCCGCAAACCGCCAAAGCGCAAGACCAGCTGCGCGCCCAGAACGACCACATCGTCGCCCGCCTCTACGGCATCACCGGCGCCGAACTGGCGCATTTGCTGCGCAGTTTCAAGGTGATGGCCAGCAAGCGCCCCGAGTATTTGACGCTGCTGGCGTAGGCGCGGCCCGCGCTGGCGGGCGCCCTACAATCCACGCGCTTACATCTAATTACTCAAAGTCACTCACCGTGAAAAATACTTTTAGCCGCCTTGCGCTGGCCGCCAGCCTGATGATTGCCATGAATGCCGCCACGGCAGCAAGCACTTTGACCGCCCTGGAACAGGCGGACATGGTGGAGGCGCACAACGCCTTGCGCGATGAAGTCGGCAGCCCGAATTTGAAATGGTCTGCCAAACTGGCCGACACGGCGCAGGCCTGGGCCGACACGCTGAAAATCAAGCAAGCCTGCAAGACGGTCCACAGCCACACCCCCGGCGCGGGCGAAAACCTGTACTGGGCCAGCCCGCTGACCTATTCGACCGGCAAAGTCGAGCTGGTCGCCGTCACCGCGCCCCAAACCACCGCCAGCTGGGGCAGCGAGAAAAAGCATTACAGCTACGACACCAACAGCTGCGCAGCAGGCAAAGTCTGCGGCCATTACACCCAGCTGGTCTGGAAAAAATCGACAGAAATCGGCTGCGGCAAAGCCATTTGCAACGACAAATCCCAAGTCTGGGTATGCCAGTACGCGCCAGCGGGCAATTATTTAGGGCAATCACCTTATTAAATTGATGACCCGTACTTAAATGTAAATTCTTAATTAGTTTGCAACTATTTTTGATATTTTTTTACAAAACATCTTCTTTAAAATCAACAGTTTACAACTAGCAAGTAATCATATCCTGAGAGAATTTTAGGGGTAAAAAGAAAATCTCCGCGTCTTTTAAATAATCAGGGGTTACACAGCCGCTGTAAAGCGGTGTTTCCAAGATCATGATTAGTTCCTGTGATTTCAGGTAACAAAGTCAACGACCAAGGAAACTCCCATGATTTCATCCTCGCTCACACGCCGGCATTTTTCGATTGCCAGCGGGGCCGCTCTGGTGGCGGGCTTTCACATCGCCCAGGCGCAGGAAAGCCGCATCGTGCTCGGCCAGTCAGCCGCCTTCACCGGCCCGGCCGCGCAACTGGGCATCGAGTTCCGCAAGGGGGCAATGCTCTACTTCGATCAGCTCAACGCGCAGGGCGGCAGCGGGGGCCGCACGATAGAAATCCGCAGTCTGGACGACGGCTACGAGCCCGAGCGCTGCGCCGAGAACACGCGCCAGCTGCTGCGCGACGACGTGTTCGCGCTGTTTGGCTACATTGGCACGCCGACCAGCATGGTCGCGCAGCCGCTGGCCATCAAGGAGGGCGTTCCGTTTTTCGCGCCCTCCACCGGCGCGCTGGCGCTGCGCCAGCCGTTTAGCCGCTACGCCTTTCACATGCGGGCGTCCTACCACGATGAAACGGCGCTGATCGTCAAGCACTTGACCAGCATTGGCTTGAAGCGAATCGCCGTGTTTTATCAAAATGACGCCTACGGCAAGGCCGGGCTGGACGGCGTGCAGGCGGCGCTGGCCGCGCGCAGCCTCGCGCCCATCGCGCTGGCCACGGTGGAGCGCAACTCGGTCGATGTGGCCGCGTCCGTGAAAGCCTTGCTGGCCGCCAGCCCCGACGCGGTGGTGCAGATCAGCGCCTACAAATCATCGGCGGCCTTCATCCGGACGGCGCGCACGGCGGCCTACCACGGCATGTTTTTTAACGTCTCGTTTGTCGGCACGCAGGCGCTGGCCGACGACCTGGGCAAGGACGGCGCTGGCGTCATGGTGTCGCAGGTCATGCCCTCGCCCTACAACCCGGCGCTGCCCATCACACGCGAATTCGTCGAAGCGGCAAAAAGGGCAGGCAATGTGCAGGCGAATTTCTCCAGCATGGAAGGCTATCTGTCCGCCAAGGTGTTTGCCGAGGGCCTGCGCCGGGGCGGCAAGGCCACGCGTGAGGCGCTGATCGGCGGGCTGGAGGCTATCCACGAGCAGTCGTTTGGCGGCTTTTCAGCCTCGTTTTCACCGAGCGACCATGTGGCCTCGAACTTCGTCGAACTGTCGATGCTGACCGGCGACGGTCATGTACGCACCTGAAGTCAGCTCCGCTGGCGCGCTTTTGCAGGACGCTACAAATAGCCCCGCAGCGCCGCCAGCGTGCGGGCAGCCGCGCCCCGGTGACGGGCCGCAAACGCCAGCCCCGCCGCCGCCGCTTGCGCCTGCGCGGGCGCGTCACTGAGCAGCGCCAGCGCGGCCTGCACGGCCTGCCCCATGTCGGCGACGCGCTGGGCCGCGCCTTCTGCTTCGGCCAGCGCGGCCGCTTCGGCAAAGTTGAAGGTGTGCGGCCCCATCACAACCGGGCAGCCGCAGGCCGCTGCTTCAATCAGGTTTTGTCCGCCCAGCGGCGCAAAGCTGCCGCCCAGCAGCGCCGCGCCGCTCAGGCCGCTCAGGCCGTAGTACAGCGCCATTTCGCCCAGCGAGTCACCCAGCCAGACATCGGCGCCCATCGCCTCTGCGCTGGCGGCCGGGCCAGCATCGGGCCAGCCGGAGCGGCGCGACACCGTCAAGCCGTGCTGCGCCGCCAGCGCCGCCACTTCGTCGAAACGCTGGGGATGGCGCGGCACGATCAGCACTTTGAAGCCATTGGCGGCGCGGGTGAAATTGGTGGCGTTGGCATTTGTGCTGGCGGCTGACGGATTCGCGCCCGGACTGAGCGCGGCCTGCGCCCGCTGCGCTTCCAGCCGATCTTTGATTTGCGCGAAAAATCCATCTTCCTCGCCCTCGCGGGAGCTGGCGAACAGCAGCACCGGCTGGCGCAGGCTCTCGCGCCAGGATTGGCTTTGTTCCAGTTGGGCGGCGCTGGGCGTGGCGTCGAATTTCAGATTGCCGAACACGCCCTGTACCGGCGCGCCCAACTGGCGAAAGCGCCCCGCATCAGCCTCGGTCTGGGCATAGACCGCCGACAGCGCGCCGTAAGCGGGCAGCGCCAGCGGCGCCACGCGCAGCGCTTGCTTCAATGATTTTTCCGACATGCGCCCGTTGACCAGCAGCAGCGGCACAGCGCGGCTTTGGGCGGCGGCGATCAGGTTCGGCCAGATTTCGGTTTCCATCAGCAGGCCCAGGCGCGGCTTGAAGTGGTTGAGAAAACGCGCCACCGCCGCCGGGCTGTCCCACGGCTGCCAGACCTGCACATCGCCGCTGCGCCCTATCGCCTTGAGCAGCGCCCGGCCTTCTTCGCGGCCGGTGGCCGTGCCGTGTGTCAGCAGCAGGCGCAGCGCCGGATGCTGGTCGCGCAAGGCTTTCAGCAGCACGGCGGCGGTGCGGGTTTCGCCCAGCGAGACGGCGTGAACCCAGACCAGTTCGGAGGCAGTTTCGGCGGGCTGGCTGTAGTGGCCGAAGCGCTCGTCGATGGCGTCGAGGTAGC
>JAPLPS010000244.1 GCA_026400075.1 Polaromonas sp.
GGCGACCGGCTCCAGTTCGACATCGGCGGCCAGTTGAGCGAGGCCAACATCACCAGCCTGCGCAAGGTCGATTGGGGCTCGATGCGGGTGAATTTCTTCGTGATGTACCCGGTGGCGCAGCTGGCCGCCGAGGTGCCGCATTCCTTTATCACCGCGTTTCGGGCGCCGGAACCGGCCCCGGCGGCCAGCGGCCAGCCTCGGCGCCCCAGCTTTGACAACGCGCTGGTCAAGGCCTTTCCGAACATCACGAATGTCGATATGAGCGCCACGCTGGCGCAGGTGCAGCGGGTGCTGGACCAGGTGATTCAGGCGGTGGAGTTCTTGTTTGGCTTCACGCTGGCCGCCGGGCTGGTGGTGCTGTTTGCCGCCATCACCGCCACCCGGGAAGAGCGCGCCCGCGAGTTCGCCATCATGCGCGCCGTCGGCGCCCAGGCGTCGCTGCTGCGCCAGGTGCAGCGCGCCGAGCTGGCGGGCGTCGGGCTGCTGGCGGGCTTTCTGGCCTCGTTGGTGGCGCAGGTGGTGGGCTGGGGGCTGGCGCGCTATGTGTTCGAGTTCAGCTGGCACGGCTCGTGGATCGTGCCGCTGTACGGCAGCCTGGCAGGCGCCGCGCTGGCGCTGGCAGCGGGCTGGTGGGGACTGCGCGCCGTGCTGAACACGCCGGTGATGGAGACGCTGCGCAAGGCGCAGTGAGCGCGGGTAAAGTGTTGAGCTTCAAACCACTCGAAAAAGCAAAAAAAGGGAGATCATGGCAATTCAAAAACTGGCCGTTGCAGGTCGAATCTGCACCCTGGCGCCCATCGTCGGCGCTGACCGTATCCAGCTCGCGGGCGTTGATTGCGGCGACGCGGGCCGCTGGTCTGGCGTCGTCAGCATTGAAATGCAGCAGGGCGCGGCGGTCACGGTGTTTTTGCAGGATGCGCTGTTGCCGCCCGACCCACGCTGGGCGTTTATGGAGCGCCACCACTGGCGCGTGCGGATGGCGCGCTTCAAAGGCGCGCCCAGCGAGTGCGTGATTATTCCGGGCGACGATCTGCCCCCAGGCACTGATTTGATGGCGCAGCTGGGCGTGACCAAGTATGAAAAGCCGATTCCGATTTCGATGGCGGGCGACATGCTGGGCGGATTTCCCGGCGTGATCCCGAAAACCGACGAGATCAACTTTCAGGCCGCGCTCGAACTGGTCGAGCGCATGGCGCAAGACCCGTGGTACGCCACCGAAAAAGCCGACGGCACCAGTGGCACCGCCTGGAACGACGAGGATGGTTTGCACGTTTGCAGCCGCAATTGGGAGCTGCGCGAGTTCGGGGCCAAAGGCGCGGGCAACGTCTATTGGCAGGCGGCGCGCCAGTACGGGCTGGAGCGGCTGGCGCCGGGTCTGGCGCTGCAGTTTGAGGTGGTCGGGCCGGGCATTCAGGGCAACCCGATGGGCCTGAAGGCGGTTGAGGCGCGCGCCTTCACGCTGCGCGACACGCGGGCGCATTGCAATCTGCCCTGCGCGGAGCTGGAGCGGGTTTGCGCCGAGTTGGGGATGCCGGTGGCCCGGTTGATCGCTTCGGGCCAGCACGCGTTGAGCGCCGACGAGCTGCGCGAACTGGCGCAGATCAAATACGCCAATGGCAAGCACGGCGAAGGCATTGTGATTCGGGCGCTTGATTCGGGCTGGTCGTTCAAAGTGATTAATTTGCTTTATAAAGACTGACGCGCTGGCAGCCCGCCAGCCTCTTGATTGAATTTTGACCGATGCCCACCGAAGACCAAACCCCCTCGACCCCTCCGTTTGAAACCCCGTTTGCCTGGATAGGCGGCGAAGAGCGCATCAAGGCGCTGGTCGAGCGCTTTTACGACCTGATGGATTTGGAACCCGGCTACCAAGCCCTGCGCGCCGCCCACGGCAGCACGCTGGACAACGCCAGAGAGCGCCTGTTCTGGTTTCTCTGCGGCTGGCTCGGCGGGCCGCAGTATTACACCGAGCGCTTCGGCCATCCGCGCCTGAAAATGCGCCACATGCCCGAGCAAACGGGCGGCGGCAGCATCGGCATCGTCGAGCGCGACCAGTGGCTGGCCTGCATGGATCAGGCGATGGGCGAGACCGGCGTGGACGCGGCGCTGCGTGCGCGGCTCAACACCTCGTTTTTCCAGACGGCCGACTGGATGCGCAACCGGGGCGGGTGAGCTGCGATGCCGCCGCCCTGGAGCAGCGCCGAGTACGAGCGCGAAAAACGCAATTTCATTGCAACCCGGCTGAGGTTTCGCTCGGTTTACTGGCACAGCTGCGTGATTTTCACCGTCACCTGGCTGTCGGGCTGGCTGTGCAGCGCCTTGCTGCTGAAATTGGGGCTGGCTGCCATGCCGCTGCGCTATGCGCTGAGTTTTGTTTTGGCTTATCCGGTGTTTCTGGGCGCGGTGCGGGTCTGGGCGGACTTCATGAAGAGCGAGCGCGGCGCGCCATCGGATGCAGACAATATTGGCGCGCCGGGCGGCGACTTGGGGGGCGAAGGCTGTCTCTTTGTCTTGGCCTCCATGCTGATAGCTTTTGCCGTGGCCGGGATTTTTGCGCTGACCGGCGGCTTGCCGCTGCTGCTGGAGGCGGCTTTTGAAGTGGTTTTTGCCGGTGTGATGGTGCGCAGGTTCTCGGGCATGGAGGTCGTCGGCGACTGGATGGGCACACTGCTGCGCAAGACCTGGCGCCATGCGCTGGTGACGCTGGCGCTGCTGCTGGCCGTGGCTGTCTGGCTGCAGCGGCACGCGCCCGAGGCGAAAACCTTTGCCGAAGCAGTCAAGACGCTGCACGCCCCGGCACCGGGCGGCAGGTGAAAGCGCGTTCTTTTCAGCTTTGCGCCAGCAGCACCACCAGTGCCCCGGCGCCGCCCTCAGCCGGGCGGGCCTGCACGAAGGCCAGCACTTCTTGCTTTTGAATCAGCCAGCTCTGCACCCGGCCCTTGAGTATCGGCACCTTGCCGGGCGAGCTCAGGCCTTTGCCATGCACCACGCGCACGCAGCGCACGCCCGCCTTGTTCGCTTCGCGGATGAAGGCGCCCAGCGCGTCGCGGGCGGCCTCGCGGCGAAAGCCGTGCAGGTCGAGCTGGCGCTGAATGCTCCAGCTGCCCTGGCGCAGCTTGCGCACCACGTCCGGCCCCATGCCGGGGCGGCGAAAGCTCAGGGTTTCATCGGTGTGCAGCAGCGTTTCAACGTCAAACTCGTCGGACATGGCTTCGCGCATCACCGCTTCATCGTCGCGCTGCTGCTGGGTGGCAATCGGCGCGGGCCGCTGGCGCTGCAGGCTGGCCTTGTGGCCGGGCTGATGTTTGAGCGGCAGGACCACGATGCGCCCGACGGAGCGCGCAAACAGATTCCTTTCGGCCTTGATCGCTGCCAGCGCCGCCAGCCGGGCCGCTTCCTGCGCCTGCTCGCGCTGGGCGCGGGCCTGCATCTCGCGCCGCACCAGCTTGAGGTCTTTTAAATCCCGCACCAGCAGGTTTTTTGAAGAAGGCGGGTTTTTCAAAGAAGGGGAGGCGGGCGCATGCATGGCGGGTCGATTAAAAAGAGGTGGCAAACGGCGAAACGCGCGAGCGCAGGCGCCGATGCTAAAGCAGTCCCCGCTCGGCCATCGACAGCGCCTGGGTACTTGTCACCACAAAATGGTCGAGCACGCGCACATCGACCAGCGCCAGCGTGGTTTTGAGCGTGTGCGTCAGCAGCTCGTCGGCGCGGGACGGCTCGGCGGCGCCGCTGGGGTGGTTGTGCGCCAGCACCACGCTGGCGGCGTTCAGCGCCAGACTTCACGCGGATAGACGCTGGTTTGCGTCAAGGTGCCGCGAAACATCTCTTCGAGCGCAATCAGCCGGTGCTGGCTGTCGAGAAACAGCACGGCAAAAATTTCGTGCGGGCGGCTGCCGAGTTGCAGCTGCAAATAGTCGCGCACCGCCTGCGGCGTGGTGAACAGCGCTTTTTCCTTTAGCTCTGAGGCGAGGGCGCGGCGCGCCAGCTCCAGCACGGCGACGATTTCGGCGCGCTTGGCCGGGCCGAGTCCCTTGACGCTGTTCAGGGTTTGCGGGCTGGTGTGCAGCAGCCCGGCGACGCCGCCGAAGTTGTCGAGCAGTTCCTGGCCCATTTGCAGCGCGTTTTTGCCGGGAATGCCGGTGCGCAGCAGCAGCGCCAGCAGTTCCGCGTCGCCGAGCGCGCCAGGGCCACGGGCCAGGAGTTTTTCACGCGGACGGGCGTCCACAGGCAGGTCTTTGAGCAGCATCGGAGTGGGCACCTTGAAAAATTTGAAACCAAAGGTAAACCCAGTATGCAGCAGCGCAGGCTGAAAAAGGCGCTGGGGAATTCCTGAAAAACAGCACAAAACCCGTGCCCGCTGGCCGACAGGCCCGGCTTTCTACAATAGAGGCAGTCCCATCACTGTTGCCCGCCGCTCTGGCAGGCCCGAAAGTCTTATGTCCACTGCGCCCCTCTTTGTTCAGCCCGGCTCCTTCCTGACCCTGCACTACCGCATGGCCGGTCTGGGCGGCACCACCATCATCAACACCTTCGACGGCAAGCCCGCCACGCTCAGTCTGGGCAGCGGCCAGCTGTCGCCCGC
>JAPLPS010000151.1 GCA_026400075.1 Polaromonas sp.
ACCGGCTTGACCAGCACCACCTGGGACACGATCACCGACTTCAAAACCAGCGAGCTCGACAAAATCGACCTGCTGAACGTGGATGCCAACATCGCTTTGGCTGGCGATCAGGCGTTTATTTTCCTGGGTGCGGTCTCGACGTTCACCGGCGATGCCACCGGCCAGCTGCGCTTTGATGCGGCGACGCACATTCTGTATGGCAGCACCGATGCCGATACAGCCGCCGAGTTCGCCATCGTGCTGACCGGCGTGAGCAGCCTGACGGGCACGGATCTGGTTCTGTGACGCCAGGCCCTTACAGCAAATCGGCAATGCGGTCCCAGGCCTCGGGCGGGATACGGCCGCTGTACTGCTCGACCACCTTGCCGGACTTGTCGATCAGGTAGGCGGCGGGCAGGCGGGTCGGGCGCTCAATGCTGCTCTGGTAAGACGGGTCGCCCGCCCACAGCGAGAGCAGGCGCTCGTTCTTGTTCAGCACGGTGGTCAGCACCAGGCGCTCGTAATCGGCCGTGTCCTGCAGCTTGCGATCCATGCTGACGGTAATCAGCTCAAAAGGCTTGCCGCGCCAGCCTTGGGCATTGGCGCGCAGCTCGGGCATCTTGCTGTAGCAAACAGCGCAATCGGTAGACCAGAACACCACCAGCGTCACCTTGCCACGCTGGGCCGCCAGACTAAAAGGCTCGTCCATCAGCGTGCGCCCCTGCAGCGTGGGCGTATCGCCGAGTTGAACCGCCCCGGCAGCCGCGTGGGATAGAACCAAGCCCAGCGCCAGCCCCAAGGCCAGCAGCGGTCGTTTCAAAAAAAATGCGCGCATGAAAAACTCCGGTTTGTTACTTTTGGTCGAACCATAGCGGATTTTCTTACACTAGCGCCACGATGAACACCACCCTCCCCGATGCTTTCGCGCAGCAAGTTGCCTCGCACCGCGATTACCTGCTGCGCTTTGCCCGGCTGCAGCTGCGCAACGACAGCTGGGCCGAAGACGCCGTCTCGGAAACCCTGCTGGCTGCGCTGGCCAAGCCACAGGCTTTTGAAAGCCGCTCCCAGCTCAAGACCTGGCTGGTCGGCATTCTCAAGCACAAGGTGATTGACGCGCTGCGCCTGCAGGGCCGCGAAGTCAGCCTGAGTCCGCAAAACGAAGACGCAGGCGCCGACGACCTGCTCGACCAGGCACTGTTTGTGCCCGACGGCCACTTCACCGAGCAGCCCGCCGACTGGGGCAACCCCGAGCAGGAGCTGGGCAGCCGGCAGTTCTTTGTGATACTCGAAGCCTGCACCAGCAAGCTGCCCGCCGCCCAGGGACGATTGTTTTTAATGCGCGAGTGGCTCGAACTCTCCAGCGAAGAAATCTGTAAGGAGCTGGGGCTGAGCCCGACCAACCTCTATGTGCAACTGCACCGCGCCCGCCAGCGGCTGCGTGAATGCCTTGACCTGAACTGGTTTTCCAGCCCCCAAGCCCGATGAAACCGACTTACCCCCTGAAGCTGACCTGCAAGGACGCGGCCGCCCTGATGCTGGCCCGCGAAGACCGCGCCCTGCCCTTGAGCGAGCGCGCTGCCTTGCGCCTGCATCTGGCCATCTGCGCCTGCTGCCCGCGCTTTGAACGCCAGCTGCTGACGATGCGCAACGCGATGGCGCAGTGGCGCGCTTACGTCGATACCGACGATAAAGACGAGCGCTAAAAACTTTTTCTGCACCCGGCATTTTTGTCAAACTCATCGGCTACGCTTGCCCTCCTGTCAAGGAGAAAACGTGGCCCGGATCATTTCAAAAATAATTACCGTCCTGATGGCGGCTGTCGCCCTCAACGCCCAGGCTTTGCAGCTCGTTGGCGTCTCGCCGCAGGGCGAAGTCGCGCAAATCCGGCAAGTCGTCGCCAAGTTTGACGCCGCCGCCGTCAACTTCGGCGACCCGAAAGCACCCGCGCCGCTGCGCCTGAGCTGCAGCGACCCGGTCGCCGCCAAAGGCACGGGCCGCTGGACCAGCGAGCGCGAATGGGTTTTCGATTTTGACAACGACCTGCCACCGGGCCTGCGCTGCAGCGTGCAGGCCGCGCCCGGCTTCAAGGACGCCAAGGGCCAGCCGCTGAGCGGGCGCAGCGCCTACCAGTTCAACACCGGCGGGCCGTTTGTGCAGGAAATCAGCCCGGACAGCAGCGACGACATCGACGAAGAGCAGTATTTCATTCTTCAGCTGAACGGCCCGGCGACGCTGGCCAGCGTGCAGAAAAACGTCTGGTGCGTGGTCGAAGGCCTGGGCGAGCGGGTGCCGGTGCGGCTGATCGACGGCCCGGAGCGCGCCGCCCTGCTCAAGGCGCACAACCTGGACAAGGACGCCGCCAAAGAGCCGCTGAAATACGCCACCCTGAGCTGCAACCGGCGCCTGACCCCGGCCACCAAAATCCAGATCGTCTATGGCAAGGGCGTCAGCACACCCGGCGGCGTGCCCAACTCGGTGGAAAAGCGTTTTGATTTCAAGGTACGCGCGCCCTTTGCCGCCAGCTTCAGCTGCGAGCGCGAAAACGCCCAGGCCGGTTGCCTGCCGATGCGTCCGATGACGATGAGCTTCAATGCGCCGGTCACGCGCAAGCTGGCCGGAGAAATCCGCCTGAACTCGGACAAGGAAGCACTCAAGCCGGAATTCGACGGCGGCGGCGATGGCGACAGCACCGTCAACAGCCTGAGCTTCAAGCCGACGATGACCGAGCGGGCCAGCTTTCAGTTGACGCTGCCGAAAGACTTCAAAGACGCCTCGGGCCGCACGCTGCGCAATGCCGAGAAATTCCCGCTGAAGGTGACGACCGGCGCGATGCCGCCGCTGGCCAAATTTGCCGCCGCACCGTTTGGCATCGTCGAGCGCTTTGCCGAGCCCAATGGCGTGGCGCTGCTGCCGGTGACGCTGCGCAATGTCGAAGCGGCGCTGCAAATCAAGGGCCTGAACCCGGCCACAGCGGGCAAAGTCAGCGACTTGCAGCCGCAAACCGACGCCGAGATCATCGCCTGGTTCCGCAAGGTCAGCCGCTATGACAGCGACAACATTGCGCGCAGCATTGCCGCCGCCGATATCAAGGGGCCGCTGCCTGCGGCGC
>JAPLPS010000346.1 GCA_026400075.1 Polaromonas sp.
TTGAGGTACTTGGCCAGCGCTTCGGCGGCGGGTTTGCCCCGGCCTTTTTCCAGAAGCACCGCGTCCTGTCGGATGGGCGTATACAAATTGGCCGGAACGATCCAGGCCGAGCCGTCAATTTTGCCGTCTTTCAAGACCTGCGACAGCGCAACAAAACCGAGCAGCGCATTGCCGCTGTTGACGAACTGGTAAGCCTGGGTGATGTTTTCGGCGCTGACTATTTTTGGCTGCAGCGCGTCGTAGGCGCCCAGCGCCTTCATCACTTCCACGCCCGCCGCGCCGTAGGGGGCGAGTCTGGGGTTGGCGAGTGAAATGTGGTCAAAGCCGCCTTTTTTCAGCACCTCGCCCTTGGCATCGACGACGGCCGATTTGGCCGACCACAGCACCAGCTTGCCGATGGCGTAGGTGTACTGGCTGCCCACAACGGCGGCGTTTTCCTTGATCAGCCGGGCCGGGGTTTCGTCGTCGGCGGCCAGCAGCAACTCGAACGGCGCGCCGTTTTTGATCTGGGCGTAGAACTTTCCGGTTGAGCCGTAGGATGCCAGCACCTTGTGGCCGGTTTCTTTTTCAAAGGTGGCGGCGATTTGCTGCATGGGCGCGGTGAAGTTGGCCGCGACCGCGATCGAGACTTCATCGGCCTGCGCCTGGGAGGCTGTGCCGATCAGGGCCAGCAGCAGGATGGAAAGGCGGCGGGAAACTTGCATCAAAAAACTCCTTGTCAGTTGAAAGAAAAAATCAGTCCATGGCAACCAGAAATACACTGGGCGCCTTGAACACCGCTGTCACCGGCTGGCCGACTGCCAGCCCGAGGCGCCTGACGCTGTCGTCGGTGATGACGGCGGTCAGCACATGGCGCCCGCCGGGAAGATCCAGCGTGACTTCCGAATTGACCGGCCCGGTGTGGATGCGCACGACCGTGCCTTTAAAACGGTTGCGCGCCGAGATGCGGGTGTCGTGCCCCTCGTCTTCGACCAGCAGCACGATGGAAGACGCCTTGACAAACGCCAGCACCTCCCTGCCCGGCGCCAGCCCAAGGCTTTCGGCGGACTCGCGGGTGACGATGGCCGTCAGCACCAGCTGCGGATCGAGCTGGATGCTGACTTCGACATCGACGACGCCCTCCTTGAGGGACACGACGGGGCCGGCAAACTGGTTACGGGCGCTGGTTTTCATGGATAGCCTCCTTAAAACTTGCTGGAAATCGGCGGCGTCGCCCGCGCCGCTCTGGGTCAGGTTGCGCGTGAGTTTTTCCAGCGCGATCTGGGATTCTTTTTCCAGCGCCCGGTAAAACGCGATCAGGCGCCGGCCGAACGCGGTCAGCTCGGTGCCGCCGCCGTTTTGCCCGCCCGCCGAGCAAATGCTTCTGGCGCTGTGCTTGTAAAGATGTAACGGATTCAAGCACTATCGGCTTGTCCTTGAAAAAGGCATCCTCTTCAATCATCAAAGGAATCTTCAAATGGCTATCAGTGCAAGAAATGTTTTTAACGGCAAAGTCAGCGCCATCACCGAAGGCCCGATCAACGCTGAAGTGGAAATCACCACCGCTGGCGGCGACAAGATCGTGGCGATGCTGACCGAAACCAGCGTCAAGTCGCTGGCGCTGGCCGTCGGCATGGACGCGGTGGCGGTGGTCAAAGCGCCGTCGGTGACGCTGCTGTCGGGCGCACCGGCTTACCGTTTCAGTGCCCGCAACCAGTTGCCCGGCACGGTGGCCAGCGTCACCAAGGGCGCGGTCAACAGTCAGGTGGCCTTGAGTCTGGCAGGCGGCACAACCGTGGTGGCCGTGGTCACCAATGACGCCGTGGCCGAGCTGGCGCTGGTCGAAGGCGCCAAAGC
>JAPLPS010000411.1 GCA_026400075.1 Polaromonas sp.
TGCAGCCGGTTCGGGCGTCGGCCCGGGCATGCTGCATTACATCCTGGGCATCACCAAGGCGTACTGCACCCGCGTCGGCGGCGGCCCGTTCCCGACCGAGCTGGATTGGGAAGTCGAAGGCACGCCCGGCTACCACATGAGCACCGTCGGCGCCGAAAAAGGCGTGACAACGGGGCGCAGCCGCCGCTGCGGCTGGTTTGACGCCGCGCTGCTGAAGCGCTCGGCGCAGGTCAACGGCTTGAGCGGCCTGTGCATCACCAAGCTCGACGTGCTCGACGGTCTGGAAGAATTAAAACTCTGCACCGGCTACGAACTCGACGGCGAAGTCACCGACATCCTGCCAATGGGCGCCGACGACATCGCCCGCTGCACGCCAATTTACGAAACGATGCCCGGCTGGAGCCAGAGCAGCGTCGGCGTGACGCAGTACGAGCAGCTGCCGCCCGCCGCCCAGCGTTACCTGCAGCGCATCGAAGAAGTCACCGGCGTGCCGATTCACATGGTCTCGACCAGCCCGGACCGCGACCACACCATCTTGCTGCGTAACCCTTACGCCGCCTGAGTTTCCTCAAAATTCGAGAATCAGGCTGCCGCGTCCGCACACCGGGCGCGGCAGCTGTCAAATCAGGAGTCCTTTCATGTTGACCGAAGACGGCAAACATCTCTACGTCAGCTACGACGAATACCACAATCTGATTGAAAAACTGGCCGTCCAGATTCACCAGTCTGACTGGCAGTTCGACACCATTTTGTGTCTGGCGCGTGGCGGCATGCGCCCCGGCGACATCCTGTCGCGCATTTTTGACAAGCCGCTGGCCATCATGTCCACCAGCTCCTACCGCGCCGACGCTGGCACGGTGCGCAGCCATCTGGACATTGCCCGCTTCATCACCACGCCCAAGGGCGAGATTGCCGGCAAAGTGCTGTTGGTCGATGATCTGGCCGATACCGGGCTGACCCTCCATGCGGTGATTGGCCAGCTGCGCAGCAACTACCCGCCGATCACCGAGCTGCGCAGCGCGGTCATCTGGACTAAGGGCGCTTCGAGCTTTCAGGCCGATTACTCGGTGGAGGCGCTGCCGACGAACCCCTGGATTCACCAGCCGTTTGAAAGCTACGATTCCCTCACGCCCGCGCAGTTGCTGGACAAGTGGAAAGCCTGAGACCGGCCTGCCGTTAATATCAGCGGATGAGCCCTTCATCCACCCAGCTGATTCACCACCCCTATCGCCCGCCGTCCGGCTTTGAAACCGTTGCACCGGCGGTGCATAAAGCCTCCACCATCGTCTTTCCCAGCGTGGCCGCCCTGCGCAGCCGCGACTGGAAGCACAAGACCGGCTACACCTACGGCCTGCACGGCACGCCCACCACCTTCACGCTCGAAGAGCGCATCGCGACGTTAGAGGGCGGGCGTTTCTGCACGCTCGCGCCCAGCGGGCTGGCGGCGATTGCGCTGGTCGATATGGCTTTTCTCAAGGCTGGCGACGAAGTGCTGATTCCCGACAACGCCTATGGCCCGAACAAGGCGTTTGCCGAGGCTGAACTGGCCGCCTGGGGCATTTCGCACCAGTTTTATGACGCGATGAACCCGGCCGATCTGGCGGCCAAACTAAGCGATAAAACCCGGCTGGTCTGGCTGGAAGCGCCCGGCTCGATCACGCTGGAGTTTGCCGATATTCCGGCGCTGGTCGCCGTGGTCAAGGCGCATGGCGCGGGCGCTCAGGCGCATCCAGACGGCGTCGTGACGGCGCTGGACAACACTTGGGGCGCCGGACTGGCTTTCAATGCGTTTGCGCTGGGCGTTGATCTGTCCGTGCAGGCGCTGACCAAATACCCCAGCGGCGGCGCCGACGTGCTGATGGGCTCGGTCGTCACGAACAGCGAGGCGCTGCACCACCGCATTCACTTTTGCCACATGCGCGTCGGCTACGGCGTCAGCGGCAACGACGCCGAACTGGTGCTGCGCGGCCTGAACACCATCGCGCTGCGCTACGCGGCGCAGGACGCAGCCACGCGCCAGCTCGCCGCCTGGCTGCAGGGCCAGCCGCAAATCGCCACCGTGCTGCACCCGGCCTTGCCCGGCTCGCCTGGCCATGAAGCCTGGAAGCGCGACTGCAGCGGCGCCGCCTGCCTGTTCAGCGCCGTGTTCCAGCCCGAGTTCACCCAGTCGCGGATTGACCAGTTCTGCGACAGCCTGCAGCTATTCAAAATCGGCTACAGCTGGGCCGGGCCGCTGAGCCTGTGCGTGCCCTACGACATGCCCGCGCTGCGCAGCGTGGCACGCTGGCCGCATGCCGGGGGGCTGGTGCGTTTTGCCGTCGGTCTGGAGGCGGTGGCAGACCTGCAGGCCGACATCGCGCAAGCGCTGGCGCGGGCCTGAAAGGCGCGTGATGGCAATGCATTACAGTAAGGCCTGATTACTCACGAAAGTTAAGCTGTGGCAACTCCCAATTATTCCTACGAAAAGCGCCAGAAGGAGCTTGCGAAAAAGCGCAAGAAAGAAGACAAACTCAAGCGCAAAGGCGAAGGCAAACCGGACGACGACGCTGACGATAGCGTGCAACGCATGGACGTGCCAGCGGACGAGCAGCCGCCAGTCCCGCCTGCTGAATCAGCGGCCTGAGCACAGTCCAAGCCTTGATCCTTGATATTTGAACCCGCTGCATGAGCAGCCAACCCGGCATGACCTTCGCAGGTGATGCCGGGTTTTTTTGCGCTCAGGATTCGGCCAGCAACGATGCGGCCAGCGCCGTCATCGCCGCCTTGCTGTGGTCTTGCGGCACTAAGGCCCGCGCCGCTTCATACTGGGTGAAATTGCGCTCCATCGACTGCAGATAGCCCGGATCGTAGTGCCGCACCAGCAACTCGCGCACCACCGACGCCACATCGCCGCTGCGCGCGCGCGCCTGCCAGTCCTGCACGGTGGCTTTGCTGCGCGCCTCGGTCAGCGCGCCGAGGCGTTCGCAGAAAAACTCGATATCCTGGACGAAAAAATCATAGTCTTCCAGCAGCAGTGCCACCCGCTCGCTTTCCGCCAGATCGATGCGCAGGCAGGGGCTGGCGCGCATCGCGCTAATCAAGCCTTCCGGCACGGCGACGTTGCCGACTTTTTTGCTCTCGCTTTCGATATACACCGGGCGCGCCGGGTCAAAGCTGCGCAGCATTTCCCAGATCCGGCTGTCGTAGGCCTTCTGGCTCGGCTGGGCGACGCCGGGAATCATGCCCAGCACCGAACTGCGGTGATTCGCCAGCCCTTCGAGATCGAGCACCTGCGCGCCTTGCGCTTGCAGCGCCTGCAGCAGCCGCGTCTTGCCCGAGCCCGTGGGGCCGCAAACGACGCGGTAGTGATGCCGTGCAGCCAATTGCGGCAAATCGGCCACCAGCGCGGCTCTGAAGGCCTTGTAGCCGCCATCGACCAGCGTCACCCGAAAGCCGATCTGATGGCAAATCGGCCACCAGCGCGGCTCTGAAGGCCTTGTAGCCGCCATCGACCAGCGTCACCCGAAAGCCGATCTGATCGAGAATCAGCGCCAGCGAGCCGCTGCGCTTGCCGCCGCGCCAGCAATACACCAGCGGCTGCCATTCCCTGGGCTTGTCCAGCACGTCGCGCTGGATGTGTTCGGCGATGTTTTTCGCGACCAGCGCGGCGCCCAGCTTTTTCGCCTCGAACTGGCTGATCTGCTTGTACTTGGTGCCGACGATTTTGCGTTCCTCGTCGTGCAGGCTGGGCCAGTTGACGGCGCCGGGCAGGCGGTCTTCGGCGTATTCGCCTTCGGATCTGGCGTCGATGACGACGGAAAAGCGGCCCAGCTGCTCAAGGGCGTCGGTGGCGGAAATGCGGTCTAGGCTCACGGGATGATCTTTTTCAGTTCGGGCCACACATTGGCCAGCATTCTGGCTTGTGAGGATTCGTTGGGGTGGATGCGGTCGGCTTGAAAGTTGGCGCTGGCGCCGTCCCCGTCGGCAATGCCTTGGAGGAAGAAGGGCACGAGCGCGACTTTTTCAGCTTTCGCCACTTTGGCAAACAGGCCGGCAAAACCGGCACTGTAGGCGCTGCCGTAATTGGGCGGCACCTGCATGCCGACGAGCAGCACTTTGGCGCCGGATTTTTTTGCCGCCTGCGTCATCGCGGTGAGGTTTTGTTCGGTCATGGCCAGCGGCAGGCCGCGCAGCGCGTCGTTGCCGCCGAGTTCAATCACCACGGCTTTAGGCCGGTGCTGCGCCAGCAGCGCGGGCAGGCGCGAGCGCCCGCCCGAGGTGGTGTCGCCGCTGATGCTGGCGTTGATGACCTTGAGCGGTTTTTTGTCATCGGCGAGCTGCTTTTCCAGCAGCGGCACCCAGCCGGTGCCGCGTTTCAGGCCGTACTGCGCGCTCAGCGAGTCGCCGACGATCAGAATCGCCGCTTCGACCGGCCTGGCCTTGGCCTGCGCTTCGGTTTGCGCCTGCGCCAGCCAGGGCGCGCCCAGCAGCGCGGCGGCCAGCCATGCCGCCAGGGGTTTGGCCCAGCGCGCTGGCCGCGCAGACGCAGACTGGTTACAGTCGGAATCCATTAATTTGAAGTTTCCTGATAAGGCTGACATGGTTGAACCTAGGGTGTTTGTGGCTGGGAACGCGCCTGAAGCGTCCCCCAGCTCTCCAATTGTTTGCGTGGAGCATGTTTTCAAGTCGGTGACCGACTCCACCGGCACATTGACGATTTTGCGCGATATTGATTTTGTGCTGAATGCGCGGGAAACTGCCGCCATTGTCGGCGCTTCCGGCTCGGGCAAAAGCACGCTGCTGGCCATCATTGCCGGACTCGACACGCCCACGCAAGGCACGGTGCGCCTCGCCGGGCAGGATATTTTTGCCCTTAGCGAAGACGGCCGGGCGGCGCTGCGGGCGCAAAAAGTCGGTTTTGTCTTCCAGAGCTTTCAGCTGATGGGCAACCTGACGGCGCTGGAAAACGTCATGCTGCCGCTGGAACTCTCAGGCGTGCGTCAGGCGCGTGCGCTGGCGACCGAGATGCTCCAGCGCGTCGGCCTGGGACAGCGCCTGAGCCACTACCCGAAAGTGCTCTCCGGCGGCGAGCAGCAGCGCGTGGCGCTGGCGCGCGCTTTTGTCGTCAAG
>JAPLPS010000448.1 GCA_026400075.1 Polaromonas sp.
GCAAGCTGCACGCCAAGGTGATTCGCGTTGATGCGGCTGATTTGTTTTTGGGCAAACTCGCCGGTGTCAGCGAGCCTGAAGCCAAGCGCAAAATCATCGGCGGCCTGTTTGTCGATGTGTTCAAGTCCGAGGCGGCCAAACTGAAAGCGGGCACGGGCGGCCACAAGGGCGCGACCTTTTTGGCGCAAGGCACGATTTACCCGGATGTGATCGAGTCCGGCGGTGCAAAAAGTAAAAAAGCGGTCGTCATCAAAAGCCACCACAACGTCGGCGGCCTGCCCGAGCAGTTGGGCCTTAAATTGTTGGAGCCGCTGCGCGAACTATTTAAAGACGAAGTGCGCGAACTCGGCGTGGCGCTGGGCCTGCCGCACGCGATGGTCTATCGCCACCCCTTCCCTGGGCCGGGGCTGGGCGTGCGGATTCTGGGCGAAGTCAAAAAGGAATATGCCGACCTGCTGCGCCGCGCCGACGCGATTTTTATCGAAGAGTTGTACAACTTCACCGACGCCGCCACCGGCAAGACCTGGTACGACCTGACCAGCCAGGCGTTCACCGTGTTCCTGCCGGTGAAAAGCGTCGGCGTGATGGGCGATGGCCGCACTTACGATTACGTCGTGGCCCTGCGCGCGGTGCAGACCAGCGACTTCAGGACCGCCGACTGGGCCGAGCTGCCGTATGCGCTGCTGAAAAAGGTCTCTGGCCGCATCATCAACGAAGTGCGCGGTATCAATCGCGTCACCTACGACGTGAGCAGCAAGCCGCCCGCGACGATTGAGTGGGAGTGACCAAGCCGGTGGGTCTTGGTCGGTAAACGGCAATCCTTGAGCTTTATCATTTTCACAATTTGAAATTGAAAGAGACTTGACGGATGAAAATTGCCCCTTTTGCTGACAATGAAGACCAGCGCCTGGTCGCTATGCGCGCTGCAGGCTGTGCCTATGTGCCACGCGAAGAGCGCTTTGACCGGATCACCCGCACCGCCAAGCGGCTGCTGCAGGTGCCGATTGCGCTGGTCTCCATCGTCGAACATGACGAGCAATGGTTCCGTTCGGTGCAGGGGCTGGAAGTGTCGTACACGCCGCGCGACATTTCCTTTTGCGGTCATGCGGTGGTCAGGAACGAGCCGCTGTGCATTCCTGACACCTGGGACGACCCGGATTTTCTGGACAATCCGCTGGTTCTGGGGCCGCCCGGCATCCGCTCTTACCTGGGCTGGCCGCTTGAAATTGCGCCCGGCGCTGTGGCCGGAACCCTGTGCGTGATTGACACCATGCCGCGCACGTTTGGCCAGGAGGACTATGACGCGATGCGGGATTTGGCCAGCATGGCCGAGGCCGAGCTGAAAATCAGCGCCATGTCGAACCTGCAAAGCCGCTTGTTGATGCAGCTGAGCATCTTGCAGCGCAAAGGCGCACTGGATCCGCTGACGGGCTGCTGGAATATCCGTGGTTTTCGGGCGTTGCTGGCTTTGGGGTTTGAGGATGCCCGCAAAAACAACACCGACCTGGCTGTGTGCTGCATTCATGTCAACAACCTGGCAGAAGTCGCTGCTGCGGCCTCCTATGCGAATCAGGATGCCATGACGCCCTTGCTGGCGCAGGTGTTGCGCCAGCGCCTGCCTCATCAGGGCGCGCTGGCCTGCCTGGGCGTGCGGGATTTTTGTGCCTTGATTCCTTTTGAATCACTGCGGGAGCAGGAAGACCAGATGGCCAGATTGACCTCTGCATTTGCTACGGTGAATTTGCCGGATCACAAGCTGCTTCTTGAGATTTCGCTGACCACCCAGATCATGACGCTCTCTCAATTTGGCTTGCAAGCTACGCCTGACAGCTTGTGGGGTCATGCGTTGGCCGCGTCCGGGCGTGGCAATGCTTGAGTTAGTTTGGCTGAATAACCTTGAAGGAAACGCAGATGCGCGCTATTTTTAGCATCGTCAGCTTGTTGGTCGTGCTGGCTGTTGTCGGCATGCTGGCAAAAAAACAGCTGGGCACCCCCGTGGTGCCGCTGAACAATCCGGCCTTGAATGATTCTGGGCTCACTTTGCCTGTCACTTCGCCCGGTGCGACGCCGCAGGCACAAAGCCTGCAAATCGAGCAGCAGATCAAGCAAAAGCTCGATGCCAGCACGCAGCCCCGGCCGATGCCGCAAGAGTGATGCACGGGAAGAGAATGCGAGCGTCAGGACGGACGCGATGCGCAGCTGATTTTTCAAGCGCATGAGTGACGCGGTGTTCATGGCTCTGGCACTCGACCAGGCCCGTCAGGCGGCTGCAGCCGGTGAGATTCCGGTCGGTGCAGTTGTGGTGCGCCACGGGCAGGTGATTGCTACGGGCCGCAACGCGCCGATTGACAGCCATGATCCGACCGCCCATGCCGAGATCATGGCCCTGCGCGCTGCAGCGCAGGTCGTGGGCAATTACCGGCTGGAAGACTGCGAACTGTTTGTCACGCTGGAGCCCTGCGCCATGTGCAGCGGCGCGATGCTGCAGGCCCGGCTCAAGCGGGTGGTTTTTGGCGCCACGGAGCCCATGACAGGTGCTGCTGGCTCGGTCATTGATCTGTTTGCACAGGCACGCCTGAATCACCAGACCGCTCTGCAAGGTGGCGTGCTGGCGGTGCAAAGTGCGGCATTGCTGCAGGACTTTTTTCGGCAGCGCCGTACTGAGCAGCGGCAAGCCGCCCGCCAGCGTCATCCGCTGCGCGACGATGCCCTGCGCACACCCGAGGCGGCGTTTGAAAAGCTGCAGGGCTATTCATGGAAGCCGCATTACCTCAGTGATCTGCCTGCGCTGGGCGGCTTGCGTATGCATTATCTGGACGAGGCACCTTGTCAGGAGGAGGGCGGCGCTGCGTCATCGATTTTTCTGTGCCTGCATGGCCACGATGCCTGGAGCTACCAGTACAGCGACATGATTTCTTCCCTGCTGCAGGCCGGACACCGGGTTGTTGCGCCAGATCTGATCGGCTTTGGGAAAAGCGACAAGCCTAAAAAAGAAAGCTTTCATACCTTTGCGCAGCACCGGCAGATACTGGTCGAGCTGGTTGAACGGCTGGATTTGCACCATGTCGTGCTGGTGGTTCAGAACTGGCGTGATCTGCTGGGGCTGTCACTGCCGATGACTGCGCCGCAACGCTATCGGGGCTTGCGCGTCATCAATGCGCCTTTGGCAGGCGAGGCGGCACGCTTTCCGGCTGCCTGTTCGGTCTGGCGCGCGGTGGAGGAACGAGCGATAGCGGCTGGCGCTATCGCCCCTGCTGCGCTCAAGCCTTTTCAGGCAAATACCGCTGCTTTCCACGCGCCGTTTCCCGACAAAGGGCACGGCGCTGCGCTGCGGGCCTTTTTCATGATGGGGCTGAATCAAAGTTCCCCTAAAGAGGCTATTTTTTTGGCGGATATGTGCCAGTTTTGGCGCGATTGCTGGACTGATGCATCTATTGGCATGGGTTGCGAGACGCCAAGTAGCCTCTGAGCATCCATAGGAATTGAAATTGTTGAAGCCTGTTTTTGGCTGGAATTGTATCGGCAATCATTTAATGTAATTTACATATTTCTTTAAATTCAATTTAAAGAAATGGGATACTTCGTCTGTGAAAAAAAATATCTATCTCTATTCCCCGTCCAGTGCAGTAAACGACAAAGCAGGTTTCAAACGTGCAGTCAAACGCCTGATCACACTAGGCTATGAAGTTGAAGTTGATGAAACCGCCTTGGCCATCCACCAGCGGTTTGCCGGTGAAGATGAGACCCGACTTGCAGCAATTCACCGCGCAGCAGCCAGCGGTGCCGACGTGGCCATGATTTCACGCGGTGGCTACGGACTCACCCGTCTCTTGCCCCACATAGACTACCAAGCTGTTGAAAAAGCAATCTCCAAAGGCATGCAATTCGTCGGTTTGAGCGATTTCACAGCCTTTCAGATGGCTTTGCTGGCAAAAACAGGCGCCGTTACCTGGGCCGGTCCGGCGCTAACAGATTTCAGTTCTACAGATGGCGTTGACGACATCATGCAGGCTTGCTTTGATGATCTGATCACAGGGCAGGGCGAAGGAAGCGGCTGGAGATTGCCAAAACTAGCAGCTGGCGCTGCAGAAATAAGTGCCTTTACCGTGGAAAAAGCCATGCTATGGTGGGGCAACCTGGCCATGCTTACATCCCTGGTGGGAACACCTTATTTTCCTTTGATAAAAAATGGAATTTTATTTATCGAAGATATCGGTGAACATCCTTACCGTATTGAACGCATGCTGGCACAACTACTGCAAGCTGGAATTCTGGGACAGCAACAGGCTATCATTTTTGGCCAATTCAACGGCTACAAGCTTGCATCACATGACAAAGGCTATAAGCTAACCAGTGTCGTCGAATGGCTGCGAAGCCAAGTAAGTATTCCCGTACTAACCGGATTGCCATTCGGTCATGTACCTACTAAAGTCCTGTTGCCCGTCGGTCAAACCGTCACACTGGCAGTCGAAGGACGTGATGCTTTCTTGCTTTGGGGTCACCAACATTAAAATTGAAATAAATTTAATGTCTGACAGTTAAAAGTCATGCGTATATTATTGCAGTAGTTTTACTGGATTAAAATATGAATGTATTTTAATCCTATTAATGCTACAGGAAACACTATCCAATTTAATGGCAAACGTTACTGTTGTTTTTGCCGACCTGACCGGAAGTACAGGTGTTTTTGAGTCTTTGGGTAATGCTAAAGCAACACAGGCTATAACACGTTTGACCCAATGGATCGGAAAGGTTTGCCAAGAACATAACGGGCATGTCGTGAAATATCTGGGTGATGGAGTTCTCATCCTTTTTTTGCAAAGTCATGAGGCCATTGCAGCCGCCATCGATTTACAGAGGATTCATCAAGAACGCATCCGAAAATGGCCAGATCCTCTAAAAATGCGCCTTCAAATCGGTATGGCTCGTGGAGAAATTGTCAGAAAAAATGGAGATTGTTATGGTGATGCTGTCAATGTAGCCTCACGCCTGAGCGATCTGTCTGGGCCAGATCAGATACTGGTCAATGATAAAGTGATCAGCCAGCTTCCCGCAAACAGCTTTGTCAGATATCGCTCTATGGGGAGAATTCCAATTCGAGGACGCGTTGAGCCAAGTATTGTGTACCGAATTGAATGGCAGGCAGAAATATTATCAGAAATATTTACAGTGCCAGCCGGCTTGACGCCATCACCATTTTCTCGAAAAATAGAACAACCTGCTTTTATTGAGTTATCCTGGCTTGATACGAATATTAGATTTTCATCCGAAGAGTTGCCCATATTTTTAGGGCGCGATACAAGCACGCAGTTCATAATTCAAGACCCACGGGTTTCACGAAAACATGCGAGCCTTCAGTGGCGCTTTGGAAAGTTTTATCTTGAAGATATCAGCAGCTATGGAACCTGGATAAGATTTTATGATAGTTCTGCAGTGGTTGCTTTGCGCCGTCAGGAATGTGTACTGCTACTGGAAGGAGAAATGGCTTTAGGTGCATCTTTTGAGGACTTTACCGTGCCAAATATAAGTTTTAAATTTAAAACACATATTTTATAAATGCACATATTATTTTCCGGTCTGATTGTCAATAAATGTATTTACGGACTCAATTTTAACGAATGGTTTGAAGATGGATACTTTTGAAGTATAAAATGGATGTTGAATTAAAATCTGACGATGCTCTGCTGCTTCGGTTTCCTTGCCGAAAATATTTAACCGGGTCAAGCAACTTTCATTATTAACTTCTTCTGGAGTAAATGTTGTACTTGATACCGGAAAATAACCTATCAGTGAACTAAGTTCAGCAATAACATCCATAGCCTCAAGACTCTGCGTCACAGAAATCATGGCAATGTCTGGCAATTGTTCGTTCATTAGTTTTAAAAAGCTGCGTACCGGTCCCGCCAGCCGCCACGACCAAACAGGCGCCACCAAAACTACAGCATCATATTCATTGGGGGGTGGTCCCGTGTAATAAATGGAGGGGAGTCGGCGCATCCAGGAATCCAGCAAACAACTTAGCTGGCCCGATAATCCATATCGGGGTTGAACCTCGCTAATTTCAGCCATTGGCCAGCCCTGCTGTTTACAAAGCATTTGAGCCAGACGGCGGGATGTCCCAGTATTTGAGTAGCTGATTACGAGAATTTCGCTCATCTTATTAAATCTCCTACATCTTGAAATTACTTTAAATGATGAAAGATGGTAGGGGTTGCGCTGGATCAAGCGTTTCAAGTTATGCGGTATCGCCATCAAAGTGACCTTGCCCCTGAAAAACGTATCCCTTGCTGAGTGGTTCAATTCAGACAAGGAAAAACGCAAATGACGAAAACATCAAGGGCGCGCTACACGCTCGAATTTAAACAAGAGGCGGTGCGCCTGGTGGAAAACGGCCAAAGCATCGCAGCGGCGGCCAGAGCGCTGGGAGTGGTTGAGCAGACGCTATTCAACTGGGTCAAGGCCTACCGGCAGGGCGAACTCAAAGGAGCAGGTAGCCAACCGGTGAGCGCCGAGCAGATGGAAATCAGTCGGCTGCGGGCCGCAGCTGGCGCGCGTGAAGATGGAGCGCGATATTTTGGGAAAAGCCACGGCGTACTTTGCCAGGGGCCACGGTTGAAGTACGCCTTTATCCATCGCCACCGCCATGCCTGGCCTGTTTCAGTGCAATGCCGGGTATTGCGGGT
>JAPLPS010000249.1 GCA_026400075.1 Polaromonas sp.
CCATATCAATTTGTGTTTCATTAATTTTTGAACATACTGTTTCTATTGGCATATTGTCAATAATAGGGCCAAACCAAGACATACTACCAGTGTCTAGCCCTACATCGGAATACATTCGTGACCATAAGTATTGAGGGCTACTATTATCCATTGTATTAATCCACGGAACTAGGCCTTTTTCCACTATTTTTGCTTGTGCGTCTATAACATTTTTGAAGATAGTAAGTCCTTTAGTGGCAGAAGTCCCGTCATGAAGGCCGGCATGAATACATAGAATTTCAACACGTTCTCCATTTTTAAGTTGTATTGCTAAATAGGGTGATAATTCGTAAAAGGGAGTTAGTGCGGCTTGCCTTAGATCTCCAAAAAATATATTTGCCGACATGTGAATATAATCAAATAATCCATTATTTTTTAATACTGAATGGTAATCATGATTGCCGATTGTAAATAAAATTTCAGACATTACTTGTGTTGCTTCTATGCGTAAATTAAATAGAAGAATATGTAATAGTAATTCAAATCGGCCTGTTGTATCGTTTACAGACACACGTCCACGTTTTCCATCAACTAAATCGCCAACTATAACAAGTAATGTATTTTTATTAGCAGGATTCCAATGTATAGTGTCAATTACAGTAAATGTATAGATAGGGTCAGTCGCAGCGTCAGTCGAATAAAAGTCAAATGATTCAGGGACTGTAATCAACATTTCTTTTGCCAACATTTGTAAAAATTTACGAACATCTGCGTGAATGTCGCTTGTAATATAGACCTTTTCGTATTTAGCCTTCGCAATATCAATAGTATGCTGTTCAGTCTTCCATTTTGTTTTTGCTGCGAGAAGTTTACCGTGAATGGTTGTTCCAATTTCACAGCCACCGACTTGCTTTGTTGGATTATACTTGTTAATAGATTTACCATCGCCCTCTGTTGAGGTAGAAATGGCCTCGTATTCAGCACTCGTAATTTTACCTGCCGATGGGAGTGGGCACTCTGCGGTCGCCTCAGGGGCCTCTGTAGGGTTAGGACCTACAGAGGCCGTATTTATTGGAGGGGGTGGATTTACCTCTTCGTCCCTTTTTACAACCACTATTTTCTTAGTTAATTCTTCAGTAACACTCGTAAGACCTTTTTTAAAACACACCTGTTCGGGGGTTATTCCTGCCCTATTAGGGCCAATCTCAATAGTATCAAGCTTAATCAACTGAATCGCCACAGGGACAAGACTTCTATCACACGCCACCAACAGGGGCGTGTCCCCGTTTACATCCGCCACGTTGGGGTTCGCACCTGCTTCGAGAAGAGCCTGGGCCATGGTGGGCATGCTCTTGTCGCAGGCCCACAGGAGGAGCGGGTCACGGCCCACGAGGGTGTCACGCCTTTCAGTAGGCCGTGGGACAGGTATCAATGATTCTTGAATGAATTCCAAGAAGGCCTTCGCAAGTTTCTGTAGGAGGACGTTTGTAGACGATTCACATGATTTGATAAGTGGTGTCAAGTTGTCTGTTGTAAAAGGGGACGGTGTTTGACCAACAAGGGTATCGATATTCGCCAGCACCTGTGCGTCATTCCCTGAAGTAATAGAGTCTTGTAATGTTGAAATAGTGACTGACATCCCTACTCTAACCTTTTATTCCGAATAGTCATTCTTAAACAGTCCTAAATACAATCAGAAGGCCCCTCAGGATAGACCCGGAGCCCCTTGTCCTTGTACACATCCAGAATCAACTCGTGATAGGGCGCCGAGCAGCTGTCGGGGTACCCGTGCTCGAAATTATTCGTCATCTGTTTGAAATTCCCCGTACGCTCAATGAGCCGCCCAAAATCCGTCATAAAACATGATTTCGAATTCACCGTTCCGATGGAGCCGGGAGGAAGATTGTCCGTCTTGAATTCGTCGGCCAACAGGGCATAGGGGTCCCGTCGGTTGGACACTGGTGCCGGGCCGTTCGGGGCAAAGGACAGAATGGGGTCCTCCGTTCCGGTCGGCTGGACGATTCCCTGGCGGCTGGCCAGCGCCACCTCTTCGGCCAGCTGGTCCGTGGTAGCAAATCCTTCCATTCTGGTTTCACCGGCCTCCCTCTGCGTCTCGACCTTGATGTTCACCAATCCGATCGGAAAGTCGTAGCCCGACGCAGTCTCCTTGGCCTTGGACCGGTCACTGGCGGACTGTAACGAGTCTGTAAACGGT
>JAPLPS010000138.1 GCA_026400075.1 Polaromonas sp.
CGGGCAGCAGCGACGGGTGAATGTTGATGATGCGGCCCGCGTAATGCTGGACAAAACCAGGCGTCAGGATGCGCATAAAGCCCGCCAGCACCACCAGATCGGGCGCGTGCAGGTCAATGCGCGCCATCAGCGCCGCATCAAAAGCTTCGCGTGATGCAAACGACTGGTGCGCCAGCACATCGGTGGCGATGCCGAAATCTTTGGCCAGCGCCAGCCCGCCCGCCTCGGGCTTGTTGCTGATGACGGCGGCGATGCGCACGCCAAATTTATCAGACCAGTTCTCTTTTTTGGCAGTCCGGGCAATGGCGGCCATGTTCGAGCCGCCGCCGGAAATCAGGATGACAATGTTTTTCATGTCCCCGGATTATCGCCACCCGGCGCGGGCAGCTGGCGCCCGGCAGCCGGTCAGGCCCGGCGCTCAAAACCCAAGGCTTTGGGCCGCTTGGACACAGCCCGCGTCAAGGCCGTGCCTGCAGTCCGCTCTGGCGCAGCCTGTCCACCAGCGCGGCGGCAAAGCCCGAGAGCACGCCGCCCTGGCGCACGCAGACCTGCAGGTCGCGCTGCGCCCAGGCCTCGTCCATCTCAAGCACCAGCGGCGGCTCGCGCAAACCGGCGCTGGCCACCGCGCTGCGCGGCACCAGGCCGATGCCGACCCCGGCGCCGACCATGCGGCAGACGGCCTCGAAGCTGCGCACCTGAATGCGCACGTCCAGATGGCGCCCGAGCGCGGCGGCCGCGTTCATCGTGAAGGTGTGAATCGCCGAGCCAGCGTGCAGCATCACAAAAGCCTGGTCCAGCACCTCGGCAAAACAGACCTGCGCCCGCGCCGCCAGCGCGTGGCCGCCGGGAACGATGAGCACCAGCCGGTCGCGGCGGTAGGGAATCAGCTCGACCCCGGCGCCGCTGCCCGCATCGGCCAGCACGCCCACTTCAACCTCGCCGCTGGCCACGGCCAGCGCGATTTCGGTGCTGGTGCGCTCCTCCAGGCTGACGCTGACTTGCGGATGCTGCTTCAGGAAACCGGCCAGATCGTCCGGCAGAAAAGAGTGCGTGGCATGCGTGTTCGCCCACAGGCTGACATGGCCGCGAATCCCGGCGGCGTAGGGCGAGAGGTCAGCGTGCATCTGCTCGATGCGGGCAAACACCTGGCGGGCGTTGCGCAGCAGCGTTTCGCCAGCCCGCGTCAGTTCCAGGCCACGGGCCTGGCGCTCGAACAGCGGCGTGTTCAGCGCCTCTTCCAGCTGACGCAGGCGGTGGCTGGCCGAGGACGGCGCCAGATGGACGCGGGCGGCGCCGCGCGTCAGGTTGCGCTCTTCGGCGATGGCGGTGAAAAGGCGCAGGTCAATCAGGTCGTAAGGCATGCTGGCGCAATTGTGCAGCGGGGCTTGCCGCGTCATGATTCGGTCTGTGCTGCATTGCCGCCACCGCCGACAAAAGCAGCTTTCGTTTTTACCGAACCATTTTTTTGATTGCCACTCCATGCCCTGGAAACACTGGTCTGCCGAACGCCTCGGCATTGCGCTTGCCGTCCTCGCCGCCCTCGGCTTTTCGTTCAAGGCGATTTTTGTCAAGCTGGCCTATGCCGTGCCGCAGGCGGTGCCGGTCGATGCGGTCACCCTGCTGGCGCTGCGCATGGTGTTTTCGCTGCCGGTGTTTGTCTGGGTCGGTTTTCAGTCCAGCCGCAACGCCGCGCCCCTGAAGCGGCGCGACTGGCTGTGGCTCACCGCGCTGGGCCTGCTCGGCTACTACGGCGCCAGCATTCTGGACTTCATCGGCCTGCGCTACATCACCGCCGGTCTGGAGCGCCTGATTTTGTTCACCTACCCGACACTGACCATCCTGATCGGCGTGCTATTCATGGGCAAAACCGCCTCGCGGCGCGAGATTGGCGCGCTGGCGCTGTCGTATGGAGGCATCGGGCTGGCCTTTGCGCACGACTTGCATTTAGCCGGTGACGTGAAAATGGTGCTGCTGGGCGCCGCTTTTGTGCTCGGCTCCTCGCTGTGCTACGCGTTTTACCAGGCGGGCAGCGAGCCGGTGATCCGCCAGTTGGGCGCGGCCCGCTTCACGGCGCTGGCGCTGCTGGTGTCCACGCTGGCCACCTTGCTGCATTTTGCGCTGACACAGCCGCTGCAGGCGCTGGCCCAGCCGCTGCCGGTGTATGGCTATGGCGCAGCGATGGCGCTGTTTTCCACCGTGCTGCCGGTGTTCATGAGTTCTGCCGCTATCCGGCGCATAGGCGCCGCCAAGTCGGTGCTGATCGGCACGCTCGGGCCTGTGCTGACGATTTTCTTCGGCTGGTGGCTGCTGAATGAGGCACTATCGCTGGCGCAGCTGGCCGGGGCGGGCCTGGTGCTCGCCGGGGTGCTGCTGGCCAGCCGCCCCCAGACCGCTGCCGACCGTGAACGCGCCGCGTTCAACAGCGCCAGCGCCCTGAAACACGAGCGCTGACAGCTGTTTTTTGTTTAAGATTCCCGGCATGAGACTCCTTACCCCCACCGAAGCGCGCGTGCTGGCCACCCTGATGGAAAAAGCCCGCACCGTCCCCGACAGCTACCCGCTCTCGCTCAACACCCTGGTGCTGGGCTGCAACCAGAAAACCAGCCGCGACCCGGTGATGGAGCTGAGCGAATCCCAGGCGCAGGCCGCGCTGGACAGCCTCAAGACGGTCAGCCTGGTGTTTGAAGCCAGCTCCAGCCGCGTACCGCGCTTTGAGCACAATTTTCAGCGCGGCTTTGGCGTGAGCGAGCCGCAAGCGGTGCTCTTGGGCCTGTTGATGCTGCGCGGCCCGCAAACGCCGGGCGAGTTGCGCACGAACAGCGAGCGCTGGTACAAGTTTGCCGACATCGCCAGCATCGAGGACACGCTGGACGAGCTGAAGGCACGCGGCGAGGACAGCGGCGCCGTCACGGTGATTCAGCTGGCCCGCGCGCCCGGCATGCGCGAGCAGCGCTGGGCGCACCGGCTGTGCGGCGACGCGCTGGCGCTGCCGTTTCAGGCGGCCAGTTCAGGCGCCGAGCCGCGCAATGTGGAGGCCGAGCCGATTTCGCTGGGCCAGGCCGAGCGGCTGCAGCAGCGCATTGCGTCGCTCGAAACACAGGTGGCGCAACTGCAAAGCCAGCTGGCCCATGTCTTCAAAGAACTGGGTCTGCCGCCAGCCTGAGCGCACCGGGACAAGTCGCAGGCGGCCAGCGCCAATTCACCAGAGCCAGAACATAAAAGCCCAGGCGGTGTTGACTGGCACCAGCGCCAGCAGCACCGCGCCCCAGGCCAGCGCCCGGCGCTGCAGCGCAGGCGTGTAGCGCCCCGTGATGCCCCAAGCCAGCACCAGCGTCCACAAATTGGCCCCGACCAGCAGCGCCAGGCGCAGGTCGTTGGCCCAAAACACCGGTACGCCTTGACCCTTGAGCAGGTTCACCGTCAGCGCCGACAGGCCCAGAAACACGCCGCAGCCCGCCAGCGGAATCAAGGCCTGCGCCAAATGGTAAAAGCGCTGGCGCTGCCAGGCTCCAAGCAGGCGCGCCGCCCCGGCCAGCGGCAGCGAGACGGCCACGCCCATCACCAGCGCCGTGGCGCCGATATAGCCCAGCAGCACCGCGCCGTCGAGCCAGGAAAACACGTCGCGCAATTCCGGGTAATGGGTCAGCAGCCACCACGGCGCGTTTTCGGCCATCGGCCAGACAATGTCACGCTCGATCAGCCACTCGGCGATGAACTGCTTGGCCTGCACCCATTGCGGGTTCACCGTCCACTGGAAAGCGCCGATGGCTACGCCCAGCAGGCCGAGCAGGATCAGCGCCGTTTGCCAGCCGTTGGCCAGCTGCTCGCCGAGCACGACGATTTCGTGGTTCGGCGAGCGCGTACACAGCGTCACGGCGTCCCGGTGACCGCTGCAGCGCCCGCACATGTGGCAGTCGGGCGGGCGTGGTGTCGTGGGTTTTCGGGCTGTAGGACTGGCGCCAGGCGTCGCCATCGACGCGAAAATGCAGCGGCGCGAGCTTGGCTAACAGGCCAAAAACGCCGCTGACCGGGCACAGGTATTTGCACCAAACGCGCTTTTCCCGGCCGTAGAGGTAGCCGACGATGATCGCGGCCACGGTCGAGCCGCCCAGCACCAGCAGCGCCGCCTTGGGGTATTGATAGACGCTGACCATCTGGCCATACACCGTGGTCATCACGAAGGCGGCAAAAGGCCAGCCATTCCAGCGCATCCAGCGGGGAATGGCGCGGTTCTGGCCCTTGCGGCTGGCCCATTCGGACAGCGCGCCTTCCGGGCACAGCACGCCGCACCAGAAGCGCCCGAGCAGCACCATGCTCAGCAGCACAAAAGGCCACCAGATGCCCCAGAACACAAACTGGGCCGCCACGGTCAGGTGGTTGAAGATGTTCGCGGTTTCGTCGGGCAGTTCGAGCATGCAGGGCACGGCCAGCAGGAAGACATACACCAGCACGATCACCCATTGCAGCGCGCGTATCTGCGCGCCGTGGCGGCGCAGCCAGTCGCCTGCGGCGGCGGCATTCATGCCCGTGCCACCCCGGCGCTGGCGCTGGCCTTCGCGCTGACGCGGGCCGGGCGGGTCAGGCGCCACATGGCCAGCCAATAAAAAGCCATCGTCAACACCACCGTCAGCGAAGGCCGCGCCCGGTAGCCGGTGAAAGCGGCAATCACGCTGCCCAGCACGCTGCCATCGTCAAGCAGGCTGGAGCTGTCCCAGAGCTGGCGCACCAGCGCGGGCAGCAGCTGCACATCAATCAGCTTTTCCACGCCGCTGACCAGCAGTGAGCCAGCCAGCAGCATCAGCAGCACCTCGGTAACGCGAAAGAAAATCGCCCAGGAAAACACCTTGCCGCCCAGCTGTAACAGGTAAAAAGTGCCCGCCGCCAAGACCACGCCCAGCCCCAGCGCCAGCCAGAAAGAGCCGCCCGCCAGCCCCGCGCCGCTGCTGGCCAGACTGCTGAGAAACAGCACCGTCTCGCTGCCCTCACGCGCCACCGCAATCGCGGCCAGCCCGAACACGCCCCACCAGCGTTGCTGCACCACGCTGTGGCCCAGACTGGCTTCCATATCGCGCTTGAGCCGTCGGCCATTGCGGCGCATCCACAGCACCATCTGCACGATCAGGCCAGCGGCCAGCAGCATCAGACTGGTCTGGAAATACTCCTGCCCCTCGTCGGACAGCGCGCTGTTCATCGCCTCGATGCCCAGGCCCAGCAGCACCGCGCCGACCAGGCCAGCCGCGACACCGGCCCACAAATAGCGCAAACCGAAACGCCCCTGCGGGTGGTGCGACAGCCAGGCGTGCAGGATGCCCACCACCAGCATGGCTTCGACGGTCTCGCGCCACATGACAAAAAGAATCTGGCTGAAGTTCTGCATCACGGCTCGCTCTGGCTGGGGTTGTGGTGAATGGATTTATTTGGCGGGTTCAGCGCCTTTTCCTTGCGCAGCGGCTTGCTCTCGAACTCGATGGCTTCGGTGCCGGTGTTGCTGATCTCGATCTTGAATTTTTTGCCCGCAGGCACCTGCAGCGAATTGGGCGTGAACACGCCGTTATTGCAGGCCAGCTTGAAAGTGAGCAGGTCTTCGGCGGCCAGCGCGCTGCCAGCCAGGGCCAGCAGCAAACTGGCCGGACAGACGCGCGGCAGCAGGGAAAGTATTAGCGGCTTCATGCTGCGTCGGCTCAGTAGCCGCCCTTCTTGCCGGTGCCTGCGTAGGTGAAGTCGTAGTTCAGATCAAAATTCTTGAACCAGGGCGCGACGCCGGTTTCCTTGTCCACATGGCGGCCGAAATGGGCGTGGGGATTGGCCGAGGGCGGCATCACCGTGAATTTCAGCTTGTACTTGCCGGGGCCGTCGAGCTTGACGTTCTCGCCGTAATGCGGGCCGTCGCTGGCCACCATCGGCATCAAGTCGCCCGCGAGCTTGAAGTTGCTGCCCACCTTGCTGACCTCGAACTTGATCACCAGGTAAGGCAACCAGTCACCTTCAGCGAAACCATTGGGGTTGTTCTTGACCGCGTGAATGTCGGCTTCGAGGTGAATGTCGGACTCTTCGACCTTTTTCATCATGCCTTCCGGCTCCATCTTCACTGGCTGCAGATAGACCGCGCCGATTTCCATCCCGGCGACGGTCTGGTGCTTGCCAATCGGCGTTTCTGCGGCAAAAGAAGGCTGGGCAGCCAGAACGGCGGTTGCCAGCAAGGCGGAAGCAAAGCAGGTTTTCATGGTATTTGACCCAAAAGTGACGATGACTGTTTTATTGTACAAGAATAAATAAGAATCATTCTCATGTAAAACCAAATCAAGACCGATGTCAGACAAACCCGACAATGCGGCCCGCCAGCCTTGCTGGCCGTCAATTCAATGCAGAAGCCGTGCCAGGCAGCAGCCGGCGCCGTGGCGCGCTGGGGCTGTGGCGCGGGCTGGGCTCAGGTCAGGCAGTAGTTGACCATTTCCAGCTTCGGGCGCGATGAGGTCTGGCCCAGCGATTCGAGCAGGTTCACCTCGATGGCGCGGCACAGCGTGTCCAGCGGCAGGTCGTTGGCTTCCAGGCCGAACGGCTCTTCGATCTCGTCGCCCAGCGCGTCCAGGCCGAAGAAGGTGTAGGCCACGATGGCGACCACAAACGGCGTCATGAAACCAATCGTATCGACCAGGCCAAAGGGCAGCAAAAAGCAGTACAGATACGCCGTGCGGTGCAGCAGCAGCGTGTACGAAAAAGGCACCGGCGTGCCCTTGATGCGCTCGCACGAGGCGGCGGCGGCGGTCAATGCCGACAGCGTGTTGTCGATGCTGACGGCCAGGCAGGAATCAATCCAGCCGCGCTGCTGGCATTGGCCCAGCTCCTTGCCCATTTGCAGCATCAGCGCATCGGGCTTGCTGGAGGCTTTTTGCAGGCCGGG
The DNA here is from genome assembly GCA_026400075.1 of Polaromonas sp. Lineage (GTDB taxonomy): Bacteria > Pseudomonadota > Gammaproteobacteria > Burkholderiales > Burkholderiaceae_C > Polaromonas. Next base: position 6,902 of record JAPLPS010000138.1, read on the forward strand.
CCACTCGGCCTCAGGCACCCAGGGCTGGAGTTCGCCGATGTTGCTGCAGTCACGCAGTTGCAGGCGCAGCGCATGAACAAAAGCGATGGCCCGGTACAGCATGCGCTGGTGCGCCGCCGCCACCTCGGCCTGCTGCCCGGACAAGGCGACGGGCTGGATAAAACTCTGGCATTGCCGCGACAGCGAACGGCAGCGCAGCACCAGTTCGCCCCACAGCTTGCGCCCTTCCCAGTAGCGGTCGTAGGCGGCGGAATTGCGAAAACCCAAAAAAATCGCCAGCGGCAAACCCATCAAGGTAAACGGAATCGTCGATAGCGTGATCTTCACGTCGAACAGATTGCCGTGCGCCAGCGTCACCAGAATCGCGCTCAGGGTGTTGACCAGCAGCGTCATCCGGATCCGGGGCAAGATAGAACCGCGCACCAGAAAAAACAGCCGGATACCGGAAGGTCGGTCTCGAACAATCATGACAAAAACCACTAGGGAAAACCCTTATTTGACCATAAGCGCCACGCCAGAAGGCGCCACCGCTTTCGGCCAGCGCATCCGCCCGTCAGCTGATCAGCCGTGACGAGCGCGGCACATGCGCCATCAAAAACTCCATCTGGTCGGCCAGAATGCGGCGGTTGCGCAAAATGAAGTCTTCCCACAGGCTCGGCACGTAAGGCGTGTAGAGCAGCGGCATGCGGGCCTGTTCGGGCGTGCGGTTGCTTTTGCGGTGGTTGCAGGTGCGGCAGGCGGTGACGACGTTCATCCAGCTGTCGGCGCCTTTTTGCGCCTGCGGAATGATGTGCTCGCGGGTCAGGCCTTCTTCGTGGAAATGCCCGCCGCAGTAGGCGCAGACATTGCGGTCGCGCACGAATAATTTGCTGTTGGTCAGCCCCGGTTTCAGCTCAAACGGGTTGATGCTGGGCACGCCCCGCGTGCCGATGATGCTGTTGATGTGGATGATCGACTGCGCACCGGTCAGCGCATTGTGGCCGCCGTGAAAAGTGGCAATGCGCGCGCCGATTTCCCAGCGCACCTCCTCGGCCGCGTAATGCAGCACGGCCAGCTCAAGGCTGATCCAGGCTTGCGGCAAGCCCTGCGCTGAGAGTTTGAGAACCTTCAAAACGAACCTCCATTCACAATGGAAACCGGGTGTAGGACGGGCAAGCGGTTCAATATACAGGGAAATCATGAAACCGGCATGAAACATGCGTCAGCGGCGTCACCAGCCCTCTGGCGCGGCCAATTCGGCCTTGCCGCTATAAAAACGATAATTAGGCCCATGAAAATTTTCCGTGGCTACCACCATCCCGATCTGGCGCCCGGCTGCGCCCTGACCATCGGCTACTTTGACGGGGTGCATCGCGGCCATCAGGCGATGCTGGCGCTGCTGAAAAACGAAGCCCGGCACCGGGGCGTGCCCAGTTGCGCGATCAGCTTTGAGCCGCATCCGCGCGACTACTTCGCCGCCGTCCTGCGCAAACCCGAACTGGCCCCGGCCCGCATTGCCACGCTGCGCGACAAGCTGACCGAACTGGAAAACTGCGGCATTGACCAGTGCGTGATCCTGCCGTTTAACGCGCAGCTGGCCGCGCAGCCGCCCGAGGCTTTTATTCAGGAAGTGCTGGTCAACGGCCTGGGCGCACGCTATGTGCTGGTCGGCGATGATTTCCGCTTCGGCGCCCAGCGCGCTGGCGACTACGCGATGCTGGACGCGGCGGGCGAGCAGCTCGGCTTTGACGTGGCGCGCATGAACAGCTACGAAATTTCGCCGTCCCATGCGCGTCCAGCGGCGGGCCATGCCGCGTCCGGCGGGCCGTCTGCGGCCAGGCGCCCGGCCAGCGCGCCTGGCACCCGCGTCTCCAGCTCGGCGGTGCGCGAGGCGCTTGGCCTGGGCGACATGGAGCGCGTGGCCGCGCTGCTCGGTCGGCCTTACAGCATTTCCGGCCATGTGGTGCATGGCCGCAAGCTGGGGCGCGAGCTGGGTTTTCGCACCATCAACCTGCGCTTTGCGCACTGGAAACCGGCGGCCAGCGGGATTTTTGCGGTGCTGGTGCATGGCCTGGCTGACGGCCCGCTGCCCGGCGTGGCCAATCTGGGCATTCGCCCGTCGCTGGACCCGAACGATGTCAACGGCGGGCGCGTGCTGCTCGAAACCCATTGCCTCGACTGGCCCGCCAGCCTCGGCCCGGAAGGCGCATACGGTAAGATCATCCGGGTGGAACTGCTACACAAACTGCACGACGAACTCAAATACGACAGCCTGGACAGCCTGACAGCAGGCATAACCAAGGACTGCACGGACGCCCGCGCCTTTTTTGCCCAGGCCGCCCGCATCCCGCCCGCCGCGCTGCACACCCAGACCAGCCGCCAGACCACCCGCGACCGAATTT
>JAPLPS010000250.1 GCA_026400075.1 Polaromonas sp.
TCGATCAGCTCGTCCTTGGGCGTGAAATCGACCAGCCGCTTGACGAAGTTAAAACGCACGCCGCGCACGCCTGCCGCGTGCATCGCCTGCAATTCGTCATCGGTGACGCTGCGCTTGACGGTGGCCACGCCGCGCGCCTTGCCGCCCGAATTAACCAGCGCATCAACCATCGCCCGGTTGTCGGCGCCGTGGCAGGTGGCCTGCACGACGACGTTACGCGCAAAGCCGAGATGGTCGCGCAGCGCATAGAGCTGGGCTTTGGACGCATCGCAGGGCGTGTACTTGCGCTCGGGCGCAAAGGGGAATTCGGCGCCGGGGCCAAAAACGTGGCAGTGGGCATCGACGGCGCCAGCGGGCACGACAAAGCGCGGCTTGCTCGGGCCTGCGTACCAGTCGAGCCAGCCGGGGGTTTTCTCGAAAGTCATGGGAATGTGTCCTTATGGGGGAATTGTCAAAAAATAAAAATCAGCGCTGACTGGCCGCTTTGTCGGCGCCGGGCTGGGCGCTGGCCTTGATCTCGCTGCGAAATTCATTCGAATTGAGCGCGATCTGCTTGCCACTGGCCAGCGTCACCGAGCCGCCATCGCTGGACTGAAGGGTGGCCACAATATGGCTGCTGCCGCCCTGAATCACCGCAAAATAGCTCTCGCGGTTGAGGTCGCCAAAGTAGTCGTAGCTGACCGAACTCATCAGCTCGGGGTAGCTTTTTTTCTCCAGCCGCTTGTCCTTGATGGTTTTAAGGAACAGGGCCGGATCGGCCTTGCCCGCCATTTCAACGCCTGCCTTGATGGTTTGCACGGCGATAAAGCCCTTCATCGAGTTCTGGTCTGGCCGGGCGCCATAGCGCGCCACATAGCGGCTGACAAAGGCCTGCACGGATGGATTGGCCACCCCGGTGGACATATTCATGTGAACCAGCACGCCGTCGGCTGCCGGGCCTGCGCTGTCGATGACTTTCTGCGCCGCCACCAGTCCGTCGCTGACGATGGGCTTGTCAAAGCCCTGGACCTTCAGTTGCTTGAGAACTCCCACCGCCTCGCCCTCGTTGACATAGAGCAGCAGCGCATCGACGCCAGCGGCCTTGAGCGCGGCGACGGTCTGGGCGAAGTCTTTCTGGCCGGACTTGACCGGGCCGTCAAACGTAACCGTGGCACCGTTGCGCTTGAGCACGGGCAGCAGCACCGCCCGTCCGTCCTGGCCGAACTCGTTGTCCACCCAGATCAGGCCGATTTTGCGCGCGCCCAGGCCGTGGGTGATCAAGGCCCCCAGGCGCGGCATTGAGCCCAGTTGCGACAGCGATGTCCGCAGCAGGCCGGGATGAAATTTGCGCGTCAGCGACGCCGCTTCGCCGCCGGTGAAGTGCGGCGTGGCCGACTCTCCGGTCTGGCTCATTGCGCTGGCCGTCATGCTCGAAAACACCGGCCCCAGAATCGCAAACGGCTTGGCCGCCACCGCCTTGGCTGCTGCGGCCTTGACCGCATCGGCCGTGGTGTCGGTGTCGTACTGGGTCAGCGCCAGCTGCTGGCCGAGCACGCCGCCAGCGGCATTGACCTCGCTGATGCCCATCAGGTAGCCGTTCTTGAAACTGCTGCCTGCCGCCGCGCCCGCGCCCGATGCATCGGTAATGCCTGCCAGCGCAATCTGGGCCTGCGCCACGGCGCAACCCCACAGACCAAGCAAGCCCAGTGTCAGCGCACAAAGTCGATTTTTCATCGCAAGCTCCAATCTGAAGGGGTGGAACGCAAAACGGCTCAGTCGATGTATTTGAGTCCGGCTTTTTCCAGCGGCTCGCGCATTTTGTACAAGTCCAGCCCGAGCACGCCAGCGGCGAACTTGGCGCGCTTTTCGCCTTCAAAGCTCTCGCGGTGTTCGGCGGCATCGGCCACCTGCTGGGCAATGGCGGCGGGCACGACGACGATGCCGTCCGCATCGGCAATCACCACGTCGCCGGGATTGACCAGCGCACCGGCGCAGACCACCGGGATATTCACCGAACCCAGCGTCGCCTTGATCGTGCCCTTGGCGTGAATGGCCCGGCTGAACACCGGGAAACCCATCTTTTCCAGCTCGTCCACATCGCGCACACCGGCATCAATAATCAAGCCCTTCGCGCCGCGCGCCTGGAAGGAGGTGGCCAATAAATCGCCAAAAAAGCCGTCAAAGTTGTCCGTCGTGCAGGCGGCCACGGCCACGTCGCCGGGCTGCAATTGCTCGGCGGCGACGTGCATCATCCAGTTGTCGCCGGGCTGGAGCAGGATGGTGACGGCCGTGCCGCAGATTTTGGCGCCTTTGTAAATCGGGCGCATATAAGGCTTCATCAGCCCGACGCGGCCCATTGCCTCGTGAATCGTCGCGACACCAAATTGGCCGAGTTTTTCGACGGCGGCCTTGTCGGCGCGCACGATGTTGCGTTTGACGATGCCCAGTTGGTTCATGCTCATTTTTATCTCCGATTTGATTATTGGTTTTTGGCTTTGAGGGCGGCGTCCAGGCGCGGGAACACGCGGCGGGCGTTGCCTTCGTAAATCTGGAAACGGTCGTCGGCGCTGAGGATTTTGGACGCTTCGATGTAACGCTTCGTGTCATCGTAGTAGTGGCCGGTTTGCGGGTCAATGCCGCGCACCGCGCCAATCATTTCCGAGGCAAACAGCACGTTTTTCACCGGAATCACGGTGTTCAGCAGGTCGATGCCGGGCTGGTGATAGACGCAGGTGTCAAAGAAGATGTTGTTCAGCAGATGCTCTTCGAGCAGCGGCTTTTTCAGCTCCTGCGCCAGACCCCGGAAACGCCCCCAGTGGTAAGGCACGGCGCCGCCGCCGTGCGGAATCAGGAATTTAAGGGTCGGAAAGTCCTTGAACAGCTCGCTGGTCAGGCACTGCATGAAGGCCGTCGTGTCGGCGTTCAAATAATGCGCGCCGGTGGTGTGAAAGCAGGCGTTGCAACTGGTGCTGACGTGAATCATCGCCGGGATGTCGTACTCGACCATCTTTTCGTAGATCGGGTACCAGCTGCGGTCGCTCAGCGGCGGCGAAGTCCAGTGGCCGCCGGACGGATCGGGGTTCAGGTTGATGCCGACGTTGCCGTACTGCTCGACGCATTTGACCAGCTCGGGAATGCAGCTCGCCGGATCGACGCCGGGCGACTGCGGCAGCATCGCGGCGGGAATGAAGTGGTCCGGAAACAGCTCGCTGACGCGGTAGCACAGCTCGTTGCAAATCGCCGCCCAGGTGGCAGACACGTTGAAGTCGCCGATGTGGTGGGCCATGAAGCTGGCGCGCGGGCTGAAGATGGTCAAGTCCGAGCCGCGCTCTTTCATCAGGCGCAATTGATTTTGTTCAATGGTTTCGCGCAGCTCGTCGTCACTGATTTTCAGGTCGGCGACTTTGGGCATCAGCGCCGGGTCTTTGATACCGGCGATTTGCTGGTTGCGCCAGTTTTCCAGCGCCTTGGGCGCGGTGGTGTAGTGGCCGTGGCAGTCAATGATCATGAAGAGTCTCCTTGTCGTGGAAAAGGTACAGGAAAGGCTAAAGCGGAAAAGTCAAAGCGTATTCTTAATGGCCCAGCGCTTCAGTCCGGCCTGCGTTGTGCCCGGACGCGGTTTCAGGGTGAAAGTGCTGTTTGGCCAGCAGCGCCAGCATCGCAATCACGCCGGGAATGGCAATCACCATGAAGGTGGCGGCAAAGTCAAAGTGGCGGCGCGCCAGTTCGGCCACCAAAAAGGAACCGGCAATGCCGCCAAAGCGGCCAATGCCCAGCATCCAGGCCACGCCGGTGGCGCGCCCCTGCGTCGGGTAAAAACCGGCGGCCAGCGCGGGCATCGACGACTGGGCGGTGTTCATGAAGGTGCCCGCGACGAACACCACCAGCACCAGCAGGCCCACGCTGCCCACCGTCTGGCCGATGGCGTAAATCGTGGCTGCCGTCAGCGCGTAGCCGACGGCGATGATCTTGTTGCCGTTAAAACGATCCATCAGCCAGCCGAAGAAAATCGCGCCGACACCGCCCAGCGGGAACAGCGCGGAGATCAAGGCCGCGTCCTTGGGCGCAATGCCCGCGTCCTTGAACAGAATCGGCATCCAGTTGATCAGCGCGTAGAAAATCACCAGGCCCATGAAATAGGCCAGCCACAGCATCAGCGAACCCATGCGGTAGGCGGGCGACAGCACCACGCCCAGGCCGCTCTGGCC
>JAPLPS010000351.1 GCA_026400075.1 Polaromonas sp.
ACCACATGAACATGTCCCCGCCGCTGGCGTACCAGGTGGACATGTAGCGCGTGCAGATGCCGAGCATGCGCGGATCAAGGCTGGCGGCTTTTTTGGCGGGAATGCTGCCATTGCCAAAGGTGTCCGATCCGCCTTCGTAGGCCATGAACGGCAGGCTGTACCAGCTGGTGAGGGCCAGATTTTTTTCAAAGTAGTTGACGGCTGGCAAGCTGGTGACCGAGGCATCCATCGCATTGAGGATCGCATCCGGTGTCAGGCCGTCCACCCGTTGCAGGCTGCCCAGGTTGAAATAGGGCGCGCCCGCATAGGCGTAAAAATAATTCGACGGCGGGCCGTACAGGGCGTTGATGAAGTCCAGGCCGACCTGGCCCACATAAGGCTGCACTACCTGGCTGGCAAACACCGGGCGCACGGTGCTCATCATGGCACTGCTGCCATAGACGCTGCGAAAGATGTTGCTGATTTCCATGCCGCGCTTGGCAATGCGCCGAAAGCCCAGTTTGTTCACGTCGGTCGTGCCGTCATAAGCCAGGGTCGATTTCGGGTTCGCATACACCTCCGCCGTGGCCAGATTTTGGTTGGCGGCGAACTGTCCGAAGCCCGAGTTCCACAGCTCGTTGCTGTACTCGACATAGATTTTCGACGTGGCGTTCAGCGACGCTTTGAGCAGCTTGGCCAGTTGCAAAACATAGTCATCGGTGGCCCCGACGGGAATGTTGATCCAGATGTCTTTTTGCGCCTGGTTGGCCAGCGCGATGACGTGCTCCCACGGCACGCCCGTGGCGGCGGCGTACTGGGTGGTCAGCGTGGTGCGGGCGGCCCACGAAGTCGCCGCACTGTTGTTATTCGTTTTGAGCCAGTCCATGAAGCGCAGCGTCTTGAAGCGGGCGATGTGGTTGACAAACTCGGTGGTGAACAGCGGCGGATTCAGCGCGTCGTAGCCGGGGCGAACGACTTTTAAATTCTTGATGCCGGTGCCGGTCTGGGTGAATATCAAAACCAGCTGCTCGGCGCCGTCAGCGCGGAGCACGTCCAGCGTGGTCAGGTTTTTAACCGGGTCGTAAACCTTGTTCGCCAACGAAGTGTTTTTCGAGGCCGCGTGCGCGACAGCGGCCTGGCCGGTGAAGGACACCTTGTAAGTTCCAGAATCCCCGCTGCTGGACTTGAGGAACAGGCCAAAGTCACCCATCGGCCAGCCGTCGCTGCCGAGCGGCACCGTGTCGTCGGGGCCACCCCACGGATGGGTCGTCGGCCCAAAAACACGCGCCTGTTTGACAAGATCGGCATACACCGGCGTGCGCGACCAGTCGTTGATGCCCGGCAAATTGGCGCCCAGATAGCTCGCAGGCATGGCCGACAAGTCAGCCGCCGAAGCTGCTGCCGTCACCGCGTATTTTTGCAGCCGCACGGCGCCCACCGGAACGGTTACCGGGCAGCTTGGGCCGACAGCGGGCGCATTGCGCTGCAAGAAGGACGTGACGGTTTGGCTCGAAGACGAGGCCGTAAGGCCGATGACAAATTTATCGTCCTTGGCGGCGAGCACGGGGACGGTTTGCAACACGTCGTTTTTGTACAGCTTGCCGGTGCTTGCCGACAGGCACTGTCCGGCATCGTTGGCGCCCGCTACGAACGCCGGGGATTTATTTTCTTTGTTAAGGGCAACGTCTTTGACTGAGAACTTGTATTTGTCGATCACCTTGTCGGTGCCGCCGGAGCTGTCGATCCACTGGTCCAGGTCTTCTCGCGTGTACGGCGTTTTCAGGCCATAAAAAAGGTTCAGGTTGTTGGCGATCACGCCAAAGGGCGTTACCGGTGCTGCCGTGTTGAGCTGTTGCTGCACGCTGGGCGTGAGTTTGGCCGAGTTGTTGAGCAGGCCATCGTCGGCCAAATCAATTTCTACGCTGTTGAGGAGGGCATTGACGCCGCCGCCGGTCTGGCCAATCTTGATAAGCATCCCCGAAATGGCCGCCAGAATTTGGTCTGCAGCGCGCGACTGGCTCAAGTCCAGCTCCATGAAGTTAGTCGGCTGTATCACGCCGCTGACGCTGGTGCCGGACAAAATGTCGGCGCTGTTGTAGATATAAAAAGCGTTGAGCAATTCACGCTGGGCCTGGGCGCGGGCGGCGGCAAACGTCATGGCCG
>JAPLPS010000359.1 GCA_026400075.1 Polaromonas sp.
GGCGGGCGATGTCCTCGATGTGCGGGTTCAGACCCCGGTTCTCATGCACCACCAGCACGGTGGGCAGCTTGCCTTTTGGCGCGGCAGGCTGGACCAGATAGCCGCGCACCGTGCCGTAGCCCTGCGGCGAGGGGATTTCGACATAGCGCGTCTGGATGCGCGGATCGTTGCCCGGCACCTGCTGGGCCTGGGCAAAATTCGGGCTCAGCTCGGCCAGCACCACCTCGGCGGCTGCCACGCTGGCGGTGTATTTGGCAGCCGACTGCAGGAAACCCCGCCGGCTCAGCAGGCCATGCACATAGCGGTCGAACAGCCCGAGCACCTCGGGCGAAAAATCGTTGGCGGTCTTGCGTGTCATGTTTTGCTCCTGAAGTGGATTACTTGGCCCGTCCGGCATAACCGGCGGTCAGCACCGGCAGGCGGTAGGCCGCGCCGCGTCCGACGACGTACAGCGTCTTTTTGCCTTCCCCGGCAAAAGCCAGGTTCTGCGGTTTTTTCGGCAGGGCGATGGTGCCCAGCGCTTCGCCTTGGCTGCTGAAAATTTCAAGACCCTTGTTGCTGACCGCATAGACGCGGCCCGCCTCATCGACGGCCAGGCCGTCTGCGCCGCTGCTGAAGGTGCCGGTGTCGGTCTTTTGCCAGCCGTCTAATTTGGCAAAGTTGCGGCGCGGCCCCAACGTGCCATCGGGCGCGATGTCGTAAGCGAGCAGGTGTTCGCCCAGGGTGTTGGCCACATACAGCACTTTCTCGTCCGGGCTGAGTTGGATGCCGTTGGGGCGCTCAATGTCGGCCAGCAGGCGCTGGAGTTCGCCCTTGGCCGAGATGCGGTAAACCGCCGGTTTGGCCGGTGCAAGCGCCTGCGCGGGCGGCGCAGGCTGGCCGGGCGCTGGCGGGTTGAGGCCGGAATCGGTGAAATAGACATTGCCCCGGCTGTCCACGACCAGATCGTTCGGGCGGCCAAACGGTTTGCCTTCAAAGTTGTCGGCCAGAACTTTGGCTCTGGGCGGCGGGAAGATGATGCCCACGCGGGGCTTGAGCACCTGCACCGCGTACAGATCGCCGTTGGCCGTGAAACCCAGCCCGTTGGCGCCATTGCTGCCCTCGACAAAAGTGGAAGTCGAGCCGTCGGGCGCGATGCGGGTGATGCGGTTGGCGTTGGTCTCGGTGAAGATCAGGCTGCCGTCGGGCAAGGCTACCGGCCCTTCGGTGCCGGTGAAGCCCTCCTTGATCAGCTCAATGGACGTGCCCGCTGCCACCACGCCAGCAATGGCCGGAGTCACGCCCCCGGAAGGCGCCGGGCTTTGCGCCTGGGCGGCTGCCGAGGCAAAAATACCGGCCACGCTGGCGGCCAGCAGGGCGCGGCCAAGGATGTTTTTTGTTGTCATGCGTTTTCCTGGGTGGCTATGCGTTCAGAGCTTGGTGCCGGTCGCCCTGGCTTTGGCCAAGGCTTGAACCACTTCCAGCGCTTTTTCGACATTGGCGGCGGGCGTGAGGTCGCCGACGGTTGCGGCAACTTTGCCGTCCGGTGTGATGATGAAGGTGGTGCGCTCGACGCGGGCGTGGTCAATCTCGGCGCCGCGTGTGTCCTTGCGGCCCGCCGGAATGTCGGTCACGTTCAGGTCAAACGCCTTGGCCACCTTGCCGCCCGCGTCCGAGGCCACAGCCACCTTTCCCGCGCAATACTCGGGGTCCGCCGAGAAAACATTGAGCCGCGCAATGCTGTCAAGCGACACGCCGACGATGGAGGCACCTGCCGCCGCGAACTTGTCCGTATTCACGGCAAAGCTGTGCGCCTGGATGTTGCAGCCGCCGGTGTAGGCCGAGGGGTAAAAATAAACCACGACCGGGCCTTTTTTCAGCGCGTTTTTCAGCGAGTAGTTGAAATCCTTGCCAGCCAAGGAGGCTTTGAGGTTGAAATCCGGTGCGGCATCACCTTCTTTCAGGGCAGCGGCGGCTGGCAAGGCCAGCAGGGCGAACAGGAGCGCGGGCAGGGCCGCTTTGAAAATCTGGTGCTTCATGGTGGTTGTTCTCGTCGGTTCAAAAAAGGGTTCAGATGCCTGAGAGGTAGTTCGCCAGCGCTTCGATCTCGGCGTCGCTCAGTGTTTTGGTGATCTGACTCATCGCGCCGTCCGGGCTGTTGCGCCGCTCGCCCGAGCGCCAGTCGCGCAGTTGTTTGTCGAGGTAGCGCCATTCCTGCCCGCCGATGACGGGCGTGAGCGCGCTGCCTGCCACGCCTTTGCCCAGCGCGCCGTGGCAGCCTATGCAGGCCGCAATGCCGCGCGCCGGATCGCCGCTCTCGTACAGGGATTTGCCCAGCGCGTGGCGCTCGCCGTCCTGCCCCTTCATGCCCGGCTGGCTGGCGAAATAGGCGGCAATGTCGCGCACGTCCGCGTCGGAGACGCTGCGCGCCATGATCTGCATCTGGTCGTGCTGGCGCGCGCCGGAGCGGAAATCGCGGATCTGCTTGAGCAGGTAATCGGGATGCTGGCCTGCGAGCTTGGCAAACTTGCCTTCCGGCCCGTTGGCGTGGCCCGCGCCATGACCGTCCACGCCGTGGCATTCCATGCAGCGCTCCGAGTCGGCTTTCTCGCGGCCCAGCGCCGGGTCGCCGCTGGCGGGCAGCGCCTTGGCTGGCGCCGCGTCGGCCACCCGCGCCTTGCTGGCAGCGGGCGCCGCCATGACGCAAGGCAGCAGGCAGGCCGACACCAATGCGCTGTAAAACAGGGTTTTCACAAGCGCCTTGACCTCAGGATTTCTTGTAGAAGTTGTGGCATGTCTTGCAGGCCCGCGAAATATTGCCAGCCAGCTCCTGCGCATGGTCAAACTGCCGGGAATCGACCGACTGGACAATCTCGCCCGCCCAGTCCTTGCTCTTTTTCGACAGGTCCACCGCGTCGGCGGCATCGCCCTTGGCCACGAAATGCGACTCCACCTGCGTGAACATGCGGTGCAGCTCGGCGGCCTCGGCCTTGCTGCTCTTGGCATCCTTCAGGGCGATGTTGGAGGCCAGGCTCAGGTTGGTGTCCTCGATGCTCTGCATCAGGTCCGTGTCCAGCTCGGTGCCAGCGGCGCGCACGCCCCCGGCCAGCAGCGTCACCAGTCCCATCACGATCAGCGTCTTGCGCATAAAGCAAAAATTCCTTGCAGCGCGGGGCAGAGCGCCCCGCTTTCTTGTTGAAGTGAACGGATCAGGCCAGGATGTCCTTGATCACCTTGCCGTACACCACCGTCGGGCGCTCGGAGCGACCGTTGTTCAGGAAGGTGGTCTTGAGGTGGTCCAGGCCCATCAGGTGCAAGATGGTGGCGTGCAGGTCGTAGGTGTCCATCGCCTTGTCCTTGTCGGCCGTTTGCAGGCCGATATCGTCGGTCTCGCCGTAGGTGAACCCGGCTTTCAGGCCGCCGCCCGCCATCCACTGGGTGTAACCCCAGGGGTTGTGGTCGCGCCCGCTGCCGCTCTCGCCCCAGGAGGTGCGGCCAAATTCCGAAGCCCAGACGACCAGCGTGCTGTCCAGCAGGCCACGCGACTTCAAATCCGCCAGCAGACCGGCAATCGGCTTATCGACCATCTTCGACAGCAGGCCGTGGTTTTGCTCCAGCTCGTCGTGGGCGTCCCAGTTGCGGCGCTCCGAATCCAGGCTCTGCGGCACCGCCGAGACGACCTGCACAAAGCGCACGCCGTTTTCCACCAGGCGGCGCGCACGCAGCAGCACTTCGCCATAGCTCTGGCTGGTCTTGTCGTTCAGGCCGTACATCTCCTTGGTCGCGGCGCTTTCGTTGCTGATGTCCACCGCCTTGGGGGCGGCGGCCTGCATGCGGTCAGCCAGCTCGTAGGACTGGATGCGCGCGCGCAGCTCGGTGTCGGACGGGTAGCGTTCGGCGCCAGCCGAGTTCAGCCGCTTGAGCAGATCCAGCGACTTGCGCTGCTGCTGGGCCGTGCGCAGCTCGGGGCGATCCAGGTACAGGATCGGGGAGTCGCCGGGACGGAAGGCCGTACCCTGGTACACCGCCGGCAGGAAGCCCGAACTCCAGTTGACCGATCCGGCAGACGGCTCGCGGTCGCCGTTGTACAGCACCACATACGAGGGCAAATCCTTGTTCGCCGAGCCCAGCGCATAGTTGATCCAGGCGCCCAGCGACGGGCGGCCAGGGTTCAGGTCGCCGGTGTTGAGCTTGAGAATCGAAATGTCGTGCGTCGCGCCCACCGTCACGCTGGACTTGATGAAAGTCATGTTGTCGGCCTGCTTGGCCAGGTTCGGCAGCAGGTCGGAGAACCAGGCGCCACTTTCGCCATGCTGCTTCCACTCGCGCTTGGAGGCGTAGAGCTTGCCGACGCCGCCCTGGGTGCTGGTCTTGATGCCCTTCAGGAAGGAGGCCGGAACCTCCTTGCCAGCGAGCTTGATCAGCTCGGGTTTGTAGTCGTACAGGTCTAGCGTGCTGGGCGCGCCGTCCTGGTGCAGCCAGATCACCGACTTGATCTTGCCGGGAAAATGCGGCGACTTCAGCGCCAGCGGGTCAATCAAGTCGGCGGCGTGGGCGGCAGAAAAGCTGCCCAGCCCTGGAATCACTCCGCTGAAGGCGGCGGCGCCACCGATATAAAGTCCGGATTTGCGAAGAAAGTCGCGGCGGGAATCGGTGTTCATGAAAATATCCTTGTCTTGGGTCAGTAATGAGAAAGGCTTAGAAGCGGTAGGCAAACTCGTTGGAGTTGGCGACGGTGTGAACCAGATCGACAAACGCCGCTGCTTTGACCGGGTCAAATTTCCGGGTGTCTTTCAGGCCGGCGGGCACAGCGACTTCAAACTTGCCATTGGCCGCTTTTTGCTGGACGATGATTTGCTGCTCGGCCAGGAAAGTCTTCAGCGCCGTGCGCTCGGTCGGGTTCGGATCGCGCGAGAACAGGATCTGGTAGAGCCGGTTGATCTGCGCTGTCTCGTCGCCGCCCGCCTCGTTGATCACGCGCCCGGCCAGGGCTTGCGACCAGTCGAACACGATTTCGCTGTTGAACAGGGTGAGCGCCTGCAGCGCCGTGGTCGTCACATCGCGCTTGTGGTGCGGTGAATTTGGATTGGCCGGGTCAAAGTTCTGCGTGATCGGGTAGCTGAAGCTGCGGCGCGTGAAGATGTACAGGCTGCGGCGGTTCCAGTCTTCCTTGTCGGTGGAGACAGCCCAGGCGCGGTTGCCCTGGAAATCCTCCGACTTGCCCACCACGTCGCCGGTCTTGAGCACCGGGGGGAACACTGAAGGGCCGCCCACCTTGTCGCTCAGCAGGCCCGATGCGTAGAGCAGCGAGTCGCGGATCACCTCGGCCTCCAGGCGCTTGCGCGGGTAGAAGCCAAGCAGCTTGTTCTCGGGATCAACCTTGACCACCTCGGGACGCTCGTCAGACGACTGGCGATAGACGCTGGAGAGCAGGATGTCGCGGTGCAGCTTCTTGACGCTCCAGCCGCTCTTGACAAAGTCGGTGGCCAGGTAGTCAAGCAGCTCGGGATTGGTCGGCTTTTGGCCAGCGCGGCCGAAGTCCTGGACGGTGGAGATGATGCCCTTGTTGAAATACTGCGCCCAGACGCGGTTCGCATAGACGCGTGCCGTCAGCGGGTTGGTGTCGCTGCTCAGCCAGTTGGCCAGCACCGTGCGCCGACCCGAGGAGGTGGCTGTCGGCGTGATCGCCGCTTCGCCCTTGCCGCCCCACAGCGCGGGAATGCTTGGCTGGACAGCCTCCAGCGCACGCTCATGGATGCCGCCAAAGCGCACATGGGTGGGCGGCACCTCTTTGCTGGTCAACTCCAGCGCGGTCGTGTACTGGTTCGATCCCTTGGCGGGCCGGATCTTGTCAAACTGCTTGAGTTCCTCCTGCAGCGCCTTGTATTCCTTCCACTTCTCTGCGTTGTCGGCGTTGTAGTAGGCCACGCTCGGTTTCGTGCCGCTGTCTTCCAGATAGCGCGCAATTTCAAATTCGGTCGCTACCGCATCCTTGCGCCAGTTGACCCAGCGGTCCAGCGGCGTCCACTGCGCCTCGGGCCTGAAGATGGCATCGCGGCTGTCGGTCAGGTAACGCTCGTTGTAGTACTTGCGGGCGGCCTCGCGCACGGGATCAAGAAGGGCTTTTTGCTTGGCACGGATGTCTTTGGTGGCCGCCAGGTAAGCAGCCTGCTGCTTCTCGTAGGTCTTGTCCCACTCGGTTTCAGTTCCCTTGGTCAGCGGCGTTTTCTCGTTGAAGGAGGTGTTGGCAAAGAAGGCCTGCAGCTGGAAGTATTCCTTCTGGCTGACCTTGTCGGACTTGTGGTTGTGGCAGCGAGCGCAGCCAACGGTGGCGGACAGGAAGGTTTCGCCCACCAGGTCGGTCATGTCGGTTTCGATCTGGTACTTGCGCTGCACCAGGTCGCGCGAATTGCGGTTGTCGGGGTAGCCAGCCAGAAAGCCGGTGGCAATCTTCGCATCCTGGCTGTCAGGCCACAGCTCGTCGCCAGCAACCTGCTCCTGGATGAAGCGGCTAAACGGCTTGTCCTGGTTAAAGGCCTTGATCACATAGTCGCGGTAGCGCCAGTTGTTCGGGCGGGTGTTGTCATTTTGAAAGCCCGTGCTGTCAGCGTAGCGCGCCAGATCGAGCCAGCGGCGCGCCTGACGCTCGCCGTAGTGCGGCGAGGCCAGCAGGCGGTCGGCGAGCTTTTCATAGGCGTCGGGCGACTTGTCGGCCACAAAAGCCTTGACCTCCTCGGGCGTGGGCAGCAGGCCCAGCGTGTCGAGCGTGGCGCGCCGGATGAAGGTGGCGCGGTCTGCATCCTTGGCCGGTTTCAGGCCCTTGGCTTCGAGCTGCGCGAGCACGAAAGCGTCGATGGGCGAGCGTACCCAGGCTTTTTGCCGGACTTCCGGCGTGGTGGGCGCCTGCGCTGACTGATAAACCGACCAGGCCTTGGCCGGTGCCTTGGGCGCGGCGCTGGCCGCGTCAGCGACTGCTTTGGTGTCCTGCGCCACCGCAGAGCCGGCCAAAACGCCGAGCATGACTGACAGATAGATTGCCTTGTTCTTCATTACCGTGTACCCCAAAAAACATAAACAGGTTGATGCATTTACTTATTCCATTTGCCAGCACAAGCTGATGCATTTTTTAAAATTTCATCCGCCGCCTGCAATCTTGATAAAAAAACAAAAGCAGGAAAAGGTTGAATAACTGAGTCTACAAAAGCAAACAACATGCCAACTCATGAGAACCATAAAAAAAACAGGATAAAAACTTTCAAGTGATTGTTTTTATTGGATATTTTTTAAAATTATTTGATAACAATTTATTAATCTTAAAAAATTAAACCCATTCCAAGTGCTAGCTGCATCAATATCAACAGTTCTGCTTCTCATGCAGCAGCTGATTAGTTGAAACATCAACATAAACTGGCAAAAAATCATAAAAAACATGGCATGAATTATGCTTATTCATCTTGGCCAATCATTTTTACAGCCACTAAACAAGGATTTATCAAGGTGCCATCTTTTAAAACAACAGTGCTGGCCACAGCCGTGTTGCTCGCTGTATCGAGTGGCGCGGCCCAGGCCCAACCAAACAGCGAAATCAAGGCGATCAAGAGCGTCGTCAATGAACTGCAAAAACAGCTTGAGGAACTCAAAAAGAGCAACTCGCGCTCAAACACGCCTTCGCTGGAGCAGGCCCGGATCGAGGAGTTGAGCAAGCAGGTGAACGAGCTGCGCACCCAGCTTGGCAAGCAGCAGGCCAGTGCGCAAGCGGTGGCCGCTGCCCCTGCGGCAGGCGCAGAAGAAAGCCAGGAGTCCATCGACGCCAGAACCGCAGCCAGCAAGGCCGACATCCAGGGCATGCGCACCGACCTGGAGAACTACAAGTACGACCAGTCGCGTCTGCAGGAGCGCAACATTCCCAGCGTGACGCGCAACACCAAGATCGGCGGCTCCCTGACCGTGCGCTACGACAACCAGAATCCCGAGGCGCCGCCATCGGCTGCATCGAGCGGCTACGGCCCGACCGATCCGCGCAACCGGGGCTTTGCTGCGCCCGCCTTCGGCCTGAACTTTGCCGGTAACCTCTTTCGGGACTACACCGAAGGGCGCAACCTGACTTACCGCCTGGCCCTGACCAGCCAGAACAACGCCTCGGGCTCATCGAGCACCGTCAACCTGACCGATGCCTACCTGCGCTACAGCTTCCAGCCCGCCTCGGGCAATGCCGAAGATCCGCTGGGCACCCTCACCCTGGGCCAGCAGATCGTGCCTTTCGGGCTGGAAGCCCAGGCGCTAGACCCTGAAGTCAAGGCTGTCATCGGCAGCGCCGGTTTTGTCAACGGACTGGGATTTAGCACGCGTCAGACCGGCCTGGTGCTGTCGGGCGACTACGAGCCCTATGTCGATTTCACCAACAACTACCGCGCCCCCCTGCTGTCCTACGCGCTGGGCGTCTTCAACGGTAACGGCGCCAACAAGGCCGACAACAACAACTACAGCGACATCGCC
>JAPLPS010000396.1 GCA_026400075.1 Polaromonas sp.
ACTGGAGCACGGCGTGGTGTTCGTGGGCGTGGCCGCGCAGGCTCTCGCGCAGCGCCGCCCAGGGCTGCGGGCCGTGTTCGTGCAACTGGCTTTCCAGCCAGGCAAACAGCGGGCCGTGCGGCGCGGGCAGGTCGAGCAGAATCTGGTGCTCTTCGTGGCTGAGCTGGTCCCAGTGCTGCGGCTCGGTCAGCAGCAGGCGCAGCACCCGGTCTTCGCGGCTGGCGGGCAGGATGCGGCCGGTCGGGCGATGCGGCGCGGCGCCGCCGGTCTGGGACTTGCGGCCGAACTTGCCCGGTTTGCTGGCGGGCGCAGGGGCCGGAAAATAAGGCGCTGGATAAGAAGCTGAATGCTGCGGCGCAAAGTCAGGCGCGTGCCCTGCGTAGTCGTCCGGCCCGCTGTGCAGTTCCATCGGCGGGTAGTCGCCGAAGTCGGGCATGCCGTGATCCGGCGCGGGCAGCGCAAAGCCTTCTGGCCGCCACGCTTGCGGCGCCTGTTGCTGGTGCGGCGGCGGCGGGGCGGCATTTTTGCGGGCGTAGGGCTTGCGCCCGCCTGCTGCGCTGTTCCACAGCTGCAATAAATCGCGGCTGTCCATCATTACCTGGTCGGCGATTTCGGCCAGTAACTGGGGCTTGAGGCCGCCTTCGGGCAGCGCGCTCCACAGTCCTCGGGCGTTGCTGGCCATGTGGGCGCGGCCTTCTGCGGTGTCCAGGTCGCAGCCTTCGCCCGCCGCCTGCAGCAAAAAGCGGCTCAGCGGTACAGCCTTGGCGACATAGGCGGCAAAGCCTTCCTGGCCGTGTTCACGGATAAAGCTGTCCGGGTCATGCTCGGCGGGCAGGAACAAAAATTTGATGGTGCGCACGTCGCTGGCAAACGGCAGCGCCGCGTCCAGCGCCTTGTGCGCGGCCCGGCGCCCGGCCTTGTCGCCGTCAAAACTGAACACCACCGAGTCGGTGAAGCGAAACAGCTTTTGCACATGTTCCGCCGTGCAGGCCGTGCCCAGCGTCGCCACCGCGTTGGCAAAGCCCAGCTGCGCCAGCGCCACCACGTCCATATAGCCCTCGGTGACGAGCGCGTAGCCGTGTTCGCGCAGCGCGGTGCGCGCTTCAAACAGGCCGTAAAGTTCGCGGCCCTTGCTGAACACCGGGGTTTCTGGCGAGTTCAAATACTTGGGTTTTTCGTCGCTCAGCACGCGCCCGCCAAAGCCTATGCACTCGCCCTTGACGTTGCGGATCGGGAACATCACCCGGTCGCGGAAGCGGTCGTAGCGCCTGGCTTCTATCGGATGCTCGGCGTCCTGGCTTTCTTCGACGGCGTCGGCGCTGATAACCAGACCGCTTTCGACCAGCAGCGGGTCGCTGTAGTCGGGAAACACGCTGGCCAGGCTGCGCCAGCCCTGCGGCGCGTAGCCCAGCCCAAAGGTGCGGGCGATTTCGCCGGAAACGCCGCGCCCCTTGAAATACTCAATCGCCCGCTCGGACGTGCGCAGGTTGCGGATGTAGGCTTGGGCGGCTTTTTCCAGCACGCTGGTCAGCGTGGCCTGCTGCTCGCGCATTTGCGCGGCCTTGGCCCGGTCTTGCGGCGAGGCCTCGTCTTCGGGAATCTGCAGGCCGTATTGCTGGGCAAGGTCTTCGACGGCCTCGAAAAAGCTCATGCCCGCGTGTTCCATCAGGAAGGCAATCGCGTCGCCGCTCTTGCCGCAGCCGAAGCAGTGGTAGAACTGCTTGGACGGGCTGACGCTGAACGAGGGCGACTTTTCGCCATGAAACGGGCACAGGCCCATGAAATTGGCGCCGTTTTTTTTCAAAGGCACAGAGCGGCCGACGATTTCGACAACGTCAGCGCGAGCGATCAGCTCCTGGATAAATGATTGGGGAATGGCCATGCGTCAAAAAAAGTGAAGGCCGATTTAAGCACAGCCCCCCAAAGTCTGGCCGCCTGGTCGGCCTCGCGCTGGGGGCGTTGCGGGTACGCCCCCAGCGCGAGGCGGCCGCAACGTCCAGCTGTAACTTCCTGCCGCTTGCGCCTGCGTTTGTGTTAGCGCCCCGCGCCCAGCAGCAGGCCGGGCA
>JAPLPS010000433.1 GCA_026400075.1 Polaromonas sp.
AACCGCTCCATTCGTGAGCGTGGCAAGTTCCTCAGTGCCTACGACCTGCAAAAGTACACGGCAGGGTTCAGCAAGTGCGATGGCGTGAAGGTCGGCAGCGCAACGGTTCAGCTTGTCTGCGAGGAATACGCCACCCGGCGCAGGCAGTTCAAGAAAGCGCGGCTGAACTGGCGCGTGAGCAACCCGAAGTCTGCCAAACGCTCCTTGGGCTGGATACCGTTCAAAAAAGGCGGCGTTTCTTATCGCAATGGGCAGGTGAAGTTCTGCGGCTTGACTCTGAGCCTGTGGGACAGCTACGGCCTGAGCCGGTTTGAACTGCGCGCTGGCTCCATCAGCCAGGATGCGCGGGGCCGCTGGTATTTGAACGTGGCCGTGGAGGTTGAAGGCCTTGCATCCGAAGGAGTTGTTGCGGTCGGTATCGACCTGGGCAACAAGACGTGCGCCACGGCGTCAAGCGGCCAGACGCTCGAAGGCCGCTGGTATCGCGCCAGTGAAGCGAAGCTGGCCAAGGTGCAGCGCGCAGGCAAGACGGCACAGGTGCGCAAGCTGCACGCGAAGATTCGCAACCAGCGCAAGGATGCGCAGCATAAATTCAGCACAAAGCTGGTGGCCGAAAGCGCCGCCATTTTCGTAGGGAATGTCTCCAGTAAAGCCATGGTGAAAACCAACATGGCAAAGGGCGCGCTGGACGCCGGTTGGTCCCAGCTCAAAACGATGTTGGAATACAAGAGCCATCAGGCCGGTATCGTTTTTGCGGAAATCAACGAGCGCTATTCAACCCAGACTTGTTCTCAGTGCGCAAGCATTGAGGGGCCGAAAGGCTTAAAAGGGCTTGGAATAAGAGAGTGGACCTGCAGTTGCGGTGCCGTGCATGGGCGCGATGTCAATGCAGCAAAAAACATTCTCGCTCGCGGATTGGCGAGTCTCGCAGGAGGAGCCTTAGCATGAAGACCGGGAATCAGAATCCCCGGACTTCAGGCCGGGGAGCAGTCAAAAGCCCCCTTTCGACCACCCCCCCGCTGGCCGAGCTTGCTGCTCCGCCCGCGTGGCGGACGGTCGATTTCATTGCCGACCTGCATTTGAACGCGGGCGAACCCGCCACCGTTGCCGCCTGGCAGCATTACCTGCAAACCACCCCGGCCGACGCCGTGTTCATGCTAGGCGACCTGTTTGAAGTCTGGGTCGGCGACGACGCGCTGGACGGCACAGCCAGTTTTGAACGCCACTGCGCCGAAATTCTGCGCCAGGCCGCTGACCGGCTGGCGCTGTTTTTCATGCCCGGCAACCGCGATTTTCTGGTCGGTCAGCACTTGATGGCACACTGCCGCGCCACGCTGCTGGCGGACCCGACGGTGCTGACGTTTGACGGCCAGCGCTGGCTGCTCTCGCACGGCGACGCGCTGTGCCTGGACGACGTGGACTATCTGAAATTCCGCCAGCAGGTGCGCAGCCCCGGCTGGCAAAGCGCCTTTTTAACGAAACCGCTGGCCGAGCGCCAGGCCATCGCCCGCCACATCCGCGAGCAAAGCCAGCTGCACCAGCAAGGCGGCCAAAACGGCCAAAGCGGCCCAGACGGCGGCCCGTATTACGCCGATGTGGACAACGCCGCCGCCCGCCACTGGCTGCAGGCCGCCGGGGCCGCCAGCCTGATTCACGGCCACACGCACCGGCCCGCCACGCACGATCTGGGCGACGGCTTGACCAGAATCGTCCTCAGCGACTGGGACGCGCAAGCCCGCCCCCCCCGCGCCGACGCGCTGCGCCTGAGCGCCAGCGGCTTGCAACGCATCACCCTGCTGCCCGCCTGAAAGCCGACACCCGATGCCGAACTGGCTTGACTACCTGCGCACGCTGGCAGGCACTGCGCCCAAACCGATTCCCGAAGCGCTGTGGCAGCAGACGCTGGCGCATTACCCCTTCCTCGCCCAACGCCCGGCAGACGAACTGGCGCTGCTGCGCCTGCGCGTCGGCGAGTTTTTGCAGGACAAGGAATTCACCGGCGTCCACGGTTTGAGCGTCACTGACGAAATGGCCGTCGCCATTGCCGCGCAGGCCTGCCTGCCGGTGCTGCAGCTGGGCCTGAGCTGGTATGACGACTTCACCGGCATCGTCGTCCACCCCGGCGCGATGCTGGCCCGGCGCAAGACGATGGACGCTGCCGGTGTCGTGCATCACTACAAAGAAGCGCTGCTCGGCGAAGCGATGCAGGGCGGCCCGGTCACGCTGAGCTGGCAGGACGTGGCCGCCGCCGGTCACAACGCCGGGCGCGGCCACAACGTGGTGATTCACGAATTCGTCCACAAGATCGACATGCGCGACGGCGCCGCCGACGGCTGCCCGCCGCTGCCCACACGCGCCGCCCAGGCCGTCTGGCACGACACCATGCTGGCCGCCTACGAGCATTTTTGCGAACAGGTCAACATGGCCGAGCGCTTTGGCGGCCATCCGCCCTGGCTCGACGCCTACGGCGCCACCGCCCCGGCGGAATTCTTCGCCGTCGCCTGCGAAGCCTATTTTGTGAACCGTGAGCGTTTTACCGAGGATTTCGCGCCGCTGACGGCTTTGTTTGACCAGTTTTTCCGGCCGTAAAGTGCCAGTTTTTCCGCATGCGAACTTCACCCCCCTCGACAGGTTCTTCCCCAAAAACTCAGACGCTGGCACAGGCGGCGCAAACGCTGAGCGCGCAGGAAGCCGAACAAAAAAACCTCGCCGCCGAATCGGCGCAATGGGTTGATGCGCCGCTGATCGCCGACGACGATGCCGGTTTTGACGCCGCGACATTTGAGCGTGAGTTCGTGCAAGCCCAGACCAGCACGAAAAAAGATTAAAATATCACACTTAGTGTTATAAATTTAGCTTCTGATCCGAAAGTTTTGAACTTGAAAGTTTTCAAAAATGCATGGTTTTCGCGCTTTGCCCGAAAGGAAAAAATTCCGGCTTCTGCGCTATGGGATGCCATAGAGCGCGCTGAAAAAGGCCAGATTGATGCGGACTTGGGTGGCGGCGTTATCAAGCAGCGGATTGCCCGCCCCGGAGAAGGAAAATCCAAGGGTTACCGCAGCATCATTCTTTTCCGCAAAGACGACAAAGCGTTCTTTGTCTATGGTTTTCCAAAGAGTGAACTCGGCAACATCCGTTCGGATGAAGAAGATCAGTTCAAGAAAATGGCCAGGCATGTGCTGGCCCTGACGGATGCCCAGTTAAAAAGTTTTGTTGCCAACGGCCAGTTTGAAGAGGTGCCTCAAGATGACTAAAAAATACCGCAGCGACGCTTTTGCCGCCATTCACGAAACGATGGAGGCGCTGCATGAAGCGGGCACCGTCACCAAGCAAACCATGCGCGAGTTTGACGCGGCCTGCCTGACGCCGGTGGAAGTGCTCAGCCCCGAAGAAATCCGCCTCCTGCGTCAGCGTGAGCACCTGTCGCAGCCGGTGTTTGCGCGTTACCTGAACGTCTCGAAAAACCTGATTTCCGATTGGGAACGCGGCGTTAAAAAGCCCGGCGGCCCCGCGCTGCGCCTGCTGACGGTGATTCAGAAAAAAGGATTGATGGCGATTGCGTGAGCTAAAACAGCCCCGCGCCAAAACTCCAATCGTCGATTGGAGAAATAAGTTTTATCCATAACCAGCCGCCCGCCCGCGCCAGACGTGGGCGGGCGGCCATTCCCATAGCCTCGAACCCGCCCCCATGCCACAACCGATTCTGAACGCCCCGACACCCGACCAGCTCAAGCTGGACATCCTGCGCCAGCACTTTCCGCAAGCCGTGGAGACCGACGCGCAGGGGCGCATCCGCATCAACGCGGGCGCGCTGCAACTGGCCGTTGACCCGTCGAATCCGGCGGGCATTCAGGTCGAAGAAGACGGCTACGAGCTGCGCTGGGTCGGCAAGCGCGAGGCCTATCACAGCGCGTTCACGCCGGTGCAGAAAATCCTCAGCCCCCTGCCCGATGACAGCAAAAACTGGGACGCCACCGGCAATCTGCTGCTGCGCGGCGACAACCTGGACGCGCTGCGCCTGCTGCGCCACAGCTACTTCGGCAAGGTCAAGCTGATTTACATCGACCCGCCCTACAACACGCAGAGCGACGGGTTTATTTACCGCGACGATTTTTCGGCCAAGCAAAGCGAGGTGCTGGCGCAACTGGGCTACACGCTGGACAACATCGACTACATCAAGAACATTTACGGCGCCCGCACGCACAGCGGCTGGCTGAGTTTCATGTACCCGCGCCTGCTGCTGGCCAAGGATTTATTGCGCGACGACGGCGTGATTTTTATCTCGATTGACGACAACGAGCAGGCGCAGTTGAAACTGCTGTGCGATGAGGTGTTTGGCGCTGAAAACTTTATTTCATGCCTGACATGGGAAAAAGGCCGAAAGAACGATGCAAAATTTTTCTCCAACGGCCATGAATACATGCTGGTTTATGCCAAGTCACAAAGCTACTTGCGGGAACAAGGAACGGTCTGGCGTGAGGAAAAGCCGGGCGCGCGTGAAATCTGGGATACATACCTGGAACTACGCGAAAAACACGGCCAGCAAGACGCCTTGATTGAAGCGGATCTCCAGAGCTGGTATGCCAGCCTTCCCAAAAGTCATCCGTCCAAAAAATGGAGCCGCTACAAGCGCGTGGACGCGCATGGCCCGTGGCGTGACCGTGATATTTCATGGCCGGGCGGCGGAGGTCCGCGCTACGACGTGCTGCACCCCGGCACCGGGCAAGCCTGCAAGGTTCCTGAGCGCGGATGGATTTATGCCAATCCTGAAGAAATGCAGCGCCAAATTGAGTCAGGGCTGGTGGAGTTTCGGGAAGATCACAGCGAACCACCATTTCGCAAGGCGCACATTCGCCCCATTCCTCAAGAAATAGAAGCCTTGGGCGAAGAAGAAGAGGAAAGCGACGATGGCGAAGAATTCGCCACCCAGGTGCGGGGCAGCTATTTTTATAAACAGTCGCAAGTCTCCGTGAAACACTTGCGCGAGCTGCTGGGAAAAAACGTCTTTAACAATCCAAAAGATATAGACGAAATTTCCCGGCTGATTCGGTACGCAACCTGCAACGACAAAAATGCGCTCCTTCTCGTCACCGAAACCTTGAACAAACCCGAAGCGACGATTTTTGAAATCACCGCCGAGCGCCTGCGCCGCGCCGGGGCCAAAATCGAGGCCGAACAAGCCACCAAGGCCCAAGCCGCCGCGCTGCTGCCCGCCCAGCTCGACGGCTTTGCGCCCGACACCGGGGCCGGTTCCGCCCCGGCGGCGCCCGTCGATACCGGCTTTCGCGTCTTCGATCTGGTGGACGACACGCAAGCCCTGATCCTGCAAAAGCCGCTGCAGCAAGCCACCCAGGCCGACGTGCAAGCCCTGATGAGTGCCATCGCCACGCCCCAGCCCACGCAGTTGCCGCGCATTCTTTACAACCTGCTGCTGGCCGAAGGCCTGCCGCTGAGCACGCTGCTCACCCCCGTCAAAGACCAGCACCTGTACCTGGCCGCCGATGTGGCCTTCATCGTCCAGGCGCTGCCGATGAACGAGCTGACCGACACGCTGCGCGCCCTGCAATTGAAAGGCACGCCCGCGCTGCGCCTGACGGTCTATGCGCCGTGGATTGCCGACGACAACTTCATGCTCGGCATCAAAAGCGTGGCCGAGTCGCTGGGCTACTCCGCCGACAAGCTCAAGCTGCGGGGCTGACACCGATGAGCGCCCAATTCCAATACACCCGCCTGACGCACCAGAGCCAGGCGGTTCAGAGCATTGCCGATGCGCTGGCCGATGTGCGTTTTGCGCCGCCCGCTGGCATGCAGGCCAACCCGGTGTTTATTCCCAGCGAAGCCGCGCCCGCGCTGCGCGCCAACATTGCGCGCATCCGGGAGGCCAGCCATATTCAGGCCGGTGCAATTGAAATCGCCACCACCGCCACGCCCGCCCTGAATCTGGACGTGCTGATGGAAACCGGCACCGGCAAGACCTTTACCTTTATCGAAACCATTCACAAGCTGCACCAGGACTACGGGCTGGCCAAGTTCATCGTGCTGGTGCCCAGCAACGCGATTCGCCAGGGCACACTGAAAAGCCTGCAAACCACGGCGGCGTTCTTTTCCAGGGAATACGACAACCAGAAAATCAGCGTTTTTAATTATTCCAGCCGCACGGTGTCCGGCTTCATTCACGCGGCGAACAAGGGCATTTCGGTGCTGGTGGCGACTTACCAGTCGTTTGCCGGTGACAGCAAGGTAATTAACCAGCGCGGTATCGAGGCCAGTCTGTTCGGCCACGCCAAAAGCTATATGGAGGCGCTGGCCGCGATTCGCCCGGTGCTCATCATCGACGAGCCGCACCGCTTCGAGGGCAAGCAGACGCAGGAGTATCTGGCCAAATTCAGGCCGCTGCTGACGGTTCGCTTCGGCGCCACCTTCAAGGGCGACAGAGACGAGTTGAAATACAAAAACCTGATTTACACGCTGGACAGCCTGGAAGCGTTCCGCCAGCGGCTGGTCAAGGGCATCACGGTCGATACCGTCGGCACCGGCGCGGACATGGCGCAACTGCTGTGTTTTCAGTCGGTCAGCGGCACCGCCAAAGAGCGCAGCGCGCAGGTAAGCTACCAGACGCTGGCGGGCAAAGCGGCCAGCGTGGGGCTGCAGGCCAAAGACAATCTGGGCGAAAAAACCGGCATCGGCTTTCTGGACGGCCATGTGATTGAAACCGTGACGGCCAAGGAAGTGCGCTTTACCAACGACTTTGCGCTGCCGCTGGGTCAAGCCACGTCTTACGGCATGCTGGCCGAGCAGATGCAGGCGCTCATCATTGAGCGCAGCATTTCAAATCATTTCGAGCGCGAAGAAGCCCTGTTCAAGCGCGGCATCAAGGCGTTGAGCCTGTTCTTCATCGACGCGGTGGCCAAGTACCTGCCCGAAGGCCAAAAACCCGCCGTGGTGCGCGAAGCCTTCGAGCGCCATTACCGCGCCCAACTGGCCGCGATGCTGGCCAAACCGGTGCTGGACGCGGGCTACCGCGCTTATCTGGAACGCAGCGCCGCCGATATTGGCCGGGTGCATAAAGGCTATTTCGCCCGCTCGCACAGCGAAAAAGGCGAAGAAGAGGCCATCAAACTGATCTTGCAGGAGAAAGAAAAACTGCTGTCGTTTGACACGGATTTGCGCTTTATTTTCTCGATGTGGGCGCTGCAGGAAGGCTGGGACAACCCGAACATTTTCACGCTGTGCAAGCTGGCGCCGAGCAACTCGAAAATCACCAAGCTGCAGCAAATCGGGCGCGGCCTGCGTCTGGCGGTGAACCAGCAGCTGGAGCGCGTGCCCCTGAGCGACGCGGCGTTTGACGAGATCAACGAGCTGGTCGTGGTCGTGCCCGCCAGCGAAAGCGATTTTGTCGAATCGATTCAAAGTGAAATTTCCGCGCACAGCGTGCAGCGCGTGGCGCGGGTGTTTGACGACGCGGTGCTGGCCGAGTTTGGCGTGGCCCCGAGCACGCGGGTGGCCAATCGGGTGCTCGACGCGCTGGCCGCACTGGGCGTGGTGGCGCTGGACGACATCACGGGCCAAGCCACCTTGCTGCTGGAGCGCAGCGCCTACCGCGCCAGACGCGACGAAATTCTGGCCCGGCTCAAAACCATTGCCGGTATCGAGCCGCTGAATGCGGAAAAAATGCAGGCCTATCTGGACGCCTATTACGAGGGTTACGGCCAGGTCAAGCGCAAGACAGACCCGCAGCCCGCCATGCTGCATGTCAACGTCGGCCAGTACCAAAAATTCAAGGCGCTGTGGGAAAACCTGAACCGTGACGCCGTGATGCGCTACGAGCTGGACAGCGAAGAATTGAGCGCCAACATTGCCCGACGCATTGCCGCCGATTTTGAAGTGCGCCCCTTGAGCCTGAGCATCAGGCGAACCGAGTCGGTGCAAAACCTGCACCAGGCGCAAAGCACGCAGCAAAGCTACACGGTGGCCTCGCACGCGGTCTATACGCTGGCGGCCTTTGTGCGCGAGCTGGCCAACGCCACCAAACTGAGCTTTCACACCGTCAGCCGCATTCTGTCGAGCATGCCAGCGGACAAATTCGCGCAGATTCAGCACAACGAAAACCGCGCCCTGGCGACGCTGAAAGATTTAATCACGCGCTGCATTTACGAGCTGGTGGTGAACACCGTCTCGTATGAATTGCGCGAAGTGCGCGTCAAAACGGCCTTGACCGACAGCGCCGGTGCGCTGCTGGCCAGCCTGCCGGTCTCCCAGTGCGGCAAGGAAATTCACCCGATCAGCAACGCGGTGGTGCAAGGAAAATCCTTGTACGAAGAGCATTTCATGCCGGTGGACAGCCAGATTGAGCGCGACACGGTGGATGAATCCAGCGACACCCAAATCACCGTGTTTGCCAAACTGCCAAAAATCAACATTCCGACGCCCGTCGGCAGCTACAACCCGGATTTTGGCTACGTCATCGCGCAACAAGGCACGGCGCAGGCGCTGTATCTGGTCGTGGAAACCAAGGGCTATGACAGCGAGAATGACATTTCCACCTCCGAAAAATCGAAAATCCACAGCGCGCGCCAGTTCTTCAAAGCCCTGCAGGCGCAAGGCGTTCCGGTGCGCTACGAAACCAAAATCAACAGCGATTCACTGGCCCAGCTGATCGCGCAAATTGACAATCCCGCCTCCAAGTAAATTTTTTATGAACACTACGCAACCCTCCCCCGGCCTCGTCGTCAACGCCCCCATCTCCGGCCTCAAGCTCAGCGATTTCAAGCTGATTGCCTTTGACATGGATTCGACCCTGATCAACATCGAGTGCGTCGATGAAATCGCCGACGCCGTCGGCCGCAAGGCTGAAGTCGCCGCCATCACCGAAGCGGCCATGCGCGGCGAAATCACCGACTTCAAGGACAGCCTGCGCCGCCGCGTGGCGCTGCTCGAAGGCGTGAGCGTCGCCAGCATGGACGAGGTTTACCGCGAGCGCCTGCGCCTGAACCCCGGCGCCGCCGAGCTGGTGCGCGCCTGCAAGGACGCTAGCATGAAGGTGCTGCTGGTCAGCGGCGGCTTCACCTATTTCGCCGACCGGGTGCGCGATGTGCTGGCCATCGACTACCTGCGCGCCAACGTGCTGGAAGTTGAAAACGGCCTGCTGACCGGGCGCATGATCGACCAGCCCTGGGGCGACATCTGCGACGGCGAGGAAAAACGCCGCACGCTGCTGGCGACCTGCGCCGAGCTGGGCATTGAGCCAAGCCAGGCGATTGCGATGGGCGACGGCGCCAACGACCTGCCCATGATGGGCGTGGCCGGGCTGTCCGTGGCTTACCACGCCAAGCCGAAAGTGCGCGAGCAGGCGATGGTGGCGATCAACGAAGGCGGGCTGGATCGGCTGCTGGAGCTACTGGCCTAAACCGCGCCCGCCGCGCCGTCAATGTTCGGCGTGCAGCTTTTCATGGATTTGCCGAATCGTTCGCCAAACTACCCACAGCACCAGCGGAATCGAGGCACCCGCAGCCATTTCCGGGTTCACCGGCAGACCCAGCGCCTTGGCGGCCTTGCCGACGTAGAGCAGCAGGCTGACCACGTAATACGAGATGGCGGCAATCGACAGGCCTTCCACCGTCGATTGCAGGCGCAGTTGCAGTTCCTGGCCGCGCGTGAGTTTTTCCAGCAGCAGCTGGTTTTGCGCCTCGGTGACGATGTCAACCCGCGTGCGCAGCAGCGCACTGGTGCGCGCCACACGCTCAGACAAAGAAGTCAAACGCTGCGCGGTAGCGACAACCGTGGCCATGGCCGGCGACAAACGCCGCTTCATAAATTCACCGATGGTCTGCGAGCCGGACACCGCG
>JAPLPS010000293.1 GCA_026400075.1 Polaromonas sp.
GCGACCATCATGACCGACCCGGACACGGCGGATGTGACTTATATCGAGCCCATCACCTGGCAGGTGGTCGAGAAGATCATCGCCAAGGAGCGGCCCGATGCCGTGCTGCCCACCATGGGTGGCCAGACCGCGCTGAACTGCGCCCTGGACCTGCACAAGCATGGCGTGCTGGCCAAGTACGGCGTGGAGATGATCGGTGCCAACGAGCACGCCATCGAGAAGGCCGAAGACCGGACGAAGTTCAAGGACGCGATGACGTCCATCGGGCTCGATTCGGCCAAGAGCGGCATCGCGCACAGCATGGAAGAGGCGCTGGCGGTGCAGAAGCGCATCCAGGCCGAGATCGGGGGCACGGGCTTCCCCATGGTCATCCGCCCCAGCTTCACGCTGGGCGGCACCGGCGGTGGCATTGCCTACAACCCGGAAGAGTTCGAGGAAATCTGCAAGCGCGGCCTCGAAGCCTCGCCGACCAACGAGCTGTTGATTGAAGAGTCCCTGCTCGGCTGGAAAGAGTACGAGATGGAAGTCGTGCGCGACACCGCCGACAACTGCATCATCGTTTGCTCGATTGAAAATCTAGACCCGATGGGCGTCCACACCGGCGACTCCATCACCGTCGCGCCCGCCCAGACCTTGAGCGACAAGGAATACCAGATCCTGCGCAATGCCTCGCTGGCCGTGCTGCGCGAAATCGGTGTCGATACCGGCGGCTCGAACGTGCAGTTCTCCATCAACCCGGCGGACGGCCGCATGGTCGTCATCGAGATGAACCCGCGTGTGTCACGCTCCTCGGCGCTGGCGTCCAAGGCCACCGGTTTCCCGATTGCGAAAATTGCCGCCAAGCTGGCCGTGGGCTTCACGCTCGACGAGCTGCGCAACGAAATCACCGGCGGCGCCACGCCCGCCAGCTTCGAGCCGAGCATCGACTACGTGGTCACGAAGATTCCGCGTTTTGCCTTTGAAAAATTTCCAACCGCCGACTCGCGCCTGACGACGCAAATGAAATCGGTGGGCGAAGTGATGGCGATGGGCCGCACTTTTCAAGAGTCGTTCCAGAAAGCCCTGCGCGGTCTGGAAGTCGGCGTGGACGGCATGAATGAAAAAACCCAGGACCGCGAAGTGCTGGAGCGCGAACTCGGCGCGCCGGGACCAGATCGCATCTGGTACGTCGGCGACGCGTTTGCGATGGGCTTGAGCGTCGATGAAGTGTTTGAGCTGACCAAGATCGACCGCTGGTTCCTCGTTCAGATTGAGCAGATCGTCAAGATCGAGCTGGAGCTGGAAACCACGACGCTGGACGCCATCGACGCGGCCACGCTGCGCGCCTTGAAGCAAAAAGGTTTTTCGGATCGCCGCCTGGCGCGCCAGCTGAAAACCACAGACACCGCCATCCGTGAAAAGCGCATTGCGCTGGGCGTGCGCCCGGTCTATAAGCGCGTCGATACCTGCGCCGCTGAGTTCGAGACCAACACCGCTTACCTGTACTCGACCTACGAGGCCGAAGGCAGCGAGTGCGAAGCTGCGCCAACGGACAAAAAGAAAATCATGGTGCTGGGCGGTGGCCCGAACCGCATCGGCCAGGGCATCGAGTTTGACTACTGCTGCGTTCACGCGGCGATGGCCATGCGCGAAGACGGCTACGAGACCATCATGGTCAACTGCAACCCCGAGACGGTTTCCACCGACTACGACACGTCAGACCGCCTGTATTTCGAGCCGCTGACGCTGGAAGACGTGCTGGAGATCGTGGACAAGGAAAAGCCGCACGGCGTGATCGTCCAGTACGGCGGCCAGACGCCGTTGAAGCTGGCGCTGGGGCTGGAAGCCAACGGCGTGCCCATCATCGGCACCTCGCCGGACATGATCGACGCGGCGGAAGACCGCGAGCGCTTTCAAAAGCTGCTGCACGCGCTGGACTTGCGCCAGCCGCCCAACGCCACGGCCCGCACCGAGCCCGAAGCGCTGGAAAAAGCCGCTGCGCTGGGTTACCCGCTGGTCGTGCGCCCTAGTTACGTGCTGGGCGGGCGGGCGATGGAAATCGTCCACGAACAGCGCGATCTGGAGCGTTACATGCGCGAAGCCGTCAAGGTCAGCCACGACTCGCCGGTGCTGCTGGATCGCTTTTTAAATGACGCGATTGAATGCGACGTGGACTGCATCCGCGACGCCGTCGGCGCCACCTTCATCGGCGGCGTGATGGAGCACATCGAGCAGGCTGGCGTGCATAGCGGCGACTCGGCTTGCTCGCTGCCGCCGTACTCGCTCAGCGCCGAAACCGTGACGGAAATCAAGCGCCAGACCGCCGCAATGGCGCAGGCGCTGAACGTGGTCGGCCTGATGAACGTGCAGTTCGCCATCCAGAACATTGACGGCCAGGACGTGATTTACGTGCTGGAAGTCAATCCGCGCGCGTCGCGCACCGTGCCGTTTGTCAGCAAGGCCACCGGCATCCAGCTGGCCAAGGTGGCGGCGCGCTGCATGGCCGGTCAGACGCTGGCGTCGCAGGGCATCAGCCGCGAAGTCACGCCGCCGTATTTCAGCGTCAAGGAAGCCGTGTTTCCGTTCGTCAAGTTCCCCGGCGTGGACACGATTCTCGGCCCCGAGATGAAGTCCACCGGCGAAGTGATGGGCGTGGGCAAGACCTTCGGCGAGGCTTTCGTCAAGTCGCAAATCGGTGCGGGCACCAAGCTGCCTACGTCCGGCCGCGTCTTCCTGACGGTGAAAAACAACGACAAGCCGCGTGCGATTGAAGTGGCCCGCGCCCTGGTCGCGCTGGGCTTTGACCTGGTCGCCACCAAGGGCACGGCCGCTGCGATCAATGCGGCGGGCGTTGCCTGCGGCGTGGTGAACAAGGTCGCTGAAGGCCGGCCGCATGTCG
>JAPLPS010000326.1 GCA_026400075.1 Polaromonas sp.
GATTTCTCGCGGTTGCCCCAGTACATCAGCGCCGCGCTCGGGCCTTTGATGTAGAGGTCGCCGGTTTCGCCATCCGCGACAGCGTGGCCGTCGTCGCCGCGCAGCTCGACTTCGTAGCCGGGAACCGGCCAGCCGGTCGTGCCGTAGCGCACCTGGCCGGGCAGGTTGGACAAAAAGATGTGCAGCATTTCCGTCGAGCCGATGCCGTCGATGATCTCGACACCGAAATGGGCGGTAAAGCGCTGGCCGATGTCTGCCGGCAGCGCCTCGCCAGCCGACGAGGCCATGCGCAGCGCAACCTGGTTTTTCGCGGGCAGATCGGGCGCGGCCAGCATGCCCGCAAAGCCGGTCGGCGCGCCGAAAAAGACCGTCGGCTGATGCTCGATCCAGCGCTTGAACGTGGCCGCTGGCGTCGGGCGCTCGGCCATCAGCACGGTGGTGGCGCCGACGCTGAGCGGAAAGCTCAGGCCATTGCCCAGCCCGTAGGCAAAAAACAGCTTGGCGGCGGAAAAGCACACGTCGCGCTCGGTGAGGCCCAGCACCGCCTTGCCGTACAGCTCGGCCGTCCAGTAGGGATTGGCGTGCGTGTGCAGCGCGCCCTTGGGCCGCCCGGTGGAGCCGGACGAATACAGCCAGAAACCCGGATCGTCGGGGCTGGTGGCGGCGGGCTGGGCCAGCGGCGCGTGCTGGCTAATTAATGTATCCAGCGCCACGGCGCCTTCAGGCAAGGCCGCGCCGGGGTGCGAAACGACGATGGTTTTGACCTCGTGGGCGGCTTTGGCCAGCGCTTCCTGCAGGATGGGCAGCAGCGCGCCAGAAACCAGCACCGCCTGGGCGCGGCTGTTGGCCAGCATGAAGGCGTAGTCGTCGGCGGTCAGCAGTGTGTTGACGGCGACCGGCACGATGCCCGCGTACATCGCGCCCAAAAAGCTGACCGGCCAGTCGCTGCAGTCGTGCATCAACAGCAGCACGCGCTCTTCGCGGCGCACGCCGTTGGCCAGCAGCGCGGCAGCGAGGCGGCGGATGCGCTCGGCCAGCGCGCCGTAGCTCAGCGTGCCGGTGTCGTCGATGAAGGCGGTTTTGTCGGGGCGCGCTGCGTTGCAGGCGATCAGGTGCTGGGCAAAGTTGAAAGGGGTTCCCGGCGCTAGGCCGGGGGGCGTGCGCGTTGCTTCGGTGGCCATGACTTGTCTCCTTGTTTTTTTGTCGTTCAGATGGCCGGGGGCGTTTGCGGGGCTGCAGGTGGTTGGGCGGTCGCGGGCGTTTGCAGCTGCGCCAGCACCTCGGTGCTGGCCTGCACGGCGCTGCGGCGGTGGTAGAAATTCAGCGCACGCAGGCCGCCAAGCTCTTCGCCGCCGCCAGCGCGGCCCGGCCCGCCGTGCAGCGACTGCGGCATCACGTTGCCGTGGCCGCTCTGCAGCGTGGCGACATCCGGCGTGATGACGTGGACGCGGCCATGGCTGGCAGCCAGGTCGAGCGCCGTGTCGGCCAGCGCATGCGCCGAATCGGCACCGTCTTCGCCATACAGCGAGCAGACGAGCGAGCCTTCTCCGCGCGCGACCAGCGGGTGTCGTGGACGCGGTCGGCGCTGTCGCTGCCGCTGGCGTCGCGGGTGCCGAGCAGCGTCGGGCCGGTGCAGCAGGCGATGCTTGAATCGGCATCGACCAGCGGCTGGGCGCTGCCGTCGTGCAGCACTTCGGCCTGTGCTTTCAAATGCGCCAGACCTGCTTGCACCGCGTCAAACTGGCTGCGATTCACCAGCGCGCCCATGCGCACCGACTCGTTGCGCGGGTTGCCGACGCTGGTTTTGGCGAGCCGCGCCGAAATCGCTGCGGCCACCGGCGCGTACAGCGCTTCAGGCACGAACACGCGGCGGATCGCCGTGCATTTTTGGCCCGACTTGACGGTCATTTCCCGGGCCACTTCTTTCACCAGCAGCTCAAACGCCGGGCCGCCTGCGGCTTCGCCGGGCAGCAGCAGCGCCGAGTTCAGGCTGTCGGCTTCAATATTGACGCGCACCGAGCGCTGCGCCACAGCGGGGTGCGAGCGGATCACCGCCGCTGTTTCCGCCGAGCCAGTAAACGAAACGACATCAAACGGCTGCAACTGATCCATCAAGCCCGCCGAACTGCCGCACACGACCGACAGCGCACCCGCCGGGAAAATGCCCGCCTCGACCACGTCCTTGACCATGCGCTGCGTCAGCCAGGCCGTCGCCGTGGCCGGTTTGATGATGACCGGCACGCCCGACAGCAGTGCGGGCGCGGCTTTTTCCCACAAGCCCCAGCTGGGAAAATTGAAGGCGTTGATGAACAGCGCCACGCCGCGTGTCGGCGTGAGTAAATGCTGTGACTGGAATAGCTGGTCTTTGCCCAGCCGCGCCGCGTCGCCGTCAAGCATGAAGCGCTTGTCGCCCAGCGACTCGCCGAGCTTGGCGTAAGTGCCGAGCGTGAAAATGCCGCCGTCAATATCGACGGCGGAGTCGTTTTTGACCGTGCCGCTGTTGGCGGTGGCGATGTCGTAATAAGCGTCGCGGTTCGCTTGCAGCACCTTGACCGCCGCAGACAGCAGCGCGGCGCGCTCGCGGTAGGTCAGGGCGCGCAGGGCCGAACCGCCGGTGTCGCGGGCGAAGTCAAAACCGGCGGCCAGATCCAGGCCGGTGGCGTCCACGCGCACGAGTTCGGTGCCGAGCACCGGGTCGATCAGCGTGGTGCCTGCGCCGGTGCCAGCCTGCCAGCGGCCAGCGAGGTAA
>JAPLPS010000425.1 GCA_026400075.1 Polaromonas sp.
CAGGACTACGTGGGGCCGGTGATGACGCTGGCGAACCAGAAGCGCGGCACCCAGCTGAACATGGCTTACCACGGCAAGCAGGTCATGCTGACCTACGAAATGCCGCTGGGCGAGATCGTGCTGGACTTCTTTGACAAGCTCAAATCGGTCTCGCGCGGCTATGCGTCGATGGATTATGAGTTCAAGGAATTCCGCGTCTCCGACGTGGTCAAGGTCGATATCTTGCTCAACGGCGAGAAGGTCGATGCGCTGTCCATCATCGTTCACCGCAGCCAGTCGGCCTACCGGGGCCGGGCGGTGGTGGCCAAGATGCGCGAGATCATTTCGCGCCAGCAGTTCGATGTGGCGATTCAGGCGGCTATTGGCGCCAACATCATTGCCCGCGAAACCATCAAGGCGCTGCGCAAAAACGTGATCGCCAAATGCTACGGCGGCGATATTTCGCGCAAGAAAAAGCTGCTGGAAAAGCAAAAAGCCGGTAAAAAACGCATGAAACAAATCGGTTCGGTGGAAGTGCCGCAAGAAGCCTTCCTGGCCATTTTGCAGGTGGAAGACTGATGCTCGGCGTGATGAGTTCCCTCACCGCCGCCTTGCTGGCAGCCTTTGTCGGTTACGGGGCCGCCTGGTATTTCGGCGTGGTCGAAGGCAATTTTTCGCTGATGCTGTTCCTGGCCTCGGTGGTTACCGGCATTTACTGGCTGGCCGAGCATTTTTATTTCCTGCCGCAGCGCCGCCAGGCGGTGGCAGCGCTCGAAGCCAATGCCGCCAAGCGTCAGGCCGAACTGGCCAGTCAGGGCATCACCCAGGTCGATGACAACACCGGCGACACCAAAGCGCGTCTCATCATGCAGCCCTGGTGGCTGGACTGGACGGCAGGGCTGTTCCCGGTGATCGTGGTGGTGTTCTTGCTGCGCTCGTTTTTGTTTGAGCCGTTCAAGATTCCGTCCGGCTCGATGATTCCGACGCTGCTGGTCAACGACCTGATTCTGGTGAACAAGTTTTATTACGGCGTGCGCCTGCCGGTCATCAACCTGAAAGTGCTGGACAACCACAGCCCGGCACGCGGCGACGTGATGGTGTTTCGCTACCCGCCCAAGCCCAGCCTGGACTACATCAAGCGCGTGGTCGGCATCCCTGGCGACGAGGTCGCCTACCTGAACAAGCAGCTGACCATCAACGGCAAGCCGCTGCCAAAAACACCGCTGCCGGACTTTTTCGATGCCGATGCGCTGCGCTACGCCAAGCAGTTTCAGGAAGTCAACGGCGACAGGACTTACCGATTGCTCAATGATGATGAGCGGCCCGCCTTTGTCGCCGGTGCTGACGATTTCACTTTCCGGGAAAATTGCCGCTACAGCAGCGAAGGTGTGGTCTGCAAGGTGCCGGAAGGCCATTATTTCATGATGGGCGACAACCGCGACAACTCCCTGGATTCCCGTTACTGGGGCTTTGTTCCTGAAAAAAATATCGTCGGCAAAGCCTTTTTCATCTGGATGCATTTTGGAAATTTCAAGCGCATTGGCGCTTTTGAATAATTTTCGATAAGATTTTTTCTGTTTTTTAAATCAGGGTAAAACAATGAAACATCAGCAGCGTGGCATGTCCTTCATCGGCATTTTGTTTGTCGGCGGTATTCTGGTCTTCGCCGGTATTTTGACGGCCCAGATATTGCCGACGGTGATGGAGTACCAGACCATTCTCAAAACGGTGAATAAGGCGTCTGCGGGCAGCACAGTCGGGGAAGTCAAATCCCTGTTTGACAAGGCAGCAACGATTGACAACATCAAATCGGTCACCGGAAGAGACCTGGAAGTGACGAAAGAGGGCGACAAGACCGTCGTTTCTTTTGCCTATACCCGTGAAATTCACCTCGTCGGCCCGGCCTTCATCCTTCTCAAATACGACGGTAAATCCAAATAAGTGCAAGCCATAGTCCCTTCCAGCCTGCCGCTGCAGGCTTTGCAAAAGCGCCTGCAGCATCAGTTCGCCAATCCCCGGCTGCTGCAGCAGGCACTGACGCACCGCAGCTTTTCCGCCGACCACAATGAGCGCGTCGAGTTTCTCGGCGACTCCGTGCTGAACCTGGCGGTCGCCGGGCTGCTGTATGAACAGCTGAGCAATTTGCCCGAGGGTGATTTGTCCCGCGTCCGGGCCAATCTGGTCAAGCAGGAAACCCTGCACCAGCTGGCGCTCGTTTTGGGCTTGCCGGAGCTGCTGCGCTTGGGCGAGGGCGAAGCGCGCTCCGGCGGGCACAAGCGGCCGTCCATTTTGGCCGATGCGGTCGAAGCCATCATTGGCGCGGTCTATCTCGACGCTGGCTTTGACAAGGCCAATCAGCTGGTGCGCCGCCTGTTCAAGGATGTTGAAATCAACCCGCAGATGCAGGCCATCGGCAAAGACCCAAAAACCCAATTGCAGGAATGGCTGCAGGGGCGCAAAATGAAACTGCCCCTGTACCGGGTGGCGAGTACCAGCGGCGCTGCCCATGAGCAGACCTTTGAGGTCGAATGCGAAATTGCCGAGTTGAGCCGCGCCGAGCGCGGTGTCGGTGCCTCGCGCCGGGCCGGTGAGCAGGCTGCTGCGGCGGCCATGCTGGTATTTGTTCAGGCCCTGAAGTCCTGAGCCAGCGCTGCAAGCGCCCTTTCCGGGCGGCAGCCCAACACGATAAATGGATTATGAGCACAGGTAAAAAACAACCCCACAAGCCCGCACCCGCCCCAGCGCCGGTCGCGAAAATCACGCCGCTTCTGCCGGTGACGCAAAGCCAGGATGCGCTGGACGCGATGCTGGCGCGGGCAACTTCCGCGCGCGGCGCGGCGGTGCCGTCCGAGAGCGGTGCGGCCGCTGCCGCCCCGGTGCCAGAGAGTGAGCAGCGCTGCGGCCTGATCGCTATCGTCGGCAAGCCCAATGTCGGCAAATCGACGCTGCTCAATGCGCTGGTCGGCCAGAAGGTCAGCATCACCTCGCGCAAGGCGCAGACCACGCGCCACCGCATCACCGGCATGCGCACCCGCGCCGCGACGCAGTTCGTCTTTGTCGATACGCCCGGTTTCCAGACGCGCCACGGCAATGCGCTGAACCGCTCGCTGAACCGCACGGTGGTCGGCGCCGTCAACGATGTCGATCTGATCGTGTTTGTTGTCGAGGCGGGCCAGTTCAATCTGGCCGACGCCAAGGTGCTGGCGCTGCTGCCCGAAAAAACGCCCGC
>JAPLPS010000157.1 GCA_026400075.1 Polaromonas sp.
ATCGGGAACTCGCGTCCCGGCAGCAGGCGCACTTCGGGCACCGGATACAAGGAGCGCTGGCTGTCCGGGTCAAAGGTGCGTATCGAGTCGATTTCGTCATCAAACAAATCGACGCGGTAGGGCATGGGCGAGCCCATCGGAAATAAATCAATCAAGCCGCCGCGCACCGCGTATTCGCCGGGGCTGACGACCTGCGTGACGTGGCTGTAACCGGCCAGCGTCAGTTGCGCCTTGAACTTGGCCTCGGCGAGCTTTTGCTAGACCTTGAATTCAAAGGTGTAGCCCGCCAGAAAAGCGGGCGGCGCCAGCCGGTACAGCGCCGTGGTGGCGGGCACGATGACGACATCGGCGCCCGTGTCCTTGTCGCGCTGCTGGATGCGCCAGAGCGTGGCCAGGCGCTCGCTGATCAAGTCCTGGTGCGGCGAGAAGGCGTCGTAAGGCAGCGTCTCCCAGTCGGGAAACATGGCGTAGCGCAGCTCGGGCGCAAAAAATGCCATTTCGTCGATCAGCCGCTGCGCGGTGGCGGCGTCGGCGGTAATCAGGGCGGTGAGCTTGCCAGCGGCTTTCTCGCGCTGCGCCAGTCGCGCCAGCAGCAGGGCGTCGGCGGAGCCCGCA
This sequence comes from Polaromonas sp., assembly GCA_026400075.1. Lineage (GTDB taxonomy): Bacteria > Pseudomonadota > Gammaproteobacteria > Burkholderiales > Burkholderiaceae_C > Polaromonas. Next base: position 616 of record JAPLPS010000157.1, read on the forward strand.
GGCTGGGGCAGGGTGTAGCGTTTGCCAATAACGAGTGAGGGAAGGTGCATGCGGGCGATTTTAGAATTTAAGATGCGGTGATGACGCCAAACTCCACCGATACCCATTCCACGACGCTTTTCCAGCCCCGTTTTTTTGCCCTGATTCCCTGCGCCGGGCAGGGCAGCCGGGCGGGCGCCGCGCCGTCGGGGCTGGCCAAGCAGTACCGCAGCGTCGCCGGACAGGCGATGGTGATGCACACGCTGGCCGCGTTCGGCGCGGTGGCGCGGCTGGCGTACACGCTGGTCGTGGTGGCACCTGGCGATGATTTTCTGGCGCCAACGCCCAATTTGCCTTTTGACGTGGCGGCCTGCGGCGGCGCCAGCCGGGCCGCCAGCGTGCGCAACGGGCTGGACGCGCTGCTTCAGGCTGGCGCGCAGCTTGATGACTGGGTGCTGGTTCACGACGCTGCCCGCTGCCTGATTACCCCGGCGCAAATCAACGCGCTGATAGACGCCTGCGAGCACGACGAGGTCGGTGGCCTGCTGGCGCACAAGCTGCCGGACACGCTCAAATGCGAAGGCGCTTTAGGTTTAGGCCAACAAGGCCGCGTCGCCGCCACGCTGGAGCGCAGCGACAAATGGCTGGCGCAGACGCCGCAGATGTTTCGCATCGGCCTGCTGATGCGCGCCTTGGATGTGGCGGGCGCGGCCGTTACCGACGAGTCCAGCGCGGTCGAGGCGCTGGGGCTGGCGCCCAAATTGGTGCCGGGCAGCGCGCAGAATTTCAAGGTGACTTACCCGGAAGATTTCGCACTGGCCGAGGCGGTGCTGCTGAGCCGGGGCAGCGCGGGCTGATTGGGCGTCTGGAGTCGCTGCTGTAAGCTATTTATTGGGAAAAAACCGCATCAAACTATTCTGGACAAATTGAGTACAACGCAAGAGCGATATAACTAAAAAATGGGGGTAGAAAAATCAGTGCTTGAGTATGAATATGATCCGGGCTATGCCCCCAAGGGAAAAGAGCAGAGGTTAAATAATGATTGGTATTGCAGAGTTAAATGAACTGCTTGTTGTGCATAACTGTAGGACTTACGCAAAATTCTGAAATATTTCACATTGTAAAAAGCAAAATCTTCAAACAGCCATCCGAACCGATGGACTTCGCAGCTCTTGCCGCATGTAATCGGATAGCATGCCTTTCTTGAGGTTGTATATATTCGTGAG
>JAPLPS010000030.1 GCA_026400075.1 Polaromonas sp.
CTGACGCCCGAGCTGGCAATTTTCGGCTATGCGGCCGAAGACCTGTTATTGCGGCCTTCCATTAACGAAGCCTGTGATGATGCCGTGAATTTGGTGGCCCGCGAGCTGGCCGGTTTAAAAGGCTTGACGGTAGTCGTGGGCGCGCCGACTCAGGGCGGCAGCGGCCAGGGTCTGCGCACCAAAAGCGTCGCCGTGCAGCAGCGCCACAACGCCGCCATCGTGCTGCGCGAAGGCCAGATCATCGGCCGCTACGCCAAGCGCGAACTGCCCAATTACCAGGTGTTTGACGAGCGCCGCTATTTCACGCCGGGGCAGGACAGCTGTGTATTCCAGGCGGTGGGCGAGGGTGGCCAGCCGATTCGCGTCGGCCTGCTGATCTGCGAAGACGCCTGGTTTGAGGCGCCTGCGCGGCAGGCCAAAGAAGCGGGTGCCGAGCTGCTGCTGGTCATCAACGCCTCGCCGTTTCACGTCGGCAAGGGCGGCGAGCGCGAAGTGATGATGCGCGAGCGCTGCCAGGCGACTGGCCTGCCGCTGGTCTATGCGCATCTGGTCGGCGGCCAGGACGAAATCGTCTTTGAGGGCCACTCGTTTGCGCTGCAGGCCGACGGCGCGCTGGCTGGGCGTGCTGAGAGCTTTCGCGAAAACCTGTTTCAGATCGAAGCCGTGCGCGGCGCTGCGGCCGTTGAACTGAGCGCCGCCATCGCGCCGCCGCGCAGCCCGGAGGCCGATTTGTGGGACGCCTTGGTGCTGGGCGTGCGCGACTACCTGGGCAAAAACGGCTTTCCGGGCGCGCTGCTGGGGCTGTCCGGCGGCATCGACTCGGCGCTGGTGCTGGCCATTGCCGTCGATGCGCTGGGCGCCGACAAGGTGCGCACGGTGATGATGCCGTCGCCGTACACGGCCGATATTTCCTGGATGGACGCGCGCGAAATGGCCGAGCGCATGCAGGTGCGCTACGACGAAATTTCCATCGTGCCGGAGTTTGAGGCGTTCAAGGCCGCGCTGGCGGGCGAGTTTCAGGGGCTGGCCGAAGACGCCACCGAGGAAAACCTGCAGGCGCGCATTCGCGGCGTCTTTTTGATGGCGCTGTCGAACAAGTTCGGCGCCATCGTGCTGACCACCGGCAACAAGAGCGAAATGGCCACCGGCTACTGCACGCTGTACGGCGACATGGCGGGCGGCTTTGCGGTCATCAAGGACTTGTTCAAGACGACGGTGTTCAAGCTGGCGCGCTGGCGCAACGAGAACAATCCCTACGGCACCTGCGCCAGTCCTATCCCTGAGCGCATCATCACCCGCCCGCCGAGTGCCGAGTTGCGCGCCGACCAGACCGATCAGGATAGCCTGCCGCCTTACGAGGTGCTGGACGCGATTTTGTCGCGCTACCTGGAGCATGACGAGAGCATTGAAACCATCGTCGCGGCCGGGTTTGAGCGGGCCGTGGTCGAGCGCGTGACCCGGCTGATTCGCCTCAACGAGTACAAACGCCGTCAGTCGCCTGTGGGTATTCGCGTGAGCCACAGAAGCTTTGGCAAGGATTGGCGCTATCCTATAACGAGCAGGTTTCGCGCATAAGCGTTACATTGCACATCTTTTATTCAGCATCCTGACTTACGGAGAAATTCTTAGTGAAACAAATTACCGCCATTCTCAAGCCCTTCAAACTCGAAGAAGTGCGCGAAGCGCTGGCCGAATGTGGCGTGACCGGCCTGACCGTCACCGAAGTCAAGGGCTTTGGCCGTCAAAAAGGCCATACCGAGCTGTACCGGGGCGCCGAGTATGTGGTCGATTTCCTGCCCAAGGTGAAGGTCGAAGTGGTCGTCAAGACTGATGACGTGGATCGCTGCGTCGATGCCATCGTGCGCGCCGCCCGCACCGGCAAGATCGGTGACGGCAAGATTTTCGTCACCAGCGTCGAGCGCGTCGTGCGTATCCGCACCGGCGAGCAGGACGAGTCGGCAGTTTAAATCTGGTCGAGCCGGGCGGTGGGCGCCGTGGTGCCCGCTGCCTGCACCAGCGCTTCGAGCAGCAAAGTCGCATCGCTGTCGCTGCGTATCAAGTCAATTTGCCAGTCGCTCATGAAGCCGTTCTGCACCGCTGCGTTCAGAAAGGCGAGCAGGCTGTCGTAAAAGCCGTCCTGGTTGAGCAGGCCGACCGGCTTGTTGTGGTAGCCGAGCTGGCGCCAGCTCCAGACTTCAAAAAATTCTTCCAGCGTGCCGATGCCGCCGGGCAGCGCTAAAAATGCGTCTGCGTGCTCGGCCATGATGCGCTTGCGCTCGTGCATGTTTTCGACGATGTGCAGCTCGGTACAGCCTTGGTGCGCCCATTCGCGTTCCACCAGCGCCTTGGGGATGACGCCGATGACGCGCGCGCCTGCAGCCAGCGCCGCGTCGGCCAGAATGCCCATCAATCCGTTGTGGCCGCCACCATAGACCAGCTGGCCGCCGTGCTCGCCGATCCAGCGCCCGACGGCCTCGGCGACAGCGGCAAATTCGGGGCTGTGGCCGGGCCGCGAGCCGCAATAGACGCACAGGGAAAAAGCGGGTTTTGTAGCGGGTTTTGTCAAAGTCGTTGCTGAAGTCATGTTGTCATGCAGTCATTCGGTGAAAAATCGCCATTGCCCAGGTCAGCGAACACAGCAGCAGGCTGAGCAGCACGGCGGCGCTGCCCATGTCTTTGGCGCGCTTGGACAGTTCATGCCAGTCGCCGCCGAAGCGGTCAATGGCGCATTCAATGCCGGTGTTGAGCAGCTCGACGATCATGACCAGCATGACAGAGCCTGCGAGCAGAACGGTTTCCGTCCAGCTGCGGCCCAGCCAGAAAGCGGCCGGAATCAGCACAAAGGCGGCGATGGCTTCCTGGCGGAAGGCGGTTTCATGCCAGCCCGCCCGCAAGCCTTCCAGCGAGTAGCCTGCGGCGTGAAGGACGCGGCTCAGGCCTTTGCGGTGTTTTTGGGCATCAACCGGGGGATGGATGGCGTCCGGCGCGGGTGGGGCAGATTGGGTTGTTGGGGGCATGGAGGGCATTGTCTCGCAGCAGAACGGCAGGCTGGCGCTTTAAGAAGCGGCGTCAGCGGCCTCGTTCGTGCCTTTGCGGGGTTTGGGCTTTGTCACCCAGGTGATGAGGCGTGTGCCCGCCAGGGCATCGTGCCAGAACTGCTGCTGCGGATGAAAACCCAGCCCAGCGTCAAAACGGCGCCTTCGCGGCCAGACAGGCCCAGCAGCCAGGTAGTCAGCAGCGGCGGCAGAAACCACAGCCAGCTCAGCAGGTAGCGCAGCAGGGCGCGCTGCTGGGTCAGGGCGTTTCCCTGCAGATCGACAACGCGGATGTGCCAGGTTTTCATGGCCAGCGTCTGGCCTTTGCCCCAGAACCAGGCAAAGTAAATGCCCAGCACCACGAAGATAAAAACCTGCTGCGCATGGCGGTTGTCCATCGCGTTGCGGGTCTGGCTCAGGGTGCTGAACAGGTAACCTGCAATAAAGACCACGCCAAACAGCAGCAGGCCTTCATACATCCAGCAGGCCATGCGCCGGGGAATGGACGGGATTTGAATCGGGTTCTGGATCAATTTAAGTCACTTGGGTAAGGCGCGGCGAACGCCCAAACGCTGGCGGATTCAGCGTTGAGTCGGGGCGCTGGCTGCACCGGCAGGTACCAAGGCAGCGGCTGACGCGGCTGAAGCAGGGGCAACTGACGGCAAAGCGACGATTTTAGGCGCAGATGCGGGCGCTGCTTTGTGTACTCGCTTGTTGCCATCGGCTGGCAGCGTGGCCAGTTTTTGAGGCGGCACCGGTTTGATGGCCGTTGCTGCACCGCTTGGTTTGGGGTTGGCCTTGGCGACGAGCTTTTGTTTTTCTTCCGGACTCAGCGCCTGGTAAGCGTCCCACTGGGCCTTTTTTTCTTCCGGCGTCAATTGCCGTGACAGCTCTTTGGTCTTGCCAAAATTAAGCCGGGCCTGCGCGCGCTGCTGGGGGCTGAGTGCGACCCATTCACTCATGCGGCTGCTGAGCTTGGCTTTTTCGGTGGGTGTCAGGGCGCGGTAGTTTTTGGAGATTGCCAGCCACTTGTGCTTTTGCGGCTCACTGAGACCGCCCCAGTCCGACATCAGTGGCAAAAGTGCCTGCTGTTGCTCTGGGCTAAGTTCTCCCCAAGAGGGGCCGGAAGGGGGCGCTTTGACCAAGGGCTTCAAGCTGCTGCTCCCGGAGGCTGCGCTGGCAGCAGGCAAGGGCGGGGCGGAAAAACCGGACGCCGACTCCAGCATCAGGGCGACCAAGGTCAGCGCACCCAAGAGTCGCTTGGCATTCTTGCGAACCAACTCACTCCAGCACTGTGAGTGACAGTGGCTCGAAGGGCTAAAAAAGAGAGCCGACGGCTTCATTCGACGGTCGGGGTTTGACGCGTGCTCTTGAGAAACTGGACAAATCCAGGATCGGCAAAGGCGGCTGGAGGCAACTCGTCGGTGAGCAGGGCCGAATCGACTTCGGCCACTTCTTCGGCGCGCCTGTCATTCTGGATCGAATTGATGGCCAGCAGGCCAAGCACCAGGGCAATCAGCGGCAGCACCGTGCCGATGCGTCCCCACCAGCCCAGCGTTTCTTCTGAATCCCAGGTCAGCGCAGCACTGGAGCCTGTCGAGACGATGCTGACAGCCGTCTGGGTCTTGGCAATTTTGCGTTGAGACAGCGCTTGAGCCCGGGCCGCACGCAGGCGCTCGGAAATGTCATGCGGCAACTCGGTTGTTGTCTGGGAAAGACGAAATGCCACTTTGCGCGCAAAACGGTCTTCCAATAGGGCTGTATTTCTTTCGGGTGAATTCATCATGGTTTTATACCTTTGGCGCTCAGGGCCTTACTGAGGGCATGAACTGCGCGGGAGCAGTGTGTCTTGACGCTGCCCTCCGAGCAGCCCATGATGGCAGCAGTCTCGGCCACATCCATCTCTTCCCAATAACGCATTAGGAAGGCTTCTCGTTGACGGTCTGGCAATTTTTGAACCTGTTGCTCAATTTCAAGCAGGAGTTGGCTTCGTTCTGTTGCATCCTGGGCACTTTCTGTTCCTTCTGAGCTGGTCAGGCTTTCCAAAGTTTCCAGAAGGTCAAAATCTCCATCCTCTGAGGGCGAGGCGAACTCGCTCATGTTGGAGAAAAGGGCGTTGCGGGTCTTGCGCCGCCGAAACCAGTCCAGCGTGGTGTTGGACAGGATGCGCTGGAACAGCATCGGTAGTTCTGCCGCAGGCTTGTCGCCGTAATGCTGGGCCAGCTTCATCATGCTGTCTTGAACGATATCGAGGGCGGCTTCTTCGTCGCGCACATGGTAGATGCTGCGTTTGAAGGCTCTTTTTTCAACGCTTTTCAGGAAGTCGGAAAGTTCTTGTTCAGTGGCCAACGGTGTGGGCTCCAGTGTGTCCGGCGTTTTAGTTATCGATTTGCGCGAGGGTCAGGCGCGCATGAGCATCAGGCATGTCAGGCAAGGACTTGAACCGAAAATTATCGCATCCCGCGTGACAAATGCCGCTGCGGCAGTTTCCGCTCTGCGAGTCCCTTGCGCAACAGGGGCTATATGCAGTGTCATAATGCTGCCTGCATATCAAAAGGCAAACGGGTCATGGCTCGGCGGATTATGTTTCTGCTTATGGTTTTGGCCTCAAGTCTCGACGCTGCTTCACAAGAGCGGGCCAAGAGGCACCCTAGGTATTTCGTTAGAGAAATTCACAAAGGTTCATCATGGAAATCACTAAAGCGGAAATCGCTTCCGCAGCCGCCGCATCTGCCTCATCGACCGCCCAGGAACTCCGGGGCGCGGAAATCCTCGTCAAAGCCCTGCAGGCTGAAGGCGTCAAGCACATCTGGGGCTATCCAGGCGGTGCCGTGCTGCATATTTACGACGCTTTCTACAAGCAAGACACCATTCAGCATGTGCTGGTGCGCCACGAGCAGGCCGCCGTGCATGCTGCCGACGGCTACGCCCGCGCTACTGGCGATGTCGGCGTGGCGCTGGTCACCTCCGGCCCCGGCCTGACGAATGCCGTGACCGGCATTGCCACCGCCTACATGGACAGCATCCCGCTGGTCATCATCAGCGGACAGGTGCCGACCGCCGCGATTGGCATGGACGCCTTCCAGGAATGCGACACCGTCGGCATCACGCGCCCCATCGTCAAGCACAATTTCCTGGTCAAGGACGTGCGCGACATGGCCGAGACCATGAAGAAGGCTTTTCATATTGCCCGCACCGGCCGTCCCGGCCCCGTCGTGGTCGATATTCCGAAGGACGTTTCCTTCAACAAGACGGCCTATGCCGGCTATCCGCAAACAGTTGAAATGCGCTCCTACAACCCGGTGCGCAAAGGCCACGCGGGCCAGATCCGCAAGGCGCTGCAGCTGCTCTTGAGCGCCAAACGGCCCTGCATCTACACCGGCGGCGGCGTGCTGCTCAGCAATGCCTCGCAGGAGCTGCGCACACTGGTTGATATGCTGGGTTATCCCTGCACCAACACCTTGATGGGCCTGGGCGCTTACCCTGCCAGCGACAGCAAGTTCATTGGCATGCCGGGCATGCACGGCACGCTGGAGGCCAACAGCGCGATGCAGCACTCCGACGTGCTGCTGGCCATCGGCGCCCGCTTTGATGACCGCGTGATTGGCAACCCCAAGCACTTTGCGCAAAACGAACGCAAGATCATCCACATCGACATCGATCCGTCGTCGATCTCCAAGCGCGTGAAGGTCGACGTGCCGATCGTGGGCGACGTGCGCGAGTGCCTGACCGAGTTCTCCTCGCAGGTGCAGGCGGCGTTCGGCGCCGGCACGCGCATCAACAAGGGCGTGCAGGCCTGGTGGCAGCAGATCGACGAGTGGCGCAAGAAGGACTGCCTGAAGTACGACCGCGCCAACCGCGAGGTCATCAAGCCGCAGTTCGTCGTC
>JAPLPS010000388.1 GCA_026400075.1 Polaromonas sp.
GCCCATGTAAATCACCAGCGTCAGCCGGGCGCTGTGGGCGGTGGCGGCCAGCGCGGGCCAGTCGGTGCCGCGGTCGCCGGGCTTGGCGTGGCCGGTCACGAAGACCACGCCGTGTGCGTGCTCGCGGTGCGTCAGCGGCACGCCCAGCGAGGTCACGGCGGCCAGGCCGGCGGTGATGCCGTTGATGACTTTGACTTCAATGCCCGCTTCGCGCAGGTGTTCGACTTCCTCGCCGCCCCGGCCGAAGATGAACGGGTCGCCGCCCTTGAGGCGCACGACGGTCTGGCCTTCGCGGGCGGCGATGACCATCAGTTTCTGGATGAATTCCTGCGGCGTCGATTTGCAGCCGCCGCGCTTGCCGACGCGCACGATGCGCGCCTGCGGTGGCGCGAAGGCGACGATTTCTTCGCTGACCAGGTCATCGACAAACAGCACGGTGGCGCGCTGGATGGCCTTGAGCGCCTTGAGCGTCAGCAGCTCCGGGTCGCCCGGCCCGGCGCCGACCAGGGTGACACTGCCGTGGGCGCTGAAAAAATTTGAATTGTTCATAGTTGCTTGACCAATCGCAAGATGTGTTCCACCTGCTGCGCAATCGACGGTGGCAGTGGGCTGGCGCCTGCCAGCACCGATTGAATAAACGTCGCCGTGCTGGCTGCGTCAATGTCTTTGGGTAGATCCGGCACCGAGGGCAGGGTTCCCTTGACGCCTTCGTGCTGCAGCACGCACTGGCCGTTGATAAAGCCCTGCAGTTGCGGCGAGCGGCGCGGATCGGCGACGCTTTCGCCTTCGGTGCCGCGCAGCAGCATGGCGTTGCCCTGAATCTGGCCAAAGGTGGCGGCCATTGAAATCGCGTATTCGGGGTGCGTGTAGCTGCTGATGACCAGCGCCTTGCCCGCCACCGGGTTCATCAGCTTGACCAGGCTGTGCGCCGGGTTGCGCAGGCCGACGACGCGGCGCACGTCGAGCAGGCGTTTCAGCGCCGGGCTGAGCAGTTCGGTGGGCGCAAAAGCGACTTCGCCGGGCGCCAGGGTTTTGACGGCAGTCAGTGCCGGAACGCCCAGCAGCGCCAGCACATCGGAGGACACCACCCGGCTCGATTCGGTGGGCGTGCCGTGGACTAGCACGCTGACGCCTTCGCGGGCCAGCAGCAGCGCCAGCAGCGGCGTCAGCACTGGCAGCTTGCGCGCACCGTTGTAGCTGGGCAGCACCACGGTGGGGCCGCTGGCGTGTACCAGATTCAGGCGCTGGTGGATGGCGTCGAGAAAACCGGCCATCTCTTGCGGCGTTTCACCCTTGATGCGCATGGCCAGGCAAAAGGCGCCGATTTCCAGATCACCCGTCGTGCCGTCGAGAATCTGGCCGAGCAGGTCGGCGGCCTGTTCGCGGGACAGGTGGCGGGCGCCGTCCTTGCCGCGCCCGATTTCCTTGATGTAGTGGCTGATGCTCATGGGGATTTATGCAAAATTTTTCAGTATAGCGGCCGGGTTTGCTGCAAACGCTCAGGCGATTTGCCGGATCGGAATGACGGGGCGCGCTACCGGTGCCACTGGCGCCTCGGCGGCGCGGGCAGCGCGCACGCGGCGCTTGAGCTCGGGCACGCAGGAGCCGCAGTTGGTGCCGCACTTGAGCGCTGCCTGCAGCGAGCTGAGCCGGACTTCGTCGCTGCTCAGCCGGTCTATCGCGTCGCCGTCGCGCTGCAGGCTTTCTAGGTGCGCGTCGATGGCGATGTCGCTGACGTTAAAGCAGGTGCAGACCGGCTTGCCGCGTGACTGCACCGCCACTGGCGGCTTGGCGCCGGGCAGCAGCAGCAGGCGGCCGTAAGCCTGGGCGGGCAGCTCGTCTTTCAGTAGCGTGGTGATCCAGGCCTGGGCGCTGGTGTCGCCCGCCAGCACAAAGCCGGTCAGCTCGGCTTGGGCGTCGGCGCTGCGCACCAGGCGCATCGTGCGGCGTTGGCCTTTTTTGCGGTCGGCGTAGTGCAGCGCGTCCGCGCCATCAAGGCCGAGGATGCGCTCCAGCGTCAGCAGCGTTTCTTCGGACGGCGCTTCGTGGGCGCTGGCGCGAAACAGCAGGCCGGTGCGCTCGCTGCTGGGCTGATCGGGCGCGGTGGCGCTGGTTTGCAGCGGCGTGTTGTTGGAAAACGGCACGCAGCTGGTGAACTGAAAAGCCTGCATCAGCGCTTTGAGCTGCTCGTGGGCGGCCAGCGCCTCACCGTCGGGCAGCCAGGCCACGGCCAGCAGCGACCAGGGCAGTTCGGCTTTCAGGATTTTGACGGCGGCGTGCTTGAGTTCAGGCTGCTTGGAGCTGGGGCAAAAGGCCGAGGTTGTCAGCGCATTCACGCCCGCCAGCGGGTGGCCGATGCTGGAGACGCCGCTCAGATATTCCTCGCCCCAGTGCATGGCGATAAAAGCCTGGCTCAACCCGACTTCCGCCGAGGCCTGCACCGGCACCAAAATGGAGCCGCGCCTGGAGGTGACATGCACCAGATCGCCTTCTTTGAGCAGTCGGCGCGCCATGTCCTGCGCGTTCATCTGCACCGACGGCTCGGCGACGTGGCCGAACAGGCGGCCCAGCGTGCCGGTGCGGCTCATGCCGTGCCACTGGTCGCGCAGCCGCCCGGTGGTCAGCGAGAACGGAAAGCGCGATTCACGCGGCTCGGCGACAGGTTTATAGACGGTGTTGACAAATTGCGCCTTGCCGTCGGCGGTGGCAAAAATGCCGTCTTCGTACAGGCGCGCTTTGCCGACAGTTTGGCCCTCGGGCAGCGGCCATTGCTGGGGCGCGGCTTCGAGCATCGCGTAATTCATGCCGGTGATGTCCAGGTCGCGCCCGCGTGTTGATTCGCGGTGCTCGTTCCACAGGGCTTCGGGCGTCGTGTAGTTGAACAGGCTGCGCGTCGTCGCGTCCGTCGGGCTGTTTTCCCCTTGGGCATGAGACCCGGATGGGGGCTGGCTGGCATCAGGGCGTTGCGCCTGGAGCCGCTTTTCGAGCCGCTGGGCAAAATCGACAGCGATTTGCCAGTCGTGGCGGGTTTCGCCGGGCGCGGCGACGGCCGGGCGCACGCGGCTGATGCGGCGCTCGCTGTTGGTGACGGTGCCGGTTTTCTCGCCCCAGGTGGTGGCGGGCAGCAGCAAATCGGCAAAGGCGCAGGTGGCGGTGCTGGCAAAGGCTTCCTGCACGATGACCAGCTCGGCGCGCTCCAAGGCGCGGCGCACGGTGGCTTGGTCGGGCATCGACTGGGCCGGGTTCGTGCAGGCAATCCACAGCGCCTTGATCTCGCCGTCGGCGGCGGCCTGGAACATTTCAATCGCGGTTTTGCCCGGCTTTTCCGGCACGCTGGGAACGCCCCAGAGCGCGGCGACTTCGGCGCGGTGTGCGGGGTTGCTCAGATCGCGGTGGCCGCTGAGCAGATTGGCCATGCCGCCGACTTCGCGCCCGCCCATGGCGTTGGGCTGGCCGGTGAGGGAGAACGGCCCGGCGCCGGGCTTGCCGATCTGGCCGGTGGCCAGGTGCAGGTTGATCAGCGCGGCGTTCTTGGCGGTGCCGCTGCTGGACTGGTTCAGGCCCTGGCAATACAGGCTCAGTGTGGGGCGGCGCAGTGTCGAATGGCCATCGTCAATACCGGCAAACAGGCGTGTGGCCTGCAGCAGGGCTTCTTTGGAGATGCCGCAGGTCTGCGCCACAAAAATGGGGTTGTAGTCGCGCACCGTGGCTTTGAGCGCTTCAAAACCACTGGTGTGCGCGGCCATGAAGGCGGGGTTGGTCCAGCCTTCCCACAGCATGATGTGCAGCATGCCGTTGAACAGCATGACGTCGGTGC
>JAPLPS010000178.1 GCA_026400075.1 Polaromonas sp.
CACGGCCACCAGGGCGTCGTCGCCCGTGTCGATGCCGTCGCGCAGGTCACGTCGCTCGACGAGCTGCTGGAGCAGCTCGAAGAATCCGGCAGCGCCCAGCCGCTGCTGCTGGTGCTCGACGGCGTGACCGACCCGCACAACTTGGGCGCCTGCCTGCGCGTGGCTGACGGTGCGGGCGCACAGGCCGTGATCGCGCCCAAAGACCACGCCGCCGGCATCAACGCCACCGTGGCCAAGGTCGCCAGTGGCGCCGCCGAAACCGTGCCGTATTTCATGGTGACGAATCTGGCACGCACGCTGAACGAATTGAAAGAGCGCAATATCTGGTGCATTGGCACCAGCGACGACGCGACAAAAACGATTTACGACGTGGATTTGACCGGCCCCGTCGCCTTGATTTTGGGCGCAGAAGGCGAGGGCATGCGCCAACTCACGCGCACGACCTGCGACGAGCTGGTCAGCATTCCGATGCGCGGCGCTGTCGAAAGCCTGAATGTGTCCGTCGCCAGCGGCGTGTGCCTGTACGAAGCCCTGCGCCAGCGCAAGGTTTAAAAATAAAACAGCCGTGAAATAGCTATGAAATGCGGCGGCTACAAAATGCCGCGTTCCAGCTCTTGCAAATAAATAAAATCGGGTGCTTTGACACCCGCTTTTATTCTGATAGCCACCAATTCCGGTGACTCAAAGAAGCGGCGCGCATTTTCCAGCGATGACCATTCAGAAAAGTGGACGATGTGGTTGGCATCGGTATCAAATCGCAGTAATTGATAACTGATTTCACCTGCTACTTTTCGGATATCGGCGGCTTCATCGAAAATTATTTTCCATGCCGGGTACGATTTCACTTCGTGAATAATTAGAACGTGCTGCATGAAATTATTTCAGGGTTTTTGATAGCGAAATCACCTGAAGACCTTCGATGATGGGCTGGCCCACGCCCGCAGCAACCGGATAATCTTCAATCTCGCCCGTACAGACATAAGCACGTCGCTGGTAAAACGCCAGCAGCTCGGGCCGGGACGACAAAACCGACATTTTAAAGACCGAGGCGTTGAAATGCGCCGCCGCGTGCCGTTCGGCGTGCTGCAGCATTTGTTTGCCCAGCCCTTGAGCCTGAAGCGCCGGGTCGGCTGCCAGCATTCCGATATAAACGCTGGGTTTTTCGTTCAGCAAGTGAACGCAGGCAACGATTTTCGACCCCGCAGACAAAACCAGAATGCACGACTCCGGCCTGAAGAGCGAAAGCACTTGCGCCGTCGATGTTCTTGGGCCTGAAATCAGATCGGCTTCATGCGTCCAGCGCCGCTCATGTGGGGCTGGACGGTAAGCTCGATTCACCAGAATGGCAATTTCAGCGGCGTCTGATTCGGACGCTATGCGAAGGCTGGGAGACATTTTTCGGATTTTTTCGCTGAAAATTGCTGATGTTTAATAATGAATTTAACTGGAGTATTGGCACTCGGTGGGGTATTTGATATCAGCACAGTTTTTAAAGGCATCTGGCTTCATGGTCCCGTTCGTGTTTTTATAGGGGGCAAGGCAGTCTTGGCTCTTATAAAACCGTTCCATTTTCTTTGCGCAAGTTTTTGTGTCATTAGCCTTTTCATCAATGGCTTCTGAAGAGCCGGGTGTGGTGGGTTTCGCATTTTCTTTGGATTCTGCACTTGCATTCAAGGATGCGAGCAGTAGAAGTAGTATTAGCGTGACTTTTTTCATTTTATCCGTTGGAGTTTGATGTAGATTGAACGAACTGATGCTATCAAAATTTACAATTTAATACAACAACAGCCAGAAATTTTTTTGAGGTAGTGATTTGTAGATTGAAAACCGTTTGTATTGTCGGCTTCAATACAAAATCAGGCCAAGGCTGCATGGTTTCATTTTTTTGACTCTGCCTGTCAGTGGCATTAATTCCATCTCAGATATGAAAATCGCTGGTGCAGGGCAATACGGCGGTTTGCTGCGCAGCCTCAATGCCCCGTAATTTCCTCGTCTCTTCAAAGTTGCCCTCACTGGTTCAATTGTTCCATCTCAACACCTAAGACTGTGCCAAACATGAACAGTGTGCAAAAAAGGATCTGGTGTCAGGACTTTCGGCACTGGAAAAACCTTACGTCATCATAGGAATTGCCTTTTTTGCTTGAACGGTTGATTTGGCTCAAATATTGCAGAAACACGCGCAGACTTGCATTATTTTTTCAACTGGAGGTTTTCATCATGATTCATCGCACTTTGCGCGCCGGCCTGACGGGTCTTCTCATGCTCGCGTCAACGGCGGTTTTAGCCGACACGGCCAGCCTCGAAAAGGCGCAAAAAATGGCCGCCAACGCGGGCTGCTTCGCCTGCCACACCATCAAGCACCAGGTCAGCAAGGACGGCGCGCTGCCGATTGGCCCGGCCTGGGAAGATGTCGCTGCGCAGTACAAGGACAAGCCCGGCGCCACCGAATTTCTGACCCGCATTGTGCTGGAAGGTTCGAATCCCTATTCCAGCCACTGGAAGAACAAGGCCGCCGGTCTGGCCATGCCGCCGAACGCCGTCGCCATTACCGAAGGCGATGCCCGCCAGCTGGTGGCCTGGATTCTTTCGCTGGCCAAGTAAGCGTTCAAGCGTTCAAGCCTTCAAGCTCCCCAAAAATGCCAAGACCCGCCCCGGCGCGCCGTATGAGGACGATGTGGTAACTATGCATATGATTTTGTCCCTGGCGCGCCGCCTGTGGGTGGCGCTGGCTTGCTGGGGGCTGCTGGCCTGTGCCTGGCCCGCCCACGCGGGCGTGATGACCAAGGCCAGCATGCTGGCCACTTTTCCGTCGCCGCTGATCGTCGGCGAGAAGGAAACCGAATTGCCGGTGTGGCCGCTCTTCAAGCAGGACGCCACATCGACCCCGCTGGTCGGCTATGTGTTCGAGTCGATTGATCTGGCGCCGATTCCCGGCTTTTCCGGCACGCCGTTTAATTTGCTGGTGGCGCTGGACGCCAAGGGCGAATTTATGAGCGTCAAGGTGCTGTCGCAGCACGAGCCGGTGTTTGTCGAAGGCCTGGGCGAGGGGCCGATGCTCAGTTTTGTGGCCCAGTACAAAGGGCTGTCGCTGAACCAGAACATCAAAATTGGCGCCGACAAAAACAGCGCCAGCAACGCCAATGTGTTTATCCACGGCGTCGGCAAGGCGACGGCGTCGGTGCGGATTTTGAACCAGAGCCTGCTGTCGGCATCGCTGAAAGTGGCGCGGGCCAAGCTCGGTTACGCCAAGGGGCGCGACCCCGATCTGATTGCACGCATCCGGCCCGATGTGTTCCAGCCTATGGACTGGGACGCTTTGATCAAGGCGGGCTTGATCAGCCAAAAGATTTTCAGCCGCCGCGAGGTGGAGGCGGCTTTTGCGGGCACTATTGGCGCGGGGCTGGACCCGCTGGCCGCTGGCGCGCCGGACAGCGCCTTTGTCACGCTGTACGCGGCGCATCTGGAAGTGCCTTCGGTGGGGCGCAACCTGCTTTCGCCGAAAGACTGGGATTACCTCAAGGGGCGGCTGGAGCCCGGCGACAGCGCCTTGCTGGTCATCGCCAGCGGCGATTATTCGATGCTGGGCGAGGATTTTGTGCGCGGCGCGGTGCCGAACCGCCTGAACGTGCATCAAGGCAGTCTGCCGCTGGAAATCCGCGATATGGACATCGACACGTCGCTCAAATTGCCCGCGCCGCTGCAGTCGGCGGAGTGGAAGGTGTTTCGCGTCATCGGCCCGTCGGGGCTGGATCCGGCGCAGCCGCTGGCTTTTGACTTGCGCGTGACGCGCAGCAAGGGCGTGATGTACGCCGAGCGCGTCGGCAAGGATTTCACGCTGGTGTCCGAACTGCCAGACAAGTATTTTGAAGCCGCGCATGCCGACAACAAAACCTGGCGCTCGATCTGGACAGACCGCGCCTGGGAGCTGGCGCTGCTGGTGGCCGGGCTGGCGGTGCTCGCCTGGGCTTTGAATCATCAGCGCTGGCTGTCGGCTGACCGGCGTCGCCTGAGCCGCTTTCGCACCGGGTATTTGCTGTTCACGCTGCTGTTTATTGGCTGGTATGCGCAGGGCCAGCTGTCCATCGTCAACCTGACGGCGCTGGTGCAGGCGCTGGCGGCCCGGCGCAGCCTGGAGTTTTTCCTGTACGACCCGATGACGGTGACGCTGTGGCTGTTTGTTGGCGTCACTTTCTTTTTCTGGGGGCGCGGCGTGTTTTGCGGCTGGCTGTGCCCGTTTGGCGCTTTGCAGGAGTTGACCAGCCAGGTGGCTCAGCGGCTGCGGGTGCCGCAGATTCGCTTCAGCGCCCGCACTGACGAGCGGCTCAAGCGAGTCAAATATGCGGTGCTGGCGGCGATTTTGCTGACGGCGCTGGTCTCGGTGCCGTGGACGGACCGGCTGGTGGAAGTCGAGCCGTTCAAGACCAGCATCACGCTGCTGTTTGTGCGCGGCTGGCCGTATCTGGCGTGGGCGTTGGGCCTGCTGCTGCTGAGCATGTTTGTTTATAAAGGCTTTTGCCGCTACCTGTGCCCGCTGGGCGCGGGCATGGCGCTGTTCGGGCGGCTGCGGCGCTTTGACTGGCTGGTGCGCCGCGCCGAGTGCGGCAAACCTTGCCAGCGCTGCCAGCACGATTGCGAGTACCAGGCGATCAAGAAAACCGGCGAAATCGTCTATGAAGAATGCTTCCAGTGCCTGGACTGCGTGGCGATTGAGCAAAGCGACGAACTGTGCGTGCCGCTGATTCTCGAAAAGCGCCGCGCCGTGATTCCGATTCATCCGGTGGCCGCGCCGCGTGAGGCCGTCCCTTCTGAATCTTCTGAATCTTCTGAATCTTCTGAAGGAGTTCGCGCATGAAACGCCGCCACCTGTTTCAAGCCAGCCTGGGGCTTGGCCTGCTGGGCGCCGCCGGTGTGGCTGCCGGGCGTCTGGGCGGCGGCGTCAGCGCAGCAGCGCCGCAGCGTCAGGCCGATGCGCTGCACTGGCAGACGCGCCCGCTGCTTGGGCTGGGCACGACGCTGTCGCTGCGCGTGGCGCACCGTGATCCGGCGCTTGCCGAGCGGGCACTGGACGGCGCGGTTGCCACCATTCGCCATGTCGAGGCGCAGATGAGTTTGTTCGATCCGCACAGTGCGCTCAGCCGTCTGAACCGCGACGGCGTGCTGGCGGATCCGCACCCGGATTTGCTCGGTATTTTGCGTCTGGCGCAGTCGGTGTCAGAGCGCAGCGGCGGCGCGTTTGATGTGACGGTGCAGCCGCTGTGGAATGCGTTCGAGGCGGCGCAGCGCGACGATGCGGGCTTGCCATCGGGCCAGGCGGTGCTGCAGGCGCGCAGCCGGGTGGACTGGCAGGCGCTGGAGTTGTCGCCGCGCCGCATCCGCTTCACGAAGCCGGGCATGGGAATCACCCTCAACGGCATTGCGCAAGGCTATGCTGCCGATCTGGTGCGCCGCCAGTTGCAGGCCGCTGGCATTGAACACGCGCTGATCGACACTGGCGAATGGACGGCGCTGGGCCAGCCCGACGCGCAGCACGGCTGGACGCTGGGCATTGCCAATCCACGCGACGAAAGCCGCTTGATCGCCCAGTTGCGGCTGCAGGGCCGCAGCATCGCCACCTCGGCGGACAAGCAGACGGTGTTCAGCAGCGATTTTAAAAACCACCATATTTTTGACCCGCATACCGGCTACTCGCCGCCGGAGCTGGCCAGCGTCACCGTGGCTGCCAGCAGTTGCGCGCTGGCCGACGCGCTGACCAAGGTGATGTTTGTCGCGGGTACGGCGCGCGCTTTGACCCTGGCGGCGCGCTGGAAAGTCGATGTGCTGCTGGTGGACAAGGCGGGGCGCTGGCAGGGCTGCGCCAGACGATCACGGCGGTGGCAGCGGTAACCAGCCACAGCGGCCAGTTGGCAACATGGCTGCCGTTGGCGCTGGCCATGATCCAGCTGGTGGCCATCAACAGCGCCACGACAATCGGCGCCAGCCCCTGTTTGAAAGCACGCACCGCCCGCAGCTCGCGGTTGCGGTGGCCCCATTGGGCGGCGGCGTAGGTCAGCGCCGTGCTGGGCACCAGAATGCCCATCAGCGACAGCAACACGCCCAGCAGGCCGGTCGGCCAGCCGCCCGCATTCAGGCCGACATTCCAGCCCAGCAGCGCGACAAACAGCAGGTTCGGGCCGGGCGACGCCTGCGCCAGCGCAATCGAGGCGTTGAACTGCGCGTCGGTCAGCCAGTGCTGCTGCTCGACCAGAAAGCGGTGCATGTCCGGCACGGTGCTGACCGCGCCGCCCACCGACAGCAGCGACAGCATCAGGTAATGAAACAGCAGGTTCAGCCAGTCCTGCACGGTTAAAACCAGTGTCAGCGCGCCGTTCATGGCTTGAGCTTTTGATAGGCCAGCACGCAGGCCGTGCCGCCCAGGCCGATCAGCACATAGACCAGCGGCCAGCGCAGCAGCGCAATCGCCGCAAAGCACAGCACGCCCAGCACCGTACACAGGCGCAGGCCGAGTACGTTTTTGACCAGCGCGCCCGCCAGTTTCAGCGCCGTGGCGGCAATCAGCCCGGCGGCCACCGCGCCCATGCCGCGTAGCGCGCCCGCCACGCCCGGAAAATCAGAAAACCGGGCATAAACCAGCGCCAGCAGCAGTACCAGAATCAAGGGCGCCGTCAGCATCCCGGCCAGCGCCGCCATCGCGCCCTTGAAGCCAAACGAGCGTGCGCCAATCATCATCGACAGGTTCACCACATTCGGGCCGGGCATGACCTGGGCGACGGCCCAGTCTTCAATGAACTCCTCGCGCGTCATCCAGCGTTTTTTCTCCACCAGCTCGCGCTGCACCACGGCCATCACGCCGCCAAAGCCCTGCAGCGCCAGCAGGGTGAAGGAGACAAACAAATCAGTCGGGGATTGGGGTTGCGGCCTATCTTGCGCGGGCAGGGAATTCATGGCGGCAATTATCGCGGCCCGGCCGCCAGCGCCGCACCGCAGGGGGCATTTGCGTCAGGCAAAACCGCTAAGATGAGAAAAATAAGCTGAACAACCAAAGGGATGCCCGATGAGACGATTGCCCGTTTACCTTCTTCTGGATACTTCCGGCTCCATGCATGGCGAGCCGATTGAGGCGGTAAAAAATGGCGTTCAGGTGCTGGTTTCGACGCTGCGCCAAGACCCGTATGCGCTGGAAACCGCCTTTTTGTCCATCATCACCTTTGACAGCACGGCCCGGCAAATCGTGCCGCTGACCGAGCTGGCGACGTTTCAGATTCCCACGTTTTCGGCCAGCGGCTGCACCGAGTTGGGCGCGGCGCTGGCGCTGCTGGCCGACAAAATCGAGGCCGAAGTCGGCAAAACCACTGCGCAGGTCAAGGGCGACTGGAAGCCCATCGTCTTCATCATGACCGATGGCTCGCCGACCGACGACTGGAAAAAAGGGCTGGAGCGGCTGAAAAAAGTGCGCACCGGCCTGGTCATTGCCTGCGCCGCCGGGCAGGGCGCGGACACCAGCGTTCTGAAGCAGATCACCGAAGTGGTGGTCCAGCTCGATACGGCGGACGCCAGCACCATCAAAGCCTTTTTCAAATGGGTCTCGGCCAGTGTTTCCACCGGCAGCCAGAAAATCGACCTGACGAAAAAAGAGGTCACGGGGCTGAGCGATTTGCCGCCACCACCGCCCGAAGTCAACGTAGTTTTATAAGGAAATAAAAATGGCAGTTTCTCTGCAAAAAGGGCATGGCGTCAGCCTCAAGAAGAGCGAGAACGACCTGTCTATGGTCACCATCGGTCTGGGCTGGGACATTCAGGAAAAGAAAAAAGGCTTTCTCGGCGGCATTTTTGGCGCCAAGGAAGAGGAATATGACCTCGATGTCATCGCCTTCCTGTGCGGCGCCGACGGCAAAGTCCACGATCTGGGCCGCGACAGCAGCGGCAACGCCACGCTGATGAATGGCGACATCATTTTCTTCAACAACATGCGCCACAACTCGGGCCAGATCTGGCTCACCGGCGACAACCGCACCGGCGCGGGCGACGGCGACGATGAACAGATCATCGTCAAGCTCAACGACCTGCCGCAGCAGTATGCAAAAGTCGTTTTTGTCGTCCAGATTTACAAAGGGCAGGAAAACAAGCAGAGCTTTGGCATGGTCAAGAACGCCTTCATTCGCGCCGTCGATGGCAAAAAGCGCGAAATGGTGCGCTTTGACCTGTCGGGCGGCGCGGCCTATGAAAACTGCCGCTCGATGCTGTTTGCCGAAATGGTCCGCGAGGCTGACGGCTGGAAATTCAACGCGCTCGGAACGCCGTCGGCGTCCGACTCGTTTGTCGAGTGGCTCAAGAAGTTTGCTTAAAACCGGAGCCGCCATGAGTACCCGACGCCTGCCAGTTTATCTTTTGCTCGACACCTCGGGCTCCATGCGCGGCGAGCCGCTGCACTCGGTCAATGTGGGGCTGCAAGCGATGCTCAGCACGCTGCGCCAAGACCCTTACGCGCTGGAAAGCGTGCATCTGGCCATCATCACTTTTGACACCGAAGCCCAGGTGTTCATGCCGCTGACGCCGCTCGATCAGGTGCGCTTTACCGGCATCGAAATTCCCAATTCTGGCGCCACTTTCATGGGCGCGGCGCTGAACCTGCTGACTGCCTGCGTGGACAGCGACGTGAAAAAATCAAGCGCTGACAGCAAGGGCGACTGGCGTCCGCTGGTGTTTTTGATGACCGATGGCAGCCCGTCCGACCTGCACGCTTTCCGCGAGGCGATTCCCGAGGTCAAAAAGCGCAACTTCGGCTCCATCCTGGCCTGCGCCGCTGGCCCCAAGGCCAAGCAGGATTACCTGCTCGAACTGACCGACCGTGTGGTGACGATGGACACGATGGACGCCGCCGCGTTCTCGGGCTTTTTCAAGTGGGTGTCGGCCAGCGTTGCCGTGGGCAGCAGCAGCGCCGGGCTGGCCGGGCCAGTGTCGCTGCCGCCACCGCCGCCGGAAGTTCAACTGGTTTTCTGACAAAAAAAGGCTGCCGAAAATGAGACGTTTACCGGTGTTTTTCGTGCTCGACTGTTCCGAGTCGATGGTGGGCCAGAACCTGAAAAAAATGGAAGGCGCTGTCGCCGCCGTCGTCAAATCGCTGCGCACCGATCCGCAGGCGCTGGAGACGGTTTTTTTCTCGGTGATTGCTTTTGCGGGCGTGGCCAAAACCATTGTGCCGCTGGTGGAAATTGTCTCGTTTTATCCGCCCCGGCTGCCGCTGGGCGGCGGCACAAATCTGGGGCTGGCACTGGACGCCTTGATGGCCGAAATCGACAAGTCCGTCGTCAAAACCACCGCTGAGCGCAAGGGCGACTGGCGGCCCATCGTCTATCTGCTCACCGATGGCCGCCCGACCGACGATCCGGCCCAGTCTATTGAGCGCTGGAACGCGCATTACGCCAAAAAAGCCACCTTGATTGCCGTCGGGCTCGGTCAGGCGGTCGATTTTGCGGCGCTGCGGCGCCTGACCGACAACGTCCTGGTCTTTGAAGACGCGCAGGAAGGCGACTTCAAGAAATTCATCAACTGGGTGACGGCCTCCGTTGCGGCGCAAAGCAAAAGCGTCGGCGAGGGCAGCGATTTTCAGGGGCTGCGCATTCTCGACGAGAGCGTGTTGAAACTGGTCAAGGAGCCGCCCGCCACGCTGGCCGACGAGGCCACGGTGACGCTGACCGGGCGCTGCCAGAAAACCGGCCGCCCCTACCTCATCAAGTACGACAAGGCGGTGCAGGACGTGGCGATGCGCGACTTCAAGCTGCAAGTTGTGCGCTACGAAATTGCCGGTTGCTACCCGTTGGAGGAGGATTATTTTGAATGGTCAGACCCGCACGCGGCGGATTTGAAGGTCAACACCTCAGAGCTGGTCGGCTCGCCGGGCTGCCCGCACTGCGGCGCGCGCACGGCGTTTGCCGTTTGCGGCTGCGGCAAGCTTTTGTGCCTGAACGATGACGCGGCGGTGGTCTGTCCGTGGTGCCACAAAACCGTTTCCTTCTCGCCGGTCGCGCAGGACGATGACGGCGGCTTCGAGGTCGGGCGGGGGCGGGGATGAGAATGAATGTTTTTGACGACCACGAACGCCAGCAGCAGTTGCAGGCCTTGATTCAGCATGTGTTTTCGCCCAGTTCACCGGGCGATGCGGCTGAAAAAAGGTTAGACCCGTTGGCGCAGGCCAGAAGCACGGCGACGCCTGTCGAGCTGACAATTTTTTTACAAAGTTCGGCGCTGCGCGAGGCCACGGAAAAGTATTTGCGGGACATCAGCGCGCTCTGGCTCTTGGCTAAACCCGTCCCTCCGCGCATCCAGTTTCAGCTGCCCAACGCCAGAGTCGGCCAGCCCTATGCGGCCCGGCTGGAGGGCAAAGACTTGGCGGGAAACCCGGTCAGCATCTGCGACGCCTGGTTGCCAGTGGCGGTCGGCCTGTCGTTTGATCCGGCTTCTGGCGAGATGCGCGGAACGCCGCTGGTCGATGGCGACTACAAAATCGCGCTGCGCTGGAGCAGCGACGGCGTGGCCGAGTACGCGGGCGAATGCCTGCTGTTTGTCAATTCCGACCCGCGCAGTCTGTGGAAGCAGCTGGAGCCGCCTGCCGACGCTCCCTATTTCAAGCCCCACACCGATGCCGCCTTGATTGCCGGGCCGGGTTTCAGCATCGCGGCGGCGAGTCGCCGGGGGCGCTCCCACGAGCATGTGGGCAGCTTTCGGGATGATGACTTTTTTGTTCAGCACGATGACGCCTCGGGCTGGAGCCTGCTGATCGTGGCCGATGGT